>JAYUVR010000027.1:0-13212 GCA_043753955.1 Archangium sp. | reverse complement strand
CGGCCAAAACGCCCCGCGAATGGCCGCTTCGAGTGGTGCGTTTTAAGTCAGCAAAGATAGATACGGGGTGGAAGGTGCTGCCTGCTTCTGACTGGAATGCAGAATAGAGAAGTGAGGCTCACTTCTCGCGCTTTCGCACGAGGAAGAAGTCGCCCGCCTGGGCTGCCACGTAGACTTCTGATTGCAGCAAAGGGCCAAAAATCTGCTGCGGGTGCGCGCCGCGGATGACGAAGTGATCATAGAAACGCCCCTGTTCTTCCCAGCGCATTTGATCCGGTCGCCATTCACTGGGAAAAGTCGGGGGAGGCCCGTCGCGATACATCAGCGGGCTGTGCGGCGTGAGGGCGAAGGAAAAATTGGTCAAACCCCCTCGTTCACGCGCCACCACGCAGCTCGAATGCAAGTAGACAGGGTGCGTGACTGCCCGGGACCCGGTTCCGTAAATCAAACCCATCACGCGTGGTTTTTCGGCTGCGCTTTTGGCGATTTCACTCAGTGCTGCTGACTCGAGGTCAAAAGCGGCGAAGGCACTTCGCAAAGGCAACATCAACATCAGCGAGGCTGCCGCAGCGAGGGAGCCCAATCTTTTTCCCCAAAGCGCAGGGAGCACCGGCACGGCGCACACCAGCAACGCCGCCGCGAGATGCGCATAACGCGTATTGAGGTAATACATGTAGCCGCGAATATCGAAGGGGAGCAGCAAGAAGAGCGCTACGGCCGAGCCGGCCAAGCCAACCATTCGCCAACGCGCCCAGGGGCCTTCGGCACTCGGAACACCAGTGCGTCTCACCGCATGTACCGCGCCCATGCACAGAGCGATGAGCGCAATGAGAAAGACGATGCGCACCGCGCGTTGATCTCCCCCATCAGGCACCATTCCCGCCAATACGGGAAAGTTCACTTCTGACAAATGAGACAATTCCCGAGGGAACGAGACAAATTCTGCCAGGTTTTGCTCGAGGGGCTTCCAACCGAGATTTTCTTTGGAAAGCATGGGCCCCCAAGATTTCCACGGTTGCCCGGGGGCGATTTCTTGCGGCTGGCCCACTCGGAGGCCGACCCACAAGATGAAGAGAAGAACCCCCGGCACGACGCCTAAAAGCGCAGGCACTCTCGCCTTAAAGCCCTTGCCTTCAGGAGCCGGCGTGGTGAGCAAAAGAAAAGGGAGCGCCACGCCCAACCAGGCAAAGGCCTGCACATGAAACAGGAGCACCGTCACCAGGCTCAAGCCCAGCGCAATCGCCCAGGTCCGGCGACGAAGCGCATCATCGATGGCGCGTACGAAGAAGCCGCAGGTGATGAAGGCAAGTGGGAGCGCGGCGCAGTAATTGATGAAGCCCCAGGCGAAACTGTCTCCATATGCAAAAGGCGTCGCCAACAATGCGGGCCAAATTGGCCGCTTGAAGCTGCGGAGGAGAAACGCCAAAGACAAAGGGAAGCCCGCGACATAGGCCGACAAAAAAACTCGATTCGCCGTCTCTAAAGGCAGTACCCAATTGAGGGTGCTGACCAGGTAGTAGTACCCCAAATAAGGGGTGAGCTCAGGACGTCTTGCAAAAATCTCGGGGTACAGCGTGGTGGCATCGTTGAGCCGGTGCAGCACCGAGATGAGGTGAAGATGCTGAGGGAGATCAACCAAGGGAAGTGCGGTGGTGCTCCACAGCGGCGTAACGGCGCAGATCAACGCGAAAGGCCAAGTGAATTGCTCCAAGGTGGGTCGGCGCACGAGGGGGCGGACCATGTATGGCAGCTCGCCGCTTGGCAAGTACCCTCGTTGTGCGCTACGCGGCTGCACGTCTTCGTTTTGTCTTCTCTTGCAGGAAGGTCTTCTCATGCTGCAGCTCAAGAGCATCGCCGTGGGCGTTGTGTTGCTCGCTTCTGCTGCCGGAGCGAGCTCTGTTGAGAGGGCTTCCTTCAGCACCAAAGCAACCTGCTCTTGCAAAGGCCCGGGTGATTGCACCTGCCCCAAGGGCAAATGCAAATGTAAGAACTGCGGCGCCAATATGAAGCTCAAGGTGTTTGGTACCCTCAAGGGCAACACCGAGACCACCCGATTACCGACCACCGCGCGGTACGACGCTCGTGGTGGCATTTTTATCTGACTTTAGGGTCGCTCCGCTTTCCACAGTACGAAGGGCGAAACTAAAACTCGCTCGAAAGCCACCAAGCCTGCTCGTTCTGCTGCGGCCTTGAGCTCTCGTTCAGATCTCGGAAACAAGCCGAGACGGCGATGAATGGGTTCCATCAATCTGCTTGATTCATAAGTCGTTGCTACGAAACGGCCCGTTGGTTTCAGGGTGCGTGCAGCGTGCTTTATGAGCGTGTCGAGATCTTCAAAAAAGTGAATCAGGCCGACAGCCACCACGGCGCCAAGCGATGCATCGTTGAAGGGTATTAAGGGGGCCTGCGCTCGCACAAAGTCTGCCATCTGTGCGTTTTCTCGAACTTGCGCCATGGCTTCTTCCAACATCGGGCGTGAGACATCGACGCCAATGGTTTGCAGGCCGGGAAAATCGCGAGACAGGCGACGCAGCATCAGACCCGCACCACAGCCGAGGTCGACGACGGGCCCAGGTGGTTTGCCGATGAGGTTTCGAAGCACGGTGTATTCACGCTCGTGATCCAGTCGACCGTGGGTGAGCAACATGTCGAGGCTCGGTCGCACATACCGTTCCCAAGAGCGGGCCACCCAAGGTTGTTCCATCGCGTGCTGCAACGGAGCCAGTTTTGGCCGCTCGCCCACAAAGTCGATCAACCCATCATGCACGGGGAACATCGAGCCGCAGCCCAAACACCGAGCGGGGCCGAAAGCCAACGCGGGCTCGCTGCCTTCTTTATCTGGAACCAAACTGCTCGCTCCACACTTGGGGCATTGGAGGAGATCGAGCGTGCTTCGAAGCATCAGATTTTCTCAATCAAGACAGGCCAGCCTCGGGCCATCGCTTCGCGAAAAAAGACAGACAGCGACAGTCGAGCTGAATTGATGGCTGCTGTCTGGGGGTCGGTAATGCGTTCTTCGCCCAGGCCGCGAGTGGGGTCGAGATCGACGGTGTTGCCGCAGCGTTCGCAGCGAAGCGAGACCGGGCGGACCAATGAAACAGGCACCGCATAGCGGGTGCCACAACTGCAGCGCCAGAGTTGGGCGCGTTCACCGGCATCAACCTTTGCGATGGTGAGAAGTTGATCTGCCGTTCTCAGCAGCGCCGGGAGATCTTGAGGCGCTTTTGCAAAAAGGGCCAACTTTTCACCGGTCAACAATTCCAAAGCGCGCTCCCATGCCTTGTAGCCACGGTATTCAACGCCCGCGAGCGCAGGTTCGATGAGTGAAGGTTCAGTTTCACTCGGGCGCAAGGCTTCTTCTGCCACAAACGCTTCAGCACCGATGGCTTGGGCTCCCTTTTTGTCGAGCAGCTGCCAGGCGGGTAGGGCGAAAAAATGGAACATGATTTTTAGCTCCATTCCAACATCAGTTTGAGGGGTTTTAAGGCGGCTTCTCTCAACCCCGGGTGCATGTCGAGCTGAGGCTTTTTGTCGCGCATGCAGCGGTAGAGTTTTTCCATCGTATTGAGCCGCATATGAGGACACTCGTTACAGGCGCAGCCGTTATTCGGAGGCGCGGGAATGAACGTCTTGTGGGGCGAAGCTTTTTGCATCTGGTGAAGAATGCCTGACTCGGTGGCCACGATGAATTCGCTAGCGGCGTCTTTCTGCGTGAATTCGAGCAACGCTTTGGTCGAACCGATGAACTGAGCGTGTCGGAGTACTGATTCTTCACACTCGGGGTGCGCGATGACTTTCGCGTTAGGGTGCTGCACTTGAAGCTGCACAATCAGTTTCTCGCTGAAAATTTCGTGCACCATGCAGCTGCCTGGCCACAGCACCATTTCGCGGCCACTTTGTTTGCTGACCCAGCGGCCGAGGTGTTGATCAGGCGCAAAGATGATGGGTCTGTCTTTGGGAACTTTCGAAATAATCTTCACCGCGTTCGAACTGGTCACGATGACGTCGCTCATCGCTTTGACCGCCGCCGACGAATTCACATAGGTCGCTACAAAGTGATCTGGGTACTTGTCTTTAAAAAGTTTGAATCGATCTGCAGGGCAGCGATCAGACAACGAACACCCAGCGGCGAGATCTGGCAACAACACCAACTTGTTCGGGTTCAGAATCTTGGCCGTTTCAGCCATGAAGTGAACGCCACAAAAAACGATGACATCGGCAGTCGTCTTCTCGGCTTGCTGCGCCAGGGCAAGGGAATCGCCCACGAAATCGGCGACGTCTTGAATCTCACTCTCTTGATAATAGTGAGCCAGGATGACGGCGTTGAGTTCTTGCTTGAGCCTGCGGATTTCCTGCTCAATGTCCATGAGGGGTTCTAACGCTGAAGGCGACGCAATTCATCAAGGCTCCTTCGATTGGGTGGGTTATTGCTCTTCGCCCTCGTCGACACTCAACTGGTAGCTGTCTTGAAAGTTCGCTTCGCGATTTTTGGCGTCGCGCACCTCGAAAACGTAGAGATTGGGTTCAGCGGCGAAGCGCACTGTTTCTGCTTTGTCGCCTTTGGCAAAGTCGCTCGTCTGCACCAACGTCAACTTGCCGTCTGCTTCGACGCGGTGAAGATAGAGACCGACGTCAACTTTGAGTATGCCGAGCACGGTCGCTCTGATGGCCGTTTTGACGGGGCGTTCTCTTAAATCGAGCGCGAAATAGTCGACATCTTTTTTAGGGTAAATGGTGCCTCGAATAGGCTTCCCAAAGCTGACTGGAGTCGCCGTCGCGGCTGAATTGTTGTTCTCTTTCTCTTCAGTTCCGTCATCAGGCACCACCACCGCATTGAGGCGGTAGGCTTGGTCGCCATTTTCGTCTTCCTTCACCCATTTGCCGTTGATCTTCTTCAAAGCCGCTTCGACTCGAATGAAGCACACGCCATTGCAAGCCACGTTGTTGAGTTGCTCTGGCTCCCGCGCAATGCCTTCGTTGGTTTTGAGCAGCACTTCGTCGGGTTTGCCGGCAACGGGCTGAACCACTGAGAGCGTCAAATCGACTTTGTCGACACCCGAAAGCTGGAGCTTCGCCAGTGAAGGGCCGTCGGTGATGAGGCGGAAGTAGTCGACATCGCCTTTGGGGCTGATGAAGCCATCGCGGTAGCTGTTGGCCGGCAAATCAGTAGCGCGTGCACTTTCGTCGTTGGGTTCAAATTCAGTGTTACCGCTGGCATCTTCTGGCGCCACCGTCAGGGTGTACGAAAGCTCGACATTCGAGCCCTTGTGCGTCTCTTTCCCGCTGCCGATGGGCACACTTTTCAACGCGATATAGATGACGCTGTCTGCGGCCCGTACGCCGACGTTGCGCAATGACAGCGGAGCATTTTCTGTCGATTTGGCTGCAAACAAAACCGCTTCGGCCTCGGTGAGAATCTGAAGTTCCAACGCGACGCCTTCCACTGCGCTGACATCCACACGTAACGCCAACCGGCGTTCTGCAAGGGGGTCGAGACCGCCATCGTTGAGGCCCGCGTCGATTGCTACTGCTTCGTCTTGAGGAATTTCATAGCGGAAGTAGTCAACGTCGTTGCCATGGCCAATGCTTCCAGAGATGGCCTGCCCCAATGCCACCGGTGATGCGTCGACTTTGCGCTCATTTGGCTCGAGCTCATAACCGGGCATGCGTTCGCTGAAAGTCGCTTTCACCACGTAGGCCCCGCCAACGCCCTTTTTGAGGGCGACGACGCGTACGAAGGTCTTCGTCGACACATCGAGGTTAGGCAGCCGCTCTGCGCCGCCGATTCCGTTGGAATTGACTTGCGAGAGCACGCCTCCGGTTTCGTCGACCACTTCCACGCTGATGTCCCCCCCGTTGGGGCAGCTCGCTTCAAAGTCGACGGTGGTCGGCACTGCAGCCCTCAAGACGTACCAATCGGTATCTGGCTTTTGGGGGTCGGCACCCAAATTGGCTTCGATGAGAGAGGTTCTCTCGAGGACCAACGCTGTATTGGCCGAATCATTGGGCTCTTTTTCGAGCAAAATCGGGAGTCCGGCGTCTTTTGAGCCTGCGTCGACCACCTGGCTGGAAGTACAGGTCTCACATGCAGGCAGCACGACGGCGATGAGGGAAGCCAAAAGTCGTCGATTCATAGGTGTCTCATGCCACGCGGACGGAACGTCGCAAGTGCTGAAATGTTCCGTGGCATAGTGCGCCTATGTCGACTCTGAGTTTGAGTGCTGGTGCTTTGGCGGCCCTGGTTGCTGGTTCAACGAGCACAAATACCGTTGGGTATGCGCAGGCCACTGGGTATTTCAAGAAAGACACTCGGCCAACGCTGTACCAGCCCTTGAATCTTCTCGACGGGCGCGATGCTACGGCGTGGTGTAGCCCGACAGCTGATCCGCTCAATGAGTTGTTGACGTTCGGCTTTAACAGCCCGGTGTTGATCGAAGAGCTGCGCATCAGTACTGGCAATAATTTCGACACCAACACCTGGCCTGATTTTGCACGGGCGAAGAGGTTGCTCATTCGCAGTGGCAAGATGACTCAAAACATCAACCTTGAAGATTCCCGGGGCGCTCAGAGCGTGAGACTTGACCCTCCGCTTTTGGGCACTCGTTTTAGCATTGAGATTTTAGACCAATACCCAAGCGATGATCTCGACGCTCCTGTGTGCCTGACAGACATTCTCTTTGTCGCTGAAGGCAAACCGCTCAGCGGGCCTTGGCTCACCGCAAAACTCAAATATGACAAGGCGATCTCTGCCGTGATGGGCACTTGGTATTCAGGCTTTGATGGCACGCCTGATCGATTTTTGTCGCTGAACTTTGATGGCTCATTTCTTTACCGCTACGAGCCGTTTGATTCGGCTCGCAACAAAGAAAAGAGCATGAGCGGAACCTTCGACCCCTCAACTTCGAAAATCGTCTTCGAGGTGGGAGGAAAAAAGCTCACCGCCAAGTACAGCAAAGACACGTCACCGAAGGGTGGATACACCTTAAGCCTTCAGGGCGATGTTCCTGAAGAACTCAAGGGAGTCAGTTGGCGCAGCTCGCCCTAAATTGTCGTATTACAGTGCTTTTTTGAAGGGTGCTTTTCTAAGCGTGGGCGGGCGCCTTCTTCTTGCCGCGAGAAGAGAATCGAGTGAAAAACTCGATGATTTCTTTCTTGGCCTTTGTGTAATCGCTCGCGTCGCGGAACTCAGACTCGAGGAAGATGCCGCCGCACGACTCGCAGGTGTCGTAACTCAACGGGTTGGCTTTATCGCCGCCAACGACTCGAACGAGATCAACCAGGCACTCGGCACATTGGCCGCACATCGCTTCAGGGTCTAACTTCCCGCCGATACTCTCGAGGCCGGGAAGGTTGTGGTGCAGCAGCATGCGGTTGAGATCTGAAACATCAACCCACAGGCCACCACACTCACTGCACTTGCGGAACGTCTGATCTTCGCCTTCGAGATCGATCATGTCGACGCCGCAGCTCGGGCACTCCATTTTGTAGCTCTGCTCCTGTGAAGGGTTAAGGTTGAAGCGTAGCGAGCGGGGATCACTGAAACAAGGAGCGTCGCTCGCATTCGACGGATATCTTTTCGATGCTCGATCGCGGGCCGCTGTCAACGCTCTTTCACCCGACGAATGTCAGCACCGAGATCGCGCAATTTTTTCTCGAGCCGCTCATACCCGCGATCAAGATGGTACACCCGGCCGACGGTGGTCTTGCCTTCCGCTCGAAGGGCGGCGAGCAGCAATGAGGCCGAGGCCCGCAAATCTGTGGCCATCACTGGGGCGCCGTACAGGGCGGGTGTGCCGCGAACCACGGCGGTATGTCCATCGACGGTGATGTCGGCGCCCATCCGACGGAGTTCGGCTACGTGCATAAATCGGTTTTCGAAGATGTTCTCGGTGATGACTGAGGTGCCGTGCGCCGTGCACAGCAAAGCCATCAATTGCGCCTGCATATCGGTAGGAAAACCGGGGTGTTCGCGGGTTTTGACGTCGACTCCGCGCAGTTTTTCTTTGGCCACACAACGCACGCCGTCGCCTTCAACCGTGAGCTGACAACCGACCTCACGAAGTTTCTGAATCACGGGTTCAAGATGCTCGGGCACCGTTCGCGTCACCAAGACGTCGCCGCGGGTGATGGCGGCCGCGACGAGCAGGGTACCGGCTTCGATGCGATCAGGAATGATGGCGTGGTCGACGGGTTTGAGCTCATCGACTCCATCGACCGTGATGATGTCGCTGCCAGCGCCGCTGATTTGTGCCCCCATTTTGTTGAGAACTCGGGCCAGTTCTTCAATCTCTGGCTCGCGAGCCGCATTTTCAATGATGCTTCGCCCTTTGGCCAAAACCGCCGCCATCAGCACATTTTCGGTGCCCGTGACGGTGATGAGATCAAATGTGATGGTGTTGCCCTTGAGCCGTTTGGCTCGCGCTTCGACATAGCCTTCTTGAAGATCGATTTCGGCTCCGAGAGCGTGAAGCCCTTTGAGGTGTTGATCGATGGGGCGGGCTCCGATGGCACACCCTCCGGGCATTGAAACGCGGGCACGGCCATAGCGCGCGAGTAATGGCCCCAGGACCAGCACCGAAGCGCGCATGGTTCTGACCAAATCGTAAGGCGCTTCGGGAACTATTTTTTTCGAGGGAACGAAAACGGTGACGACGTCTTTTTTCTTGCCGGTAAATCGAGTCGATTCGCAGCCCATGGTGTCGAGCACCTTGAGCATGGTCTTCACATCAGCCAGGTCGGGCACGTTTCGAAAGGTGTGCTCGCCGTGCGCCAAAAGCGAACTGGCTAAGATGGGCAACGCGGCATTTTTCGCTCCAGAAGCGTACGTCTCTCCCTTGAGCGGGCCGTTGCCAGTGACGAGAATTGAATCCATATCTTCCTTTTTAAGGCGCGTGGCCCAACACCATGCGATCGAGCCGGGCGAGATCTTTTTCCACCCGCACGTGCTGGTAGCCAGCGTGCGTCATCAATTCATGCACTTCTTTTCCTTGGGTCTCGGCGATTTCCAGTGCAAGCAAGCCGCCAGGTTTGAGTCGCTTCACGGCTTGGGCCACGATGGGTTGAATGAGCGTGAGCCCATCAGTGCCACCGTCGAGCGCGGTGTGTGGTTCTCGTTGTACTTCTTTTTGTAAGGTGCCGATTTCGCCTGACTTTACGTAGGGCGGGTTCGAAACGATGACGTCGAAAGTTGCGCCTGGAGGAATGGCGTCGAAGAGATGGCCATTAAAAAAGGTGACTCGAGCGTCGACGCCAAGAGCTTGCGCATTCACCTGGGCCACGGTGAGCGCATCAGCCATGAGGTCGCTCGCCCACACTGAGGCTTGCGGGCGTTCGGCGGCGATGGTGATGGCGATGCACCCAGAGCCGGTACAGAGATCGAGTACTCGCGAAGGTGATTCTTTTTTAACGTGATGCAACACCGCTTCAACCAGAAGCTCTGTTTCGCTCCGGGGAATCAGTACTCGGGCATCGACGGCAAAGCGGCGGGCATAAAATTCTTTAAAGCCCACCAGGTATTGTGTGGGCTCACCACCCAAGCGCCGCTGAATGAGGGCCTTGTACGATGCCAGCTCGTCGGGGCTCAAAGGACGATCGAGGTCCATATACAGCTTTACTCTGGGTACTTTGAGTACATGACCCAAGAGAATCTCGGCGGTCAGCCGGGGGTCATCGACGATTTGTTTTTTGAAGTGCCCATGAGTCCATTCAAGCAGGCGGCGAATGGTCCAAATTTCAGAAGTCACGTCAGGCGCTTTCTTGCTGCTTGAGTGCCTCAGCTCGGAAGTAGGTGCGCAGAGCTGAAATCATCTCTTCGAGATCTCCACCCATGACGGCAGGCAAGTTGTGTCGGGTGTAGCTGATGCGGTGATCCGTCAGTCGATCCTGCGGAAAGTTATAGGTGCGAATTTTCTCGCTGCGATCTCCGCTGCCGACGTGACCCTTGCGCAGGGCGTCTCGTTCGTTGCGAATTTTTTCTTGCTCCATTTCATACAACCGAGTGCGCAACATTTTGAGCGCCATTGCCCGGTTCTTCAGCTGACTCTTTTCTTGCTGACACTTCACGACGATGCCCGTGGGTTTGTGAATGAGTCGCACGGCTGAGTCAGTGGTGTTGACGCTCTGGCCTCCGGCGCCGGTGGAACGCATCACCTGCATTTCGATGTCGGCGGGGCTGATGGTGACGTCTGCCTCTTCAGCTTCAGGCATCACCGCGACGGTGATGGTCGAGGTGTGAATTCGCCCTTGAGTCTCAGTGGCGGGTACGCGTTGCACCCGGTGCACCCCTGATTCCCACTTCATTGAAGAATAGACCGCGTCGCCGGAAAGGGTGAGGGTGGCGTCTTTAATGCCGCCTTGATTGCCCGTGCCCAAGTCGACGATTTCAGCCTGCCAGCCGCGTTTTTGGGCGTATCTCAAATACATCTGCATCACTTCTTCAGCGAAGAGCGAGGCTTCATCGCCCCCTGCAGCCGCTCGAATTTCGATGATGACGTTTTTTTCGTCGTGAGGATCTTTGGGCAGCAACTGCAGCTTGAGTTCCTCTTCCATCTGCTCGCGTCTGGCCTTGAGCGCGGGCAGCTCCTCTCGGGCTAAGACTTTGAGTTCAGCGTCGCCTGACTCGAGCAGCTCTTCGTTGCCGGCCAGCTCAGTGAGCAGTTTTTTATATTCGCGGTAGCTCTCGACCAGTTTTTCAATCGAAGCGCGCTCTCGGGACAGCTTCTGCAGACGAAGAGAATCGGCGATGACCGCCGGGTTCGAGAGGTCGGCCGTGAGCCGCTCGAAGCGTTGTTCAACATCGTCGAGCTTCTCGTTCAAGGCGCGCGCATGTACGCCATCCTCATCATCGGGGGCAACCTTCGATTCACGGTGATGTTGCCGTCGAGGGCGCGCTCATGTAGTCACGGTTTCTCACTTACACCGCACCACGGAGAAACCTCATGCCGGCAGTCAAGTCGAACCGGAGCAAGAAGAAGCTCAAGAACCGGGCGAAGACCAAGAAGCAGGCCCTCAAGCGACGTCGCGTTCGCGCGCGCAAGGCCAAGGGCAAGTACTGAATTTTACTTTGATTCAGGGCTTTTCTGAACCGGCATCAAGACGCGTGTCGTCGGGTGCTGGTTTGACCTGTTTGAGCTGATCAATCGTCGAAGGAAATGCCAGTGAAAGCGTGGCCAGGTGCGTGAGTACCGCGTCAGCTTTCTCTCCTTCGGCCAGAAAGGGCTGCACCGGCGTCGTCGGGTAGGCATCGCTGTATGCGGGAATGACGGTGATGCGCTTGATGGCTTTTTTACTCAGTTTGAGTTCCAACAGCGCCGTGCGTTTATCTTTGGGGTCCCAATTGCCTCCAAAGACAAAATTTCCCAATGAATAGGCGATGGGGGCTCCTTTGTAGAGCTCGATGCCTTGCAAGACGTGCGGGTGCGAGCCCAATACGGCCGAGGCCCCTGAATCGATGGCGTGGTGAGCCAATTCGACTTGGTAGGGCTCTGTCTGCCCGCGACCTTCTCGGCCCCAATGAAAAAAGGGAATGACGTGGTCAGCGTTCTTTTTGGCCGCAGCGATGTCAACGGTGAGCATGGCCTTGAGCGCTTCGGTGTCGCTGAAGTGACCTGACACTCCGCTGGTCGTTGCGGAGGCAATCACTTGTTCAGGCTCGATGTTGCGATCGCCTAGAAAAAAGTAACCCAAGAAAGCGATACGAATGCCTTTCTTTTCCACTCGAGCGGGCATGCGGGCCTCGCTTGCATTTTTCCCAGCCCCGAAATGCACAATGCCATGGGTATCGAGAGTGCTGACGGTATCGAAGAGACCTTCAGGGCCGTAGTCGACCAAGTGGTTGTTGGCCAGACTGACGACATCGACGCCTCCCGCGAGTAAGGCTGCGACCAATTCGGGCCGGGCGCGAAAGTTAAAATTCTTGGGTATTTTTTCGCCCCGTTCCGTAAAGGGGCATTCGAGGTTGACCACGAAGAGGTCTGCTTTCGTGGTAAGCGGGGAAACCTTTTCAAAACCCCAACCGAGCGTCTCATCACGCGGTTTGCCATTTTTGATCTGTTCATCGACGAATTCTTCGTAGTGGTAGCCGAGTGTCACATCACCCGCGACCAGCACGGTGAGCTCAGGGCTTGACGGAGTGGCAGTGAGTACGAGTGGCAGGACGAAGGCGGCTATCTTTGTTATCAGCATTGGCTATGTCTCGAGAGAAGGACTCCATCGCTTCGTCCGACGAGCACAATTCGCGTGGCATTGAACTGGCTGATCGAGGTTGGCTCGATGAGGCGTTGAAAGAATTTAAGAAAGCCATCGAGCTTGACCCCAATTCGTCGCATGCGCACGACAACTTGGCGACTGTCTATGCTGAGAAGAAACAATTTCGCCAAGCGCTTGAGGCGTACCTGACTTCGCTTCGGTTGGAACCTGACAGTGCCACTGCGCATTACAATTTGGCCTGCTTTCTGTCTGCTCACGCGCTCGATTTTGCCATTGCAGAGTACCAGACAGCCATCGAACTTGAGCCTGATTACCCTGATGCGCACCTCAACTTAGGGCTGACCTATGCCGATGCGGGGCGCGCTGACGACGCCGTCAGAGAACTCAAAACGGCGATCGAACTCGACCCCGTTGACGCTTTCCCCCGGCACGAACTGGCTGGCATTCAGATGGATGAAGGCGATTACCGTTCAGCCATCAGCCAGCTTAAAGAAGTGACTCGACTTGAGGCCGAAAACTTCGAAGCCTGGCTTGATTTGGGTATTTGTTATGCCCAAAAGGGGTTTTACGCCGAAGCAGAGCGCGCTTATGAGAAGGCCAAAGCGCTCAAGGCTGACGACTTGCTTTTGGTTTACAACTTGGCTGCTTTGTACGCCCAATGGGGCCGAAAGGGCGATGCACTCGAGAATCTGAAACTCGCGCTTGATGTTGACCGCGCCAAAGTGAGCGGTTGGCTGAAGGCAGACCCGATGTTTGACGCGCTCGAGGGAGAGCCTGAATTCGAGGCGCTGCGCTGATGGAACTCTGGGCCTTGGTGCTGTCGTTGGTGCTGGTGTTGGCCAATGGTTTTTTTGTGGCCATCGAGTTTGCATTGGTGAAGGTGCGCCAGACGCAGCTTGAATCATTGGTGACGCAAGAAATGGCGGGAGCCTCGCTCGCCTTGAACATGCGAAAGAATCTCGACATGTGGTTGTCGGCTTCGCAAGTGGGCATCACGCTGGCTTC
>JAYUVR010000026.1:0-17955 GCA_043753955.1 Archangium sp. | reverse complement strand
GAAACTCTCGCTCGACATCAGCGCGAAATCACACACGCGGCAGCATAACCAAACCTGTTCGATGCTCTAGTACAGCAGTTCAGAAGCTGGATCAGTTAGGCGGTGTAAGTAACCAGGGAAAGCTCTCAGCAATGGTGGTCGGTGATGGGTATCGGCACAACAAACTCCCTCAGGCAGCACGCAGGCCATCAGAGTGCGCGAAACGGCCGGTGAAGGTCCAACGCTTCGGCCCCGCTTCCAGTGGGCAATGAAGCCAAGCACAGCCGTTTTGACTGCCGCTACATCGTCAAAGGAGCCATACCGAATGACGCGGCGCCGGAGAATTACAAACCAGACTTCAACCTGATTCACCATGACGCATGCAGCGGTGTGTATCTCATCGATGCATAAAACTAGGCTATCGACCGGCGGCTCCAAGTACAGACCACAAACACGCGCCACCTTTTCACGCAACAGCGGGTCAGGGCTGTGCAACCACCGTCGTACGCGGTGCGGTTTGAGCCCTTCGGAGCTCAAGACTCGTTGCACCGTGCTGCGACTCACTTGGACTCCTGTCTTGCGATACAGCTCGGCGCCCAATTCCTGCTGTGTCCACACTTCGTAAAAACACCGACTCCCGCGGCCGGTCACATGCAATTTTTCCCAAGTCACACAGCGTCTCAACGGACGCAGAAAGTAGCCATCTAACCTTAGCCTAATTGCAGATTTGAGTTTTTTGCGGCGCAGGGCCGCGGATAGCACACAGCGTGCAACCCGGGCACGGATTGAGACAGCTTTCAATGAATCCTGCACATGGCGCTGAAAAAATCCCACCAAACCCCGGTGCACTCTGGCCGCACGGTGGGATTACTTCTGTCCAACCTGGGATTCCATTACACTTAACATCTTGCGTACTGCAGGAGCCCGTTTCTCCGCAGGTGTCAAAAGTGGTAAACATTTGGGTATCCAAACCATCACAATTAAAATCAAACCCCCCGCAGGCGCTTCGAGGCATTGAATAGAAATTACTGGCTCCCGGGAACGCACGCGAATCACCATCGCAGCAGTCATCATTTCTGAGCGATCGACTCGCCGGAACTGCGGAGCCACAGAACGATTCAACGAGGTAAGCACCACCAAACCCATCGCCGTCGGCGTCGTAATAGGAACCTGTGCATGTACCAGTTATGCACTGGGCAGCACTTGAGCACGGTTGGCCATCTTGCCGCTTGAGTTCACACTGATTGTTTGCACCACAGAAATAATTCGACGCGCAGTCATTCTGAGAGACGCATGAGGTGGCACAGACAATCCCACTACAGCGGTATGGGCTACACGTGGTCATCTGCGAGAGACAGTCGCCTGATGTTCCACTGCAAAACGCTGCCGAACTGAAGACGTCATTCTCACATGAAGCGCTTTTGCAGACGTCTCCATTGGCCTTAAACCTATCCGGAGGACATTGAAGAGAGTGCCCATCACAGTGTTCTTCCACATCACACTCACCCAGCTGAGGTCGGCACGGCATTTCATTCCCATACAACACATCAACAGGGCAGTCAGAATGACCGTCACACACTTCAGCGATGTCGCAAGTGTCACCTCGAGGGCGACATTCAGTTCCACTTGGCTTCAAAACATCAGGCGGGCAGAGGCCGAGGTCATCACACACTTCGCTCTCGTCACAATCACCCACGGCGCTTCGACAAATTTCCCCAGGAAGGCAAAATCCACCATCATAAACAATCATTCCTGCATCAACCATTGGGATGCCTGAATCAATTGGGTCGGAGAGGTCTTCGCCGGCGTCAACACTGCCAGCGTCAACACTGCCAGCGTCAATTTCGCTTGAGCCCGTGTTGCTTCCTGCGTCGGCAGGTACGCAGAACAGCGTCGCCTCATCACAAACTGTGCCTTCAAGGCACCCTTCGTAGCAACCTCGGTCGTATGACTGAGAGCAGCCTGTTTGTAAGATCGGCCAACACAGCCCCAGTAGAACCACCGCCCATTTTTTGCTCATTAAGTAAACCTCAGGGCATACCTGCTTGGACACCGCAGAACAGTGGGTTTGTCGGGGCTCAATCCCTTCACGCCAATTTCGGCATTACGGCCTGCCTTTCCGCTGGTCAACGGCAACTTCGTGACGCACATGCGCCGTCCGTAACGTAAAGGGCCCTTTGGAAACAAGGGATAAGTTCCGGTGTGCGAGACGAGAACTGCTACCAGAGCAACTGAAGGCCATTCAGGGCAGACAACGAGGAAATCGCTGAGTTGGAAAAGCGCATCGGAACTCCGTTGCATCCTGTCTGTCGGAAGTATTCGAAATTGTTTGGAACAAATACAGGACAGAACCTCTCTAAATACGATACATCCATCACATCACTGATGAAGTTTTATCGGAAGCCGAAATGGTCTTTCCCTCCTCAGCTCACTCTCATTGGCCTTCAGGAGGAGGGCGACATCCCCGTAGAGCTCTACTTGGAGAGCAATTCTAAATCAGTCTCTGGATACTATTTTGACATCAGCCGCAGACGCCGATTTTAACTCTAATTATCGGGAAGGAGATCTCGCACCTCGCCACAATATTGCCTGAGCTTGTATTTTCGGCCTGCTTCGTTGCTCTCAAAACTAAGTACCCTTTGGTAATCGGCTAGGGCGAATATTTGCCGATAAACCGTCGCTCAAAGCCGCAGAGGCAAAGCATGTCTGCTGAAACTAGGTCCCTCATTCAAAGGTTCCCAGTGGAAGATGTGTTTTAGTTTGATCGGAAACGCTCATAAAGGTGCGTCTGTGCCCGAACCTTTTAAGAATCTGATTGGTAGAGAACAAGTTGACTGGCTGGCACAGCGGTTGGTTGGCGTTGAGAGAGCATTTCCCGCTGACGCATTTCGACAGATTGCAACCAAAGGCCTTGAGCATTTAGAGCTGAAGGCGCGAGCTCGGCACATTGCCGATGCACTTGAGCTCACGCTACCCAAAGAGCCAGCGAAGGCCTTCCTCTTGCTCACCCAAGCGATGGATCCGCCGCTGCAAGTCACCGAGGGCTTTGGCCCAGGCGTGTTTCGCTATTTGCCAATCAGCGAGTTCCTCGAGCGTCACGGGCCAAGCGATGTCGATGCGGCGTTGAAGGCGAACTACGCGCTCACACAGCGCTTCACGAGTGAGTACTGCATTCGTTCGCTCATTCTTTCCTCGCCTCAGAAAACCATGAAGCAATTGACCAGGTGGCTAGACGACCCCAGCCCGCACGTGCGTCGGTTGGTGTCAGAAGGGACCAGACCTCGGCTGCCTTGGGGAAAAAAGTTGGCTCCCTTCATCGCTGACCCTTCTCCGATTCTGCCTCTTCTTGCGCGACTCAAAGATGACGAGAGTGACTACGTACGTCGCTCAGTGGCCAACAATCTCAACGACATTTCGAAAGATCACCCCGAATTGGTGCTTCAACTCGCCTCTGAATGGATGGTGAAAGCCAGCCGTGAGCGCCAAAAACTGGTCGAGCACGGGCTGCGAACGTTGCTCAAACGCGGTGATGCGCGTGCCCTCAAGCTTCTCGGAGCCCGCAGCGCTGACAGCTTGCAGGTCTCGGGTTCAATCACGCCGTCGAAGCTCAGTCTTGGCCAATCGATTTGCTTCAAGGCCACTGTGAAAAATATTGGAACTGAATCGACGCACGTGGTGGCTGAGGTGCGAGTGCATTTCGTGAGAGCAAAAGGCATCTCAATCAAAGCGTTCAGACTGGGTCGGTTGGATCTGCTCCCGAGCCAACAGCTCGAGATTTCAAAATCGATGACACTGCAACATCGCTCGATTCGCCGTCTTTTCGCGGGCATTCATAAGGTTGAACTGCAAGTCAACGGCACCTGCTCATCCATGGGCCAGTTCACCTTGTCGATGTAAGGGGTCAGTTGCTCTTTGGCCCCAGTTCCCGCTACAGCGAGCCTTCAGATGTTGCCCATCGGTCCCTACGCTCTTAAGAATCGTTTCATTTTGGCGCCCATGGCTGGCGTCAGCGAGATGCCGTTTCGAGTCTTGGCATTCGAACAAGGCGCGGCGCTGGCACCGACCGAGCTCATCAGTGCCCAAGGTCTTTTCCGCATCAGCAGCCGCACCCTGCGCTACCTCCGCTACGACAAGCGCATCGAGCGGCCCTATTCTTTACAACTCTTCGGAGGCGAGCCCGAAGTGATGGCGAAAGCGGCCGTCATCGCCAAAGAATACGGCGCCGACATCATCGACATCAACATGGGCTGCCCGGTGAAAAAGGTGACCAAGACGGGCGCAGGTTCAGGCTTGTTGTGCGATTCGTCGAGAGCCGGCGAAATCGTGCGACAAATCAAAGCGGCAACAGGGCTGCCGGTGACGGCGAAAATCCGCAGCGGGTGGGATGCCACGCAGCGAAACTATCTGCATATGGCAGATATGTTGGGAGCGGCTGGTGTTGCGGCGCTCGCGGTACACCCGCGCACGAGAGCCCAAGGGTATTCGGGCAAGGCCGACTGGTCGGTGATTGCAGACCTCAAGCGCCATGTGGGCGATGCTTTTCCCATCATCGGCAATGGCGATGTGAAGACCGTCGCCGACGCAGTGCGCATGATCGAAACCACGGGTTGTGACTACGTCATGATTGGCCGAGGCGCGCTAGGGAACCCTTGGTTGTTTCGTGAACTCTTAGGCGGCCCAAAACCGACCAATCAAGAGCGTTGCGAGCTGGTGCTCCGGCATTTTCGTCAGCACCTCACTTTTTCCGCTGAGGCCCGAGTGCATCGTGAAGAGCTCCCGCCAGAGCAACGCGCGGCGAAAGATGAATTTCAAGGTGTGCATAGCTTTCGCAGCCACTTGGGTTGGTACGCGCACGGCCTTCACGGCGCTTCGGCTTTCCGAGCTCGGGTCAACGTCGCCAATCACCGGGCGGAAGTTGAAGATGCGCTCCAGTACTTTTTCTTAGGTGCATCGGCAGATCTCACCGCACCAGAGACAGAACAAATGTTGGACTACCGAACCGCTCTGGGCTGAACCGTTAGCGGCTGCGTTGCCCATGCCCTAAGCGCTCTCGGCGCTTTGATTCAGGCCGCCCCCGCGTGTCGCCAGGCTTGTGGAGCCACTCAATTTCTTTTTGCAGTTCAAGAAAACTGAAGAAGCGCACCTCTTCGAGCGAGCCGTCTTCAAGGGCTTTTTTGACCGCACACCCAGGTTCGGCATCGTGTCGACAATCACTGAATTTGCACTGCTGAGCCAAAGCGTCGATGTCATCGAATGTTTTGGCCAAGCCATCTTCAGCCGCCCACATTTGCACTTCTCGAAGGCCGGGCGTGTCGATGATGGCGCCTCCTTCGGGGAGCACCACCAACTGCCTGGTCGTGGTGGTGTGCCGGCCTCGACCGTCATCGCGCACTTCGCCCGTAGGCATCACCTCACTGCCCACGAGCTGATTGACTAACGTCGACTTGCCAACGCCAGACGAACCGAGCAACGCCACCGTTTTCCCTGAGCCGACCAACGCGCGCAGTGGCTCTAAACCCTCACCGGTCAAGGCGCTGACGGGGTGTACTTGCGCACCTCGAGTGATGGCGTCGACTTCGGCCAAATCGGTGGCCAAATCTTCGGCCAGGTCTTTTTTATTCAGCACCACCACCGGGGTGGCTTTGCTTTCCCAAGCCAGCGTCATGAAGCGCTCGAGCCGGCGAAGATTGAAGTCGCGGTCGAGCCCCATCACCACCAACACCGTGTCTAAATTGGTGGCCAAGACTTGGGGGGCTGCATTCTCACCTGCGACTTTGCGAATGAAGGCGCTTCGGCGCGGAAGAATCGCATGCACCAAGGCCTCGCCCTCGTCTGGAATACGAGCGACAACCCAATCACCCACTGCAGGCAGCTCACTGGCGTCATGCGCCTTGTGCAACATGCGGCCACCAGTGCGCGCCCAATGCTCCCCTCGATGCGAGAGCACTTTGAGCTGCTTACGATAGACCAAAATGACCCGAGCCGGGCTCAACCCCTTGGCCGTGTACGGCTTGAGGGCTGTCTCAAAATCTGCCCCCCATCCCTGCGCTTGTTTCCAGTCACTCAAGCCGATGGGAAACCAGTCATCTGATTGTTTTCAGGGTCCCACACTTTCAGGGCAAAACACGCGGCAATGTCCTTTGGTGCGAGCGACGTCTTTCCAGGGTGCTGGAGCTCGGGAATCTTTTCCATCGCCTCTGGGAGTCGATAAAACGGAATGGCCGCATTCAGGTGGTGCACGTGGTGATACCCGATGTTCGCGGTAAACCAATTCATCACCGGCCCCATGACCAAGTAACTGGAAGAGTCCAACGCAGCTTTGACGAAGGTCCAATCTTGACGACTGGCGATGTGCCCGTCGGGGAAGTTGTGTTGGGCGTAAAAGAGGTACGCGCCACTCATTGCCGCAAGCCACATGGGAATGAGCCAACCGAAAACCCAAATGTCGCCGCGACCGATTGAGAACAGCACTGCCGCAGAGCCGTAGACGATGGCCAATGAAATCAAACAGCCCCAATGCTTTGCCGGTGCGCGTAGTACAGGTTTGATCGCCATGCCGATGGTGAAAACGGTGAAGACCGAGAACACCACGTTGAACGGGCTGCGCATGACGCGGTACCCAAACTTTTGTAACGGGCTCAGTTCCTTCCACATGGCGGTAGTGACGACGGGGTAGCTGCCGATGTGAGAACCGACAATTTTTGCCGTGTGCGCGTGGTGATAATTATGCGTCTCGCGCCAGACGCTCGGGGTGACCAAAATCGAGCTGCCGAAGAACCAATAAATGGCCTGGGCCAATTTTGACTGACGCAAAATCGCGCCGTGCTGGAAGTCGTGGAAAAGACAGAAGACCCGCACGATGGTGAGGCCTGAGATGAGCGAGAAAGCGAGGCGCAGTGGCCACCAGGGCGAAAGTACGGCTCCCGCGGTGAGTGCCGCGAGAAGGGCGAGAGTCGAAAAAGTGACGACCCAACTTTGAGTGCGGTCTTCTTCCGTAAAAGTACGAGTGGCCAGCAGCAGTTCCTTCTCGGAACGATGGGCCGATGGGTTCGACGCAAGTGGCTCAGCAGCGGCAGTGGGCATTTGCTCCTTGGCTGCTAGCACAAGCTGGTGCCGATGGACCAACGTCACGTGAGGCATTTGAGCCGTAATGCGCAAGTTCCTGCTTGTTGGGGAGGCAGCCGCTTGCCTTCCTGGGCGATATGTTGTCGTGTCGCGACTTTAGAAAAAAATTGTCAGTCGTGTTCCTTTGCATGGCGCCAGCATGGTAGCGCCAAGTGCAATGAGACACTGGGTATGGACATCAATGGTTGTATTGAGTGCGTGTGCAGGTGCCGTTGCGGGCGGCGATGAAGAAGCAAAAGGTGGAACGCCGGCCCTTACTCAAGGCAGTTCTGGCAATGGCGAGTTTTCGCACGAAGAAGTCGACTACCTCAGCGCTATTCCCGGTCTCGATATCGTCCGCGTAAACCCGATGCTGACCGAGCCTGCCGAGGTGTGGCTGTTGTCTGCACAAGACACGGGTTGGTTTTGGGACTTTGAGACGCGTATGTCGAACCCATGGAACGTCGGGGCTTCGACTTCGACCCTGTTTCACATGGGTCGAATGACGGTGTTGCGAGGGAACGACAATGCGCAGAACCACGCCAGGGGACTCTTTTACAACTTAAGTTTCGATGGCGCCTACTTCGCCACCGCGAAGCTCGATGACTTGGTTTCGGGAACGACCACGAATTTTGTTAGCGTCGTTGGCTCTTGGAATAATTCGGGTCAGTTTGAGCGACTCACATCGCGGGTCTTCCGAAACGGGAATGCCATTGTCTATGAGTATGAAGACGCACCATTTCAACAATTCTGCGCCAGCTTACGAATCAAACACGTCGGCAGCGGAGCCTTTTTGTATGTGAAGCGCATCCTCCTTGATGGTTCCTGCATTCCCGAAGAAATTACGTTGCCTGACCGCGTCAGCAAGATTGTATATCAATGGGCTCATGTCGACACCGACGTCAATGGGCTCAATGGCAGAGTGCAGCTGGCCCAAGTGACTTACCCCGATGGCACATTCAAAAAGTATACATATCGCGCACTCAGTCGTGGTGTCATGAGCGGCTTAACTGGTGTCGTCGACGAAGAAGGCCGACCTGAAACCAGTTTTGTATGGAATGGCGACAAGGTCGTCTCTTCGTACGCAGGGCCCGCTGGCCACCCTCAAAACACACTTTCGATTACAGACAATGATGACGGTACGCGCACGGTCACTGACGCTGAAGGCATTGCGAGAGTCATCAGCTTTAAAGAATGGACAAACCCAACTGGGGTGAAGTTCAAACGGTTTGGGGGCATGTCGGCCCCCTGTGCGTGGTGTGCCTCTGATGATAAAGACGTGCAGTACAACGACGTCGGTTTGATTACGAAAACGGTCAGTCAAAGAGACGTAGTCACTACCCTGACGCCTCGTTTCAACAACGGCGTGCTCAACAACGTCACGACCAAAGTGATAGCTGCAGGGACTGCAGAAGCGAAGACCATCTCAACCACTTGGGATGCGCGCTTTAACTTGCCGACAAAAAGTGTCACCACCGACGCCACCGGAGGCAGTGTGGCTTCTGAAGTCACCTATGACGACAAAGGTCGCCCCACCAGAGTGACGACCACTCAAGCCACCCGAGCCATCGATGGAAGTAATGTCTCGATTTCGAAGACGACCAATATCGCCTATTCGTTTCATAGCAATGGTCAGATCGCCATGCTGACGGTCGATGGCCCGAGGCCACCTTCAGAAGCCAATGATGTCGCGGTGACGACGTACTCGCCTGAAGGGCTTCTCTTGTCAGAAAGCGGGCCGCTGGGCACGACCGTATATGGCAATTTCGATGCACTGGGTCGCGCGCAAACCATCACTTACCCCAACGGTCTCACCACTTCGTTGACCTATGACTGGGCTGATAGAGTGCTGAGCCGTAACACCGCAGGCGTTGTGACGGTGTATACGTATTACAAAAACGGTCTCCTCAAGACAGAAATCACCCCTGGGACTGCTGAAGTCACTACCTACGAATACGACGCAGCCAATAGATTGACGACAGCGACAGATGGGCTCGGTAATCGTCGCGAGTTTTCATATGACGCCCTTGGCCGCCAAGTGCTTGCACGTGAAGGCAACATAGCCAAGGGTGTTCTGTCTTTGTCGTTGTCATCGCAATACAGCAATGGCAATCGTACGGTATCGCATTTCCCCACTGGGGTTGCGAGCAAGGTAACGGCTGAGTTCGATGAGAATTTTCAACTCATCGGCTTTAGTGATGGGTTACTGAAGTCTGTGGGCATTTCGAGAGATGCACTCGGCAGAGCGTCCTTAACCAAGAACAATGCAAGTCAGCTGTTGCATGTGCCGCAATTCGACGTTGCGGACAACGTCAGACAAAGCAGCTACTCGGGGGTAGAGGGCACTGTTCGTTCACGCCTTTTCCAATACACCGTTGAGGCCTCGGGACCCGTATGGGAAAGTCAGGCTGTCGACACAGGCAAAGACACATTGCTGCATGACTTGGCTGGCAACCTGACTGACAACAGCAATACCTCAGGCGGCAACACGATTAAAAGAATTTACGACGCTTTGAACCGAGTGAAACAAGCCACCATCGTCAACCCCACGACGGGTGGTGTTCTGGGAACCATCAATTACACCTATGACGTCAATCCCAGCGGTAGCACCCCGGCTCCGCTTGGCTTGCTGACTCAAGTTTCGGGCAGTTTCGGCAGTGCCAAATACACCTATGACGCACAGGGGAATGTCGTGCAGAAGGCACAGAGCCATGGGCCCGCGACGTTCTTTGATTCGTATACATATGATGGGGCAGGGCGGGTATTAAGCATTACCTACCCATCAGGTCGCGTCGTCCGTATGGAGCGTGATGCGGTCGGCCAGCCCTCGGCAGTTCAAACGAAGGCCAGCGGCAGCACTGCTGCTTGGAACACGGTCGCTGATGCCATTTCGTACTACCCGTTCACTCATGCCGGCGAGGCAAAAGAAATGCGCCTGGGTGGGAGCACACAGGTCGCTTCGCGTTTGCGAGATACCACCGGGCTTGTGACGGCCTACAGCGAAGGGCCAGGCAATAGCCTCATCACCGTGCAACGTCGCCTTGATGGTCTTATTTCGCGGCTGACTTCTGGCAACGGAACCAATGTGGGTGCTTATGAATATGACGCCAGCAATCGCCTCAAGAGCGCTTCAGGGTATGGGTTTGCGCCACAGAATTATGTTTTCGAATCGACGGGCGACCTTAAGAGCTTGACTGACGGCACGCTTAAAACACTCACGTACGCCAGCAACTCAAGCAGGTTGATCAACGCTGCGGGGGCGCCAGTCACATATGCTCAACGTGGTGCCGTGGCATCGGTCGGCGATTTAAAACTGACCTATGACGCGCGGGGTATGGTGAGCACGTTTCAAAAAGGGAACGGCGTTAAATATACCTATACGTACGATGCACTGGGTCGCCGCCAATCAAAGGCACGAACGGGGGAGTGGCGACCAACTTTCACTACGACATTGCCGGCCGGCTTTTGGCAGAGTTTAACACCGGTACCGGCGAAACATTGCGTGAATACATTTGGCTCGGTGACAGGCCTTTAATGCTCATTATTCCAGCCAAGGGCAGCGCCGTCGAAAAGCGCTACTTTATCTATACAGACTATTCAAATACACCTTTTCGTCTGACAGACAGTGCCGGAACCATCGTGTGGCAGTGGAGTCGAAACCCGTTTGGTGACAATGCCCCGAGCGTGCAGACGGTAACGTTTAATCTCCGTATGCCTGGGCAATATTACGACATTGAATCGGGTTTTCATTACAACGGGGCCAGGTATTATTTGCCAGCCGCAGGTCGTTATCTGCAGCCGGACCCCTTGGGTGAGGCCGCGGGCGTAAGTGCATACACATACGCTGACGGTGATGCGGTCAATATGATTGACCAATCAGGTCTGTCGCCCGGAAGCACTCTGTATGATCATACGCTCGGCTCACCCGTCACCGTAACGGCGAACGGAGCCTATTCGGGCGCAGGTAAAATGGGAGGCTTCGGCTTTTCCATGGCCGGCTGGTCAGCGTGGAATGATGACCCTTACTACGGGCCACATTCTGATTTTACGCCTTCAGAAGAGTCAAATGACTTTGTGTCGTCGATGCATGGGAAACAGGGCATTGAACCTGTGTACATTATTGAGGAGCTTGCCAGTTTGGTTGCGGGGCCTGCCATTTCTGCGGCTCGCTCTATTTACAACTCTGTACAAACCGCCCGGGCTGCAGCTTTAACCGCGAGAAGAGTACGTGAGGCAGAGGCTGCGATGAGAAATCCTGAAGTTGCAAGGCGTCAATTTCAGGTCATGAGCCAACATCTCGATGGAGTCAGTTGTTTCAATACTTGCTTGGCCGTTGACGCACTCCTCACCGGACGACTGGTCTCTCCTGTCGCCACAACTCGAATTCCGACCGACAGGTCGCTGCATACCCTCTCGGCCATTACGGACAGCCTCCCTATAGGACCGTTCGCCTCGCTTCGCGAAATGCAACTTGCGCTGAGTAAAACTGCAGATGGAACGCGCGGAATCGTGGCAGCCCATCGGGGCAATGGTGTCTCTGGGCACGTTTTTAATTACAAAAATACGCAAGGCACTGTTGGCTTCCTCGATGGGTCTGTGGGGTCCTTTGGCACATCAGCGGAGGCCTTCACCGCTGGACAGGGTTACACAATGTTCCACTACATCGACACCACCAACAGGTTCTGGTGACGACGTTGCTCTTCACTTAAAAAAATATCGACGCGCCTTTCACCACTCGTACCTCCAAGGAGACGAGGGTAGAAAGGGCGCGCGATGGACCACTTTCGATTCAATCTCAATGGCGCTTGGGTGAAAGAGCGTGGGCTCAGCCCTACCACTACGCTGCTGCGATACCTGCGAGACAGTCGGGCCTTAACGGGTACGAAGGAAGGCTGCGCCGAAGGCGATTGCGGGGCGTGCACTGTCGCAGTCGCCGAATTGAGCGAAGAGGGTCGCCCCACTTGGAAGGCGATCAATTCCTGTCTGCTGTTTCTCCCGATGGTGCAGGGGAAACACGTCGTCACCGTCGATGCGCTTAAAGATGCTCATGGCTATCATCCAGCTCAGTTGGCGATGGCTAAAGCCATGGGGAGCCAGTGCGGCTACTGCACCCCTGGCATTGTCATGTCTCTCTTCGAGGCGACTTATCGAGCCGACATTCAGCAATCAGCTTGGAAACTTGATGATCAACTCTGCGGCAATCTCTGTCGCTGCACCGGGTATCGGCCTATTCGCGAAGCTGCAGTAGTGGTCGCGGGAACGTGTCCGAAGGACCGTTTTGCTCAAGTACTCGAACAGGCCAGGCCTGAATCGATGGCCCTTCACTATCAGACTGACAAGCAACGTTTTGTGACTCCCACTTCGTTCGACGACTTTTGGAGCGAACTCGATGCGCACCCGGAAGCTCGCTTCGTGGCCGGAGGCACCGACCTCAGTCTCGAAGTGACCAAGCGCTTCGCGCTCATTCCGAAGCTCATTTCTTTGGAAGGGCTCACTCAATTGCAGTCATTGGCAGAGCATGTTGGTGGCTATCGGCTCGGCAGCGGTGCGACCATTGCGCAGCTTGAAGATTTTTGTGAGCTGAGGCTGCCCTCATTGCATCGAATGGTGCGATATTTTGGAGCTCGACAAATCAAACATCGTGGCACCTTGGGAGGCAATTTGTGTACCGCTTCTCCCATCGGAGATTTGGCGCCTGTGTTGATCAGTCTTGGGGCCACCGCAATCATCATGGGGAAGGCGGGCGAGCGGCGCGTGGTGTTGGAACAATTTTTTAAGGGCTACCGAAAAACCGCGCTTGGGCCAGGGGAAATTTTGGCTGCTGTTGAAGTACCTTCGGTGCCTTCGACGGTGCGAGCCGTCGCCTACAAAGTTTCCAAACGTCGCGAACTCGACATCAGCACGGTCTCGGCTGCTTTCTACGTCGACGTCGATGATGCAAATAAGGTGAGTGTGGCTCGGCTGACGTATGGAGGTCTGGCTGCAACCACTCAGCGCGCGTCTCGAGTTGAGGTTGCGTTGCTTGGGAAATTGTGGACCGAAGAGGTTGTGACCCAAGCTGCGCAGGAAATTGCGGCGGACTTCAGGCCCTTGTCTGACCATCGCGGGAGCTCGGCTTATCGCCTTTTGGTGGCGAAGAACCTGCTGAAAGGTTTCTTTCAAGAGACACTTCACCGGAAGAACCCTGTACTGACTTTAGGCCACACAGCCACGGTGCAATTTGCCGACGGAGGCGCTCAATGACCGAGTCATCTGGGCTGCACCAGCCACTGCTGCATGAAAGCGGGCTTAGGCATACGAGTGGCGAAGCGAAGTACGTTGATGACTTGCCGGTTCCCGCGGGCATGTTGGTGGCTCAAGTGGTGGGCTCGCCCTTAGCGCACGGGAGAATTCTTCAAGTTGATATTGCCAAAGCCAAACAGGTACCCGGTGTCATGGCAGTGCTTACCGCGAGCGATATTCCCGGACAAAATAATGTGGGGCCTGTGGTGCATGATGAAGAATTGCTCGCTTCAAAAAAGGTGCATTTCTTAGGGCAAGCGGTCGTCTTGATTGTCGGTGAAAGTTACGAGGCCTGCCGTGCTGGTGCGGCTATGGTCAAAATCGAAGTCGAGGCATTGCCCGCCATTGTCTCTTTAGAAGACGCCATCGCGAAGGGCAGCTGGTTGTGTGAGCCGCACGTCATGCAACGAGGTGATGTTGTGAAAGGGTTGGCCACGGCCGAGGTTCGATTTCAGGGCGAAGTGCGCACGGGCGGGCAAGATCATTTCTATCTCGAAACCCAAACCACTTTAGCGATACCCGAAGAGGGCAACGCGCTCAAATTGTATTCCTCAACTCAGCACCCGACTGAAGTGCAAACCATCGTGGCGCACGTCTTGGGGTTGCAGAGACATCAAGTGGTGGTGGAAGTGCCGCGCATGGGCGGTGGTTTTGGAGGCAAAGAGACTCAAGCCGCTCCCTATGCAGCACTGGCGTCGCTCGCTGCAGTCGCCACCGGTCGGCCAGTCAAGGTGTGGCTCAATCGAGATCAAGACATGTGTTGGACAGGTAAACGTCACCCGTTCTTGACGCGTTTCGACGTGGGCTTTTCAGCCGACGGGGCCTTGGTAGCGCTCGACGCACAATTGATGAGCGATGGAGGTTTCTCAACGGACCTCAGCCGAGCCATTCTCGACCGCGCTCTCTTCCACATCGACAACGGGTATTTCCTGCCGCACGTGCACTTGGTTGGCCAGGTCGCGAAGACGAATCTGCCCTCGAACACCGCTTTTCGCGGCTTCGGTGGGCCGCAGGGCATGGCTGTCATTGAAGACATCATCAGTCGATTCTGTGAGCGCACTGGGCTTGACCCCGTCGAGGTGCGAAGAAAGAATTTCTACGCCGCGGCCCCGCGAAATCACACTCCGTATTGGCAAGAAGTCGTCGACAACCGTTTGCCTCGAATTTTTGAAGAAATTCTTCAAACATCACATTATGCAGACAGAAAGAAAGAAGTGGCTGTCTTTAATGACACTCATTCCACTTTCAAACGAGGCTTGGCGCTGACTCCGGTCAAATTCGGTATCAGTTTTACCACTGCTTTCTTAAATCAAGCCGGAGCATTCCTAGTGGTGTACGGCGATGGCAGCGTGCAGCTCAACCACGGCGGCACCGAAATGGGGCAGGGTTTACACACCAAGATGCGGGCCGTTTGTGCGCACGAACTGGGCGTACCTTTAGGCCAAGTCAGAGTGATGCACACGGCTACCGACAAAGTTCCTAATACTTCCGCTACGGCTGCATCTTCAGGCTCAGATTTGAACGGCCAAGCGGTGAAGAATGCATGTGTAACATTGCGTGAGCGATTGCGCCCCCTCGCGGCGCGATTGCTGGGGGTACCTGAAACGCAGGCTGCGGAAGTTTGCTTTGAAGGTGGCCGGGTTTTTCTTGCTTCTGCACCCAGTCAATCGCTCCCTTTTTCAAAGGTGACTGACGAAGCACACCTCTCGCAAGTTTCCATGTCGGCGACGGGTTTCTATCGAACTCCAGACATCACTTTTGATCGCGCGACCGGCAGAGGAAAACCATTTCACTATTTCGCGTACGGCGCCGCGGTCGCTGAGGTTGAATTGTGCGGTTTGACCGGAGAGCATCGCGTGCGCCGCGTTGACATTCTGCACGACGTCGGCAATTCATTGGTTCCCAGCATTGATCTCGGTCAGGTTGAAGGGGGCTTTATTCAGGGCCTCGGTTGGCTGACCTGCGAAGAAGTTCGTTTCGATGAAACCGGGTTTCTCACCACCCACAGTCCAGACACGTACAAAATCCCTGCGTTTGGTGACACTCCACTCGATTTTCGGGTGGCCTTTCTCGAGAAGGCTGATCAACCCGAAGTCATTCACGGCAGCAAAGCCGTAGGAGAGCCGCCATTGATGTTGGCGCTCTCGGTCGTGGCGGCATTGCGCAATGCGATTACAGCCTTTGGCCCCGCAGGCAGAGAAGTGCAACTTTCGATGCCATGTACTCCCGAGGCCCTTCTCTTTGCTGTCGAAAGGCAGACCGCTTCAAGCTCCGAAGAAGGCCAAGACTTCCATAGCCAGCCAAGCCAAACCCGCTGAGAAGGGCAGTGTCACCACCCAGGCGATGAGAATGTTGCCCGCCACGCCCCAACGCACCGCAGACATTCGCTTCGAGGCGCCCACACCCATGATGGCGGCGTTGATGACGTGAGTGGTTGAAACGGGAATGCCCAAATGACTCGCACCTAAGATGGTGAGGGCGCCCGCTGTTTCAGCTGCAAACCCCTGGATCGGCGTGATTCGAATAATTTTGGTGCCCATGGTTTTGATGATGCGGGTACCGCCGGCGGCTGTGCCCAACGCGATGGCGAGCGCACACGAAAAAATGACCCAAGTGGGAACATGATCGGGCGTTGAAGGCAGTACCCAAGACGGCATCCACTCAGGTAAGGCATGGCCCGAGGCCACGAACGCCGCGAGCGCTAGGGTGATAATGCCCATCGATTTTTGGGCATCATTGCTTCCGTGGCCAAAGGCCATCATCGATGCAGAAAGCAATTGGAGTCGGCGAGAGTGCGTGTGCACCACGTTCGGTCGCGCGCCGTAGAGTATCGGTACTGCGATGAGAAAAGCGGCACCCAGGCCGAGCACGATTCGCGTCTCGAGGGTGCTGTGAGCGAGCGCATGACCGAGCGCCGGCCCGTTCCACAGTGCCCACGCGAGCCCAGCGAAAAACAAAACACCTAAAATCAGTTTCACCTCTTGTTTCCACCCGCCTCGCGCGATCCACACCAGACCAATCATGGTGAGAAATGCGACGACAAAACCGATGGTGGGCGAAGCGATTAACGGAATGAGCACCTTCTGCACCAATGCCCCCCATTTAAAAGCGCTCAAGCCGGCGTGAGCAACCACGGCTCCCGCCAACCCGCCCACCAATGCATGCGAGCTGCTGGAAGGAATGCCGAACCACCAAGTGATGAGGTTCCACACTGAGGCCCCAATCAGCGCTGCCAAGACGACGCCTTGGGTGACGATGGCTGGGTCGGCGAAGCCAGTGGCGATGGTCTTTGCGACTGCAGTGCCGGTGACGGCGCCGACGAAGTTCAGCACGCCCGCTAGAAGCACCGCGGTGCGAATGGGAAGAACGCCAGTCGATACCACCGTCGCGATGGCATTCGCGGCATCGTGAAACCCGTTGATGTAGTCGAACACGATGGCCATCAAGACCACCGCGATGAGCAGGCTAACCATGTTTGACGGCCAAATTCGCGAGCAGGTCAGCGACGTTGTCGCAGTAGTCCACCGCCGCTTCTAAGTCGTCGAGCGCTTCTTTTTGTTTGAGCAGTTCGCGGAAGTCGGGGTGCGAATCTGAGAAAAGTTGAGATATCGCCTGCCGATAGATGGAATCGGCTTCTTTTTCGAGCGCGCGGACCTTGCGGCCACCTTCGAGCAGGTTGTGGTATTCGTGAGTGCGAAGCAGCGGCACCGTCTGCGCGATGATGTCGGTGCACGCTTCGATTTTTTCCATCAACTGCACCATGGCGGCAGTTGGTCGCTCAAGGTGGTAGAGGTTGAAGGCTCGAGCCGAGAGGTTGCAGAGGTCGATGATGTCGTCGAGCTCGCTGGTTAAACGGTGTAAATCTTCTCGATCAAGCGGAGTGACGAAGGTGCGAGCCAACGCATCTTCCATCTTGCGCACCACGTCGTCGGCCCGATGCTCGATGGCTTGTACTGCTTCGCGTACCTTTGACGCGGGTTGATCTCGAAAGGTGTGCAACGCTTTCGAGGCCTCGAAACCCAAGCGCCCGAGTTCTTCCAACATGTCGTACCAATGTTCTTCGCGAGGCAGGAAGAAGCGGATCATTCCCTGGAGAGAAGCCATGGCTCTCCTTGAGCAAACTTGTGCCGTATCTGCGTGTTACATCTGAGTGACGGTTGTGTGACGTTCAGGGCACGAGCTTGGCTAAGTCTTCAAGCTCACTTGGAATTTTAGCACGCGCGGTTTCAGCGCACGGTCCTCGAACCAATCGCTTGGTGATGGCGTAGCCAGGGCCCGCGAGTTTAGCGAGCTCGCGCGCGCGAATTATCGCAGCGCTTCGCAGTGCTTCCGGAGCGTGCACGGCATCTGCGACGTGCATGTTCAATGCTTCCATGGGCGAAAGAACTCGGCCGTGCACCACCAACTCAGTCATTCGCGAGGCTGACACTGTCGCTCGCGCCAATTCCACTGCGTACGAAGGCACGAACATGCCGACCTGCACTTCATTGAGCCCGAATTGAAATGCACCGTCAGCGAAGATGCGCGCGTCGCTGGCGAGGGCGAACATGGCTCCGCCTCCCAGTGCATGCCCCGAAACGGCGGCCACAA
>JAYUVR010000025.1:0-4053 GCA_043753955.1 Archangium sp. | reverse complement strand
GGGCAAGCCTCTTCAGGGCCCTTCTACTGCCCAGAGGATGAAAAGATATATTTAGACTTATCATTCTTAAACGAGCTCCAGCGCATGGGAGCCAGCGGAGATTTGGCTGTCGCGTATGTATTGGCCCATGAAGTGGGTCACCATGTGCAAACGATGACTGGCATTTCAGACAAAGTAAGACAGTTGCAAGCTCGTTCCAGTCAAACAGAGGCCAATGGCATTCAAATGAAGATGGAACTGCAGGCAGATTGTCTTGCTGGCGTATGGGTAAATCATACGCAAAAAAGAACTCAATTCTTAGAAAAAGGCGATATCGAAGAGGCGCTTCAGGCTGCAGCAGCCGTGGGCGATGACACCATTATGCGTAAAGCCGGCATTCCTCCTCGACGCGAGGCCTTTACTCATGGCTCGTCGAAGGAACGAATGAGTTGGTTTGACAAAGGAGTGCAGGCAGGCACACTCGGTTCCTGCGCTGCGGGTATCGAGCCGCGTTAAACCTTTCGCACGAAGGTCAAGCTGGTGGTGTCGTGGCGATAACCGATGCGCTCGTAAAAACGGTGCGCTTCAGTTCGGTCGTTGCGAGAACGCAGCCGTAAGAGGCCCAGCCCTTTTTCACGGGCCCATTTTTCCGTTTCCGCCATCAGGGTGGCGCCGATGCCTTCTCTTCGATTTGCGTTGGACACCACCAATGCCACGACTTCTGCATGCGTAGCTGCAGTGAGGGTCTGTCTTACAGCCACGTGCACCCAGCCAATGATGTGCTCATTCTTTACTGCCACCCAAGCGCCCTGCTGAGCGTCCTTGAGCACCGTTTCCATTCGGGCAACAACTTCTGACGGAGTGCTTTGATAGCCCAATTCCGTCGCCAGACTTGCAACGCCTTCAGCATCTTTTAATTGCATCGGCCTGATGTTCGTCATCGCGAGGCAGTTAACCATTTACCAGTTGTAAGTGGCACCCAAGAGAAACTGTTGAGAGGTCCCAAATCGAGGCTGTATCGCAATGGCGACACCGGCGTCGAAATTGAGCGTCCATGACGGGGAAAGATGCACCTGCACCAGCGGCAACCCACGAAAACCCAGCCCGCCCGAACCAACTCGAATACCAAAATTTCTGGTTGGCCAGCCATACGCACTGGCTCCTAAGTTAAAAGAAACCAGACCAGCAAACGTATGACTCATAAATAGACCTAAATCTAAACCAGAGTAATTATATGTTATTGCGTTTGATGGAGCTAAAACTGTGGTTGTGAATTGATACCGCGCGCGAGCGGCAAGGCTGGTTCGGGGTGAGAACCAATGACGACACGCCACTTTTCCGGCAGCAGTAATGACCCCCCCGAACGTGCCTACACCCCAGGCATCAAGTCCTCCACTCAGGAGTACTTCGTCTTCGTGCCGAGTTCCCAGCATCACGCTTATGCCTGGCTGTAGAAATGACACTTCCAAACGTTCAAATGGTGTCCAGGTGAAATGCAGACGGCCCGCTAAGCCAAGCGCAAAACCGGGGTCGCGAAACGTTCCGTCGACTGGTGCCTGGGTATTCATTTGTTTGTATTCCACGCCCAGGGCCGTACCGACGCTGAGCGTATGCACGGGAAGAATCGTTTCTTGAGAAACCGGCAGAGGGCCATCACCTTTGCGCTCGAGTTTGCTGTCACCTACCAATACCAAACTGTTCTCATCAATGGTGGTGGTTTCACCTGCAGTCACTCCCACTTCTCGCGCTGTCACGACGCCGCCGTCGCGTACGTGCCGAATGAGATACCGACCTGGTGCCACCGAGAGTCGCGAGCTTCGTTTTCCTTCAGGCAGTTCAAGTAGCACCAGCCCGAGGGGCAACTCGATGACTTGAAGTGGGCCCGTGGCCTGTTCTACGGCGAGCGTGCTTGAGCCTTCTTCAAGTTGAGCCAACACCAAATCTTTTCGCCCGTGCAGATTGAGTTCGAAGCTGGGGTGCTGCGGTTCAACTGAAGCGCGAGCGCTGTCGCGCACGGTTTGAGCTTGTGCGTATTGAAAAGCTTCCGTCGCCGTGACGGTACCATCGCCGCTCGCATCAGCTGCGCCGAGAAGGCCTCCGACCAGATGATGGGTAAAAAATGAGCCCTGCAGTCGGTCAGACTCGTGCGCTTCTTCCAACCCTGAACTCGACGCGAATAACACCGTGCCTTCGGATGCGAGCGCCCACGCGGGCCGGATTTCAACCGGAGCCGCCGAGCTCACCCCTTTCGCTCGGGTCCATGAGCCGCCTCTGCATGCGTCAAAAATACCGACGCGCACGGTAGCGCCTCCGTTGACCAATTCTTGACGTACCTCTTCGATACGCAGTTCGTCACCTCCTGGGTAAAGCAGTGATTCGTCGGCGTGACCTGAATAGTAAAAATGCAACACCGTTTCCCGAGGCTCGGCGCGGGCGAGTGCAGAGAGGCGACGGAGTTCTCCCAGTACCGCTTTCGGTTCAGGGTCTAATAACAACACAGCGTCATCGGTGGCGACGCCTCCGGTGCGGATCAACGCATCACGAAGTCGTTGAGCATCGCGGTGAGCAAAACGAAGAGTCTGTCTTCCAGCGGGTGCGGTGTTCGCTCCGACCAACACGGCCAGCCGCCGTGCTTTCGGAGAGGCCAAAGAAATGGGCTCAGCTGCAAGCAGCGCTGTAATGACGGGCAATGCCAGAGCGGAAATCATCGTTCATCCTTTCGGGTCAGCACAAACGAGGTCCACCATCGGTGTGTGTCGCGCGGAGTCGACTGGGTTGCGTCAGCAATGCCTTCGTCAGCGCAGGCGGAATCACACAGGAGCAACCCGAGGTGCAGCGTCGTCGTGTCTGGGTCGACTTGAAAACTGCGAGGCAAAATTGTTTCGCCGGTCGACGACACGGGCCCCTTAAATGCGGTCTTCCAATCACTGCCTTCGTCAGCAACACCGACGGCGAGATGATTGAAGCCCGCGGCGGCGACCTTGAGCTGGAGTCGATCTCCTGCAGAAACGGTCGACCGACCATCCCACAAGCGCACTTGGCCTTGATGTTCTATGTACACGGCAATGGATGGGTGCCCTTTGGCCCGAGTGATTTCTGTTGTTTTGTCTGTCATTTCAAAATTGACGACCATCGCGAGACCAGCGGCACAAAGAGTCGCGAAGAGGGGCCAGGCCCAGGTGAATCGGCGCGATTGATGGGCCCAACTGGGTACGGCGCCAGTCGCAGGCATTGCTTCAGTGACGTGCGCTTGGCACTGTTCGCACGCAGCGATGTGAGAAGCCACTTCAACTGATGGTTGGCCGAGGGCAACCAAATCAAGGGCGAACCGCGAGGGGTGAGTTGAGATGTCATTCATACAGAAACCTCCGATTCGAGCGAACGCGCGGCCTCGTCAAAACTGATGAGCCACCGCCGCACGGTGCGTTCAGAAACATCGAGTACGAGTGCGAGTTCAGGCTGAGTCAAGCCGTTCGCCCGACTCAGTAACCCGGCGCTGAGAACCTCGCGAGGGAGCGATTTTGAGAGTCGTTCAACGGTAGCCCGCAGCGACGAGCTGGCTTCCAACACTTCGGGTGCAGGCTGCGGTCGCAATTCCTCTACTCTGACGTTGCTCTGACGACGCCGCAGACGCAGGGTGTCGATGGCGAGATTGGCAGAGGTTCGATACAGCCAGGCCAGTACGCCAGGTTCGCCACCTTCAACCCGCGCTCCTAAAAAACGAATGAAGGTGTCTTGGGCAACATCTTGGGCTTGAGCTCCGTCGCCGAGCACGCGACGCGAATGCGCAAGAATAAGAGGAAAATACTTTCGATACGCCTGCTCGCCATCCATCACAGCTGCATAAACGACACAGCTCCCAAAAGGCGGACATCAACGCTCACAGTTTATGAAGAACGGGTATGAATTCACCCGCGACGTCACTGGATATCGGTGGTTAGCCGTCGCGGGATTTAAGTCAGGTTGGCGATCAACTTCTTTCGAGCCAGGTGCAGCCTCGACCAGACTGTTCCTTCTGGTATCGCAAGAATATCTGCAATTTCTTTATGACTCAGGCCATCAAGGGCGAAGAGG
>JAYUVR010000024.1:0-8904 GCA_043753955.1 Archangium sp. | reverse complement strand
TTTCGTGGGTAGCAGTAAGAAACCGCATCCCCGGTCGCTCCGTTTACGCGGGTCGGACTTTCACCGACTGGTTGGGTACAGCTTTTCACGACGCACATGGCAAAGAGGTATCTACACGAACTCGAGACAGGGAATATCTTCTGTTTGCCTATTCGGTGAGATGGACCACCACCAGCACCCGGGTCTTTCCAGCCAGCTTGAGTTCCACTTCATCTCCCGCGCGTTTGCCGATGAGGGCTCGCCCCAACGGCGAGGCCGGAGTGACGACCTGTATTCCCTGCTGAAGTTTCGTTCCTCCTCCTTCAGGAGCCAGAAAAAATAAGAGTGGAGCCGCGTCTTCTTCCACCTCGATGAGTGCGCCCAGTCGGCACACTTCGCCGGCGGTGAAAGTCATGGCGTTTACCGCCGCTACTCCCGCGCGTAAGGTTTCGATGCGCTGGGCCTGGCCCCGGGCCAGATACGATTGTTCGAGCGCGCGCGTGTCTTTGTCGTTTTCGGGCTTCGCTTCTTCGTGCGTAGCCGCTTCGCGCGTCATGGCGTGCGCGTGCTCAAGAGAGCTCAAGGTGTGCTCGAGCACTTCGAGGAGTTCTTTTTTCAGCGCCTGAGGGGTCGGCTTGCGCATTCGTTTTTCAGCTCCACCGTTGCAAAGTTTCGGCGCGCACCGTAGCCACGCTCTTTGTGAAGACCAATTTCTTCGAAGAGCTCACCTGGCGACGAATGCTCCACGATTCTATGCCTGGAACAGAAGCCTTGCTCAAGAGTGAGCAGGTGCGCGGCTACATCGGGTTTGACCCCACCGCTGATTCGTTGGGGGTGGGAAACTTGGTTCAAGTGATGACCTTGCGGCATTTTCAGCAAGCGGGTCACAAGCCGATTGCATTGGTTGGTGGCGCCACGGGCATGGTGGGTGACCCTTCTGGCAAGTCAGAAGAGCGAAACTTTCTTTCGGTTGATGCCTTGCAACACAATTTAGAGGGGCAAAAGAAACAGTTGGCACGATTTCTTGATTTTAAAGGCCCCTGTGGGGCGGAAATTGTGAACAACTATGATTGGTTTAAAGACATTTCGTTTCTCGATTTTATTCGAGAGGCTGGCAAGCATCTCACTGTCAATTACATGATGGCCAAAGATTCGGTGAAAAGGCGCATCAGCGGCGATGACAAAGAAGGCATGAGTTTTACGGAATTTACGTATCAACTTATTCAAGGGTACGACTTTTATTGGTTGTGGAAAAACAAGGGCGTGAAGTTGCAGATGGGAGGGTCGGATCAATGGGGCAATATTACGACGGGTACAGAGCTGATTCGTCGTAAAGCCAGCGGTGAAGCCTTCGCGCTCACCACTCCGCTGATTAAGAAAGCTGATGGCAGTAAGTTTGGGAAGACAGAGAAGGGCAATCTCTGGCTCGACCCTCAGCGCACTTCACCGTATGAGTTTTATCAGTTTTGGCTCAATGCTTCTGATGAAGATGTGAAGACTTATTTGCGCATTTTTACCTTGTTGGACCAGAAGACAGTTGAGGGGTTGGAAGGTGAACATGACGCGGCTCCACAACAGCGGTTGCTACAGAAGAGACTCGCTCAAGACATTACGACTCGGGTGCATGGGAAAGATGAAGTCGATACGGCTTTGGCCGCGACCGAGGTGCTTTTTGGGAAAGGGACTGTCGATCAATTGAAGGCATTGACCGATGAGCGATTTTTGTCTGTCTTTGTGGGGGCAGGGGTTCCGGTCGCTGAGGTGCCGCGTGATGCTTTTTTGACTGGCATCAATGTCGTCGACTTGTTCACTGAAAAATCGCAGTTGATTTCATCGAAGTCAGAGGCTCGCAAGTTGATGCAGGCCAATGGTTTGTCTCTCAATAAAGAGAAAGTCAGCGACCCGAAATTGATGGTTGACGTGAATGCACTTATCAACGGGCGCTATGTACTGCTGCAAAAAGGGAAGAAGGATTATTGCTTGGTGAAGGTGATGGGCTGAGTCCGCACTGCTCTTGCTGGTGCTCGAATTGAGCTCCTTGGCGGGGTGTGCCTTTGAAAATGAGTTGTCATTGATCCGCGATAAACGGAGGGTTGCGCCTGTGCAGAAACAAGTCGATCGATGGCGATCGACTTTCTGATCCGGACGTGAGCTCTGCTGAGGATGACGCTCATCGAGAAGCTCGCGAGAAAAGTACGGAGCGGTCCAACCCGCGCTTTCCGAGCGCGGACGCCGCCTTTGGGCTGGCGCGGAGGCGAACATGCTCGGTAGAGGTGGCGTCACCTGGGTCGCTCAGGCGACAGGCCCCGCACTCTCGACGGTGCGTAAAGGGCGCGACGAGGTGCTTTCGAGTCAAGGCATAGTTTTAGTTCGGGATAGGCGACCGGGTGCTTCCGCGGCAACGGTGTCGTGCAGCAGTCGATTGGGCGATGGCCTTTACGGAATGAGATGTCCGAAAAAAAAGCGTTGGCCAAAAGGAATACGATTCAATTGGGAGGAAAGAGCGGCAGAGCGAACAATGACATTGTGCAGTGCTACGCGCCTAGAAGCCAACCGACGCGAGCAATGCCGCCTTTTGAGCGGGTTTGTAGGCGCACCAATTTTCCCAACACGTCCGCGTCCAGCCTTTCGACCACACGGAGGTGAGGTCAGCGCCCATCTTTGACAAAATAAAGGAATGGTTAAGCGGGTGGAAGGTGCTTGACGCCTCGTAGGCACTGGGGAGCTCAAATGCACAGTGCATAAAAGAGAGAACTCCCGCAATAACGCCGTTGTCGATCAGATTATTGGTCGTCATTGAGCTAGCCGTGACCCACGGCCCACCACTGTCTCCATACAAAAAATAGCTTACAGATGGGTTGAGCCGATCGAGCGTGCCGATGTTCCCCGTGATTGCGGTGTTGTCGAAGGTGGCGTTCGCCCAGCGAAGGGTACTGTCATTGGTTCTGGGCAAATTCTCGTCGCACGATGGCAGGTCATTGGTGCCGGTTCCGAACCCAGCGAATGGCACGGGGCTTGTTGCTGACGGGTCCGAAGCCCAAACAGGCCTGAAGAACTCATTCAACGTAAGGCCCGATCTGCTCAACACTGGCAAGCCAGCCGGAAAAAATACTAGAGCCAAATCATGAGCAGTCCCGTTGTAATAGGGCGAAACGAAAACGGTTCCACCAGTCAACAGCGTAGTGCCTGTCGGAGAGCGGAGTGACACTAAGCCGGCTGCTCCGAAACAGTGAGCGGCTGTAATTACCCAGGTTCGTTTCCGAAATCCGGAGGTATACACAATGCTCGCGGTGCAGCCGCCAACAGTCAGGAAGCCAGACCTGCTTACCTCGTTAGCGGTCAGAATGTTTCCCCCCATGAGAGCCTCAAGCTGATCGCGGGGACTTGAATCTTCATTCGAATCAGCCTCGACAGGCGCCGCTTGGTCTGGGCCGCATGAGAACACCAGAAAAGCGAGCAAGATTGATAATTTTGATTGAAGGGAAATCATGAGTTGCTCTCAGGTAGGTTGTGGACGTCTTGACTTGTCAGGAGACGCCGAGAAATCACTAACATCACATTAATTTAATTCGTTCGACGACCTGCAAACCTCAACGCACTCGTTGGCAAAACCCAAGTGCGTAATAGGGCTGCGGTGTCACTCCATGAGGAGCTCAAGCGATAACCATACCAACTAGACAGGTGATCGCGTTATCACTCTCGATGCGACTCGGCCTTACTCGTCGACAAGATCAACAGCGCCGATTTGGCAACCCCAGCTGTTTGAGGTTCCATTAATTGCGTATATCTTTACCCGGGTCCCGGCGAGTTTAGCAGCAGTCAGTGTTGCAAGCATTGCCCTCGCACCCTCCGCCGTAATCACCTGGCCTTCTACTGTAGACCCGATGTTCACTGACCCAACGGCCCGGTTAACTCCTCCCGCAGCACAAAGCGCAGGGCCTGATTTAAGGGTAATTGAAAAACTTCCGTTTTGAGTAACTTGAATCATACCTACCTGACCGGTCTGAGTTCCGACCCAGGCTGCAGTGGAAATCGATGAAGCCGTAACAACTGCAACAACAAGCAAGAATGAAAGTCGTCTCAAGGAAGCCTCTGGCGCGAATGGGGCGCGGCCAGTACCAAATTCACAAATGTCACGCATTTAGGACCTCAGGAATAAAAAGTGGACAGACAACTCTCTCTGTCGTCACGACACATCAGCAACGACAAAGTTCGGCGATATTGATGACTGGTTAAGTTTGTTTTGGTTTTCACCACAACGAACGATGCACCCAGCAACTGCAAACGAGCGGTGAGTCTTCAAAATTGAAATATGGGTGTTTCCTTTCTGAGAACGAAGCATGTACTAAATACGATTCCTCACTCACATTTGGTACTCGCATTTGAAAAAGCCCGAGCGCAGTAGAGTCAAAACTCGAATTCTCGCCCGGAAAGCGCCGGTCCAATCGCGCAGCCGACAAACAGTTGCAGATATTTTGCGAGCAACTGCTCGGATTTTTGTAAAAGAGGGTTTTAAGCGCGCCACCACCAACCGCATTGCGGAAGTGGCTGGGGTGAGTATCGGTACGCTCTACCAATACTTCCCCAGCAAGGAAGCGATCATTCGTTCGCTTCACGCCGAGCACATCGCGAAATTGAGAGCGAAGATGGTCCCCGATGCCTCACTTGAAGGGCAACCACTCGAGGTGGTGCTTCGCTCTTTGGTTACGGCGGTGATTGCGGCGCATGCAATTGATCCACCGCTTCATGCGCAGCTGATGCAGGCGGGTGCTTCTCTCGGTATTTCACCAACAGAAGCGCTGTATGAAGCGGCGCTGTCTTTGGCGAAATCACTGATGAGTGCTTATGCACCTTCTTTGCGTGCACTCGACCCAGAAATTTCACCTTTTATTGTCGTGTGTGCTGTCGACGCCATCATTCATCAGTCGAGCAGAGAACACCCAGAGTTCCTCACTCAACCTAAATTGGTAGATGAAGTCACTCATCTGCTGAAACAGTACGTGCTTCGCTAGCAGGCATTTTGCCTTTCATTATTGAAATCGAGAGTCTGTGCTGCGGGCATCTCGTTCAGCCCAGATGGCGCGGCTTCCGTCTCGCCAACTCGACGCGGCCGAGTCTTCAGCAAATCGATGCACTGCCAAGGCTGTTTCTGCAGGTAAAGGGCCCTCACCACGCATGGCCAAGGGACAGTGAAGAATACCTCGTTCAAAATCATCAACTCAAACGGTGTTGCTTCAGATAGGCATCCACCTCTTTGTAAGTTTTGTCGCCCCCGAATTTGACGATATTTCTGACAGTACGAAGCCAGTCGAGCGTGGAAGGCTGATGGTCTTGAAGAGCGGCCAGGAGGTCGCTCTGACGGAGCGGCCGCTCTGGTTCGCCTTCGAGAATATCTGCGAGTACATTCTCCTTCGCTTGTTCCACAACCCCGTCAATATCGGCACCAGAGAAGTGTTCTGTTTTTGCTGAGAGTGTGTCGAGGTCTAAAGTTGCAGTGGGGACATCAGCAAGCTTGAGTTGAAACATCGCCATTCGAGCCTCGCGCTCAGGCGGGGGTATGAATACTTGTCGGTCGAAACGTCCAGGCCGCTTCATCGCCGAATCGACATCCCAGGGCATGTTCGTGGCTCCGAGTACAAGCACTTGTTCATTGGAAGCCGAGAAACCATCTAACTGCTGAAGAAACTCGTCGACGAGTCTTCTGGTGTGCTCATTGCTCGACTTGGCTCGCGAAAATGCAAGTGCATCAAGTTCATCGAAGAACAGCACGCTGGGTCGGGAAGCGCGGGCCTTCTCGAACACCTCGGCGATGTTGCGCTCACTTTCTCCAATCCACATATTGAGAATATCGCTGATGCCAACAGCCACAAACTGGGCATTGCATTCTCCCGCAAGCGCCCGCGCAATGAGGGTTTTCCCGCACCCTGGTGGGCCGTACAAAAGAATGCCGCCCCCTATCTTCTTGGCGAAGCGAGAAAAGAGACCCGGATTCAAGAACGGCTCGAGGATGCGTATGCGCAAACTCTTTTTGAGCGCCTCCATGCCCACCACATCGGTAAATCGAGTGCCTCGCTGTAAGGTGAGTGGAATAACTTGCCGCGGGGTTTTGCCACCCGCGATGGAAAGGAGGGCGGGCCCTGCAACGGCACCCAGTTGCTCTGCGAGGGCGGCATCTTCAATGAAACCGTCTTGCTGCCGAGCGCGGGCGTAGCTGCTCCGAGCCTCCGAAAGCTTTCCCAGTGCGAGGAGGCAACGAACTTCACCAAAGTGTGCGGTTATTCCGGCGTCGTGCTTGATGAGAAGGGTGAATTGCTTGAGTGCTGCTTCGATATCTCCGCTCGTTTCGAGGAGTAGCGCGTATTCGCTGCGCACAGGGTCAAATGGTTCCGCGGCAAGTTTGGCTTCCAGTTCTTGTCGTCGATTCTGGTTCATGATGTCCCCCGCCAGAGCACCCACCTCCGAATGAGAGGTGGCGCAAGCCAGCTGTATGCGATGTATGTAATGAAAAAGAGAGCGACGACGCCTGCGGCTGCTGGGGAGAGGAATCGGCGCGCTATTTGAAGGCTGAACATCATAATGCCCCACAGCACTACTGAAGCAGCCCAACCCCAGCGTTTCATCGGCCCGAGTGGCCACATAAGAGGATGAGTTCTCACCCGAAGATTCACATACAACTCGAGAGTTTCTTTGTGAGCGGGGTTCAGGCGAACAAGCATCTGCGCTAGCTCCAGCGCTTGTCTATCGCGGTGTCTTTTCAGGAGGATGTCGACCGCAATGTAAAGCACCGGTGCAGAATCGGGGTTTTCACACACGAGCTCCGCTAGCGCAGCAGTGCTACTCTGTCCTCGACCTTCAATCAGCGACAGCGAGATGTCCAGGACGCGGGCATATGACGAAGAAGGGTTGAGACGTTGGGCCTCATTGACAAGCTGGCGGGCCTTTTCGAGATGCAGCGTGTCAAACATCAGGCCGCTGTACAGCGCATAGAGATGACCATTCTCTGGGAGGTCTCGAAGAAGGGCCAAAATGGTTTCTTCGGCAGCGGCGTACTCTTGGCCATCTTCCTGCAAATGAAACAAATGCAGCCGTGCTTCGACATCGTGCGGCGATTGGCTCAGTGCCGTATCGAGTAGCGCTCGGGCTTGTGTATGGTCCCCGAGTGCATGAAAGGCTCTCGATGCCAAGACGAGGGCGTCGAAATCGGTAGGGTTTTCTTGCAAGTGAGGAGTCAAGAGCCGTTGTGCATCGTGGGCGCGTCCCACTTCGAGCAACCGTTCAACCTGCAATGTCAGATGTTCATTGTTCATCGAAACAGGTGACCGAGGAGTCCGAAGAGAAACAGCACCAACCCTCCTAGCACCACACAAAGAATGCCGGCCCGCCATGGGCTTTCCTCGGGAAGATTGCTGTACTCTTGCGCTTTGAAAGACCGAATGTAGCGAAGCCAAAGAAGACCGGCGATGCAGGGCCCCAGCCCACGCAAAACCAATCGTGTCATCCTGACATCAAGAGCTGTTTGCAAACCGAGGCCCACTGTCGCAAGTGCGGATATCAAGGCGAAAAGGGCAAACAGAGGCCAGTCTGTTTGAAGCTTGCGCCACTTTGAAGCATTGAGACCTCCAAACATCAGGGCAGAGAATGGCCCACCGAGAAATGAGACCCAGACAAGCGCTCGCATAGAGAAGCCGCGATGCGTGGAACCTGCCTGCAAGCTGGGTGTCAACAGGGAATTCATGAGGGTAAGGCTGCTATTGCGACCGGTTTCCTGAAGTCAACTGATTGGAGTATGCGAGGTCGACTTCTTTCTTCTCAAAGGCGGCGCCCACCACCAAACCAGAAGCACTTCCTGAGTTGCGCAATGCAGCGGCGACACAAAGCGTCCTCTAGGCCTGGTCGCTCGCATGCTGACGTCGACTTGGTTCAGCATCGAGCGTACGAGACTGTCGACCTCCGAAAACATAAACCTGAGCCCGCGCCATCAACTCTTCGCGCACCGCTGACATAAATGTTCCTTCGCCATTCATGATGGAAACGCAAGGTGGAGTGCCTTCTGTGCCGCGGGGGGTATTCAGAAGGACTTCAAAGTGGGCGACTTGATGGCCATCGTCGACCATCTCAACCTTTCGGGGTTCAACCCCTTGGTGGGCGCCAATATCGAAGCCCTCGGCCCTCGCTTCCCAGACATGAGTGAGGCCTATTCACTCGAGGGGCTTGCGACACTGCGCGCCTGTGCAAGCGCCGAGAGCGTCTCTCTTCGCGAAGGGGTGTTCGCAAGTCTTTCGGGGCCCAGCTACGAAACGCCGGCCGAAATTCGCATGTTGCGTGGTTTGGGTGCAGATGCAGTGGGCATGTCTACAGTGCCTGAAGTCATCGTCGCAGCGCACATGGGCATCAAGGTGACTAGTTTGAGCTACATCACCAACCTGGCGGCGGGAATGAGCAAACAAAAGCGCTCCCGTGATGCGCCCTCGGCCCCAGCGCCCGAACAAGTCACGGAGCCTCGCACGGTGGCCGACTGGGGCAAGATGCCGCAGTAGTCTCTCGGAGCGCCAGTCTGCGGGCCACCGTCGTGCTTCCCCTCAGACGACTCTCCCCACCTCTGTGTTCCTCGGCCAAACCCAAACGTCCACGGCTTGACTGGGCCACTGCCCTTCAGCGCCCCTTCGGCATCGACGTCTGGAGCTGCCATTGCGGTGGCCGGCGCACCGTCAGAGCCATCATTACCGACAGAGCCACCGCACAGACGATGCTCCAGGGCATGGGCCTTGCGGGTGCGCCATCACCCCGCGCTGCCTCCCAGTCGCCGCCACAGCTTTCTCTTCCGAAGTGACTCCACCCCGGCTGTCTTCACCTTTCGAGGTACGGCACCTCTCCGTTTGCGCCTACCAAACGAGCCGGATTTCTCCAATTCCGTGTCTCCAAAAC
>JAYUVR010000023.1:0-12280 GCA_043753955.1 Archangium sp. | reverse complement strand
GTGATTGATCGCTGGTATCAGCGCATCAAAGCGTGATTCATCACTTCGAGGTGACACGCCGGCGAAGCAACCAGATGCACCCCACCACTGCCAGCAATGAAGAGGTCGACGTGCAGCCACAGCCGACAGAATAGTCATGTGGGAATGGCGTTCCCGCATCAGGCGCTCCGCCATCAGGTGGTCCCGCGTCTACAGTTCCGGCATCACTGATGCCCGCGTCTCGAATTTCACCGGCGTCATCTACGCCCGCATCGGGAATACCGGCGTCACTCACACCCGCGTCTGCAATGCCGGCGTCAGTCACTCCCGCGTCTGTAATACCGGCATCACTCACACCCGCGTCTGCAATACCGGCATCAGTCACACCCGCATCTGGAATACCGGCATCAGTCACACCCGCATCTGGAATACCGGCGTCATTCACGCCGGCATCGAAAACACCTCCATCAGGAAGCGGTTGAATGAACCCTCTCTTGCAAGAGACACCATCTTCTATCAATGCAACCCCTTCGAGATTGATTGAATTCGTCCCAGTAAACTTTCCGGCGACGGCCATTCCGACTCCCCCGCAATCAATTGCAATAGAAAACACGTCATCATCTAAATCGACATTCAATGACAATGCATTTCCACTCACAATGTCGACGGAAGCCACCATCTGTCGTTGCGTGCTGCTGATGTGAGTGAACGACCCCCCTAAGTAGATGGCTGCGGGTGAAGCCACCAACGCATACACTTCACCATCGGCGTTGGGATTCCACGGTAAGGCCATACCAGCGTCACCGTCTACGGCCGCTGCATAGCGCCTTGATACGCCTGAATTGACGGTTGTGAAATAGCCGCCCACATAAAGAGCGCCACCAACACACGCCATGCTCGATACAGCACCATTGAACTGAGGGTCCCACGGCATAAGCGTGCCATTGAGCGTGTCTACCGCGGCGGCGTACCGACGAGCGCCGCCGTTGGCATTGACAAAATCACCGCCCAGGTACACCGCGTTTGCACACCTGACTATCGCTGAAACGCCGTTGTCGAAGCTGGGGTTCCACGACGAAACTGCCCCAGTCACCAGGTCGACTGCTGCGGCACGGTTGCGTGCGACGGAGCCGTTGACCCTGGTAAAAAAGCCACCCAGGTAAACCCGACCATCAGCCAGCGCCAGGGCGTGCACGTCATTGTCTACATTTGGGTTCCAGCCGGTCAGTATGCCGGTCACAGCGTCGACTGCTGCGACATAATTACGCGAAATATTGCCATTGGCTCGGGTAAATCGGCCACCGACGTAGACAACCGAATCTGATGCCTCGAGTGTCTCGATTCGGTCATCAAAATCAGGGTTCCAAGCAGACAGCGTGCCGGTGCTCCCATTCACCGCCGCCGCATAGCGACGCGTGCTTGTTCCATTAGCACTCTCAAAAAGCCCACCGACGTAGACGGCAGTCCCTGAGGTGGCGGCAGCTAATACCTGATTATTGAGCCTTGGGTTCCATGCTGTAAGCACAGCCGAGCTCGCATCCACCGCCGCTGCATAGCTTCGAGAAACGCCTCCATTTGCTGAAGTGAAGGTTCCCCCCAAATACACTGTGGTTCCTTCAAGCGCGAGGGTCAGCACGGTATTGTTGAGATTGGGATTCCAAGCGTTGGGCGCGCCTCCCATGTCATCAACAGCCGCCGCGTAATTTCGGGTTACGCCGCCCACCAGAGTGAACTGACCACCCAAAAAGACGGCGTTTCCGGAAATTGCCAATGCTTGTACAGGGCCGCTGAGATTCGGATCCCAAGCGGTCAAGATTCCCAGTGCATCATCAACCGCGGCGCCTCGATTTCGAGCAGTTCCATTCGCGAGGGTGAATTGTCCGCCCAGATAGACAGTCGTGCCAGAAACACCGATGGCGTTGACCGCGTTGTTCAAGTTAGGGTTCCACGCCGTCAAGTTGCCCGAAACGGCATCGACCGCTCCGGCGAAGTTACGACTGACGCCTCCGTTGACCGAAACGAAGCGTCCTCCGAGATAGACATTCTGGGCTGAGGTCGCCAAGGCCAATACTTGAGCTCCCACATTCGGGTTCCATGGCCGAAGTGCACCACTGATGACATCAAAAGCGGCCGCACAATTTCGGGTGGTGCTGCCATTCACTGAATTAAACAACCCTCCCGCGTACAGGGTATTTCCCAATACAGCCAAGGCATTTACCGTATTGTTGAGGGTGGGATTCCAATTCGGGTCTATCCCTCGATCTGCCAACACATGCGCGATGTTGCTTCGAGGTAACCCACCTACAGCGGTAAACCGACCTCCAATAAAATAGCCATTCAACCCATCGGGGACGACCGCATAAATTGTGCCTTCAACTTCTGGGAACTCGGCCTCGAACCGCAGACCAGTCAATGCATCAACTTCGGCACCACCGCCCGTGAGTACATTGACACTGGTAAATCTTCCACCTACATACCAAGTGTCATTGACCCTGGTAATGGCATTTACGTTGTCATTGAATGACACGTTGCCTAACGGTGATGCGTTCGAAATCGCGACATCAAAACTGGCTTCTGTTGACTCGACCGATTCAGCATTCGCAACACTGCGTACTCGAAAATAGTATCTGCCTGGGGCCAATCGCTGCAACGTACGACTGTGAATCGAACCCACCAAACCAGACACATTCGAATGATTCGGGTAGGCATTAAATGAGGCCGTGGACACCAGCCCCCAACCCACCTCTGTGGAAGCAGACACATCAGTCTGCCATTCAATGGTGACCTGCCATGCTGAGAGATGAACTTGAGGGCCTTGTGTCATCACCATCGCGGCAGCCGGCGTCGAGATGAGCGCGCATATGATGAGCTGAAATCGAACCAGGCGATAAAAGCTCTTGGGGCCCTCTCTCGCCATATTCCTTACTTATAGCCTGATGCGTGACGAAACCTTAAAGCCGCTGCGTCTCTCTTTCGAGCGGAACGCCTCACCACCATTAAACTCAAGGCGATGAACATCACATCTGCTTGGGCACTGGCGCAATGACAGCCACCCTGCACGTCATCGGCTGCCTTACTTCTACCTCCATCTGCTTTGCCGTCCCCTGTTCCCGCGATGCCACCACCATTTCCCGCAGAACCCCCACCTGTCGCGGTTCCTCCACCTGTCGCGGTTCCTCCACCTGCTGCGGTTCCTCCACCTGTTGCGGTTCCTCCACCTGCTGCCGTCATTCCACCTCCGGCACCGCTTCCGCCTCCGGTGCCGCTCCCTCCTCCCGAACCTCCGTCCGGTGCAGCCTGACAAGCGCCGGCCAGACACATTCCCCCAGAACATGGGGTTCCATCGAAAGCTTGTGCATCGACGCCGCACGAAGGGAAACTGCCCGAGCAACGCTCGACAAGGTCGCACTGCCCGGCTGCCGGCCGGCAAAGGCTAGACGCCGACTTCATCGAGTCAACTGGGCAAAAAGCGTTATTCCCAGTGCAGGTTTCCACCGCGTCGCAAACGTCAGCGGCCGCTCGGCATACGACGGAGGCCGACTTCACTGCATCTGGTGGGCATGGAGCGCTTGTTCCACTGCACTTTTCTGCGACGTCACAGACACCATTTTCTTGCCGACACGTCGTGCTCGAAGACTTGTACCCATTCGAAGGGCAAGTTCCACTGTTTCCTGTACACATTTCAACATCGTCACAGATGCCCGTCGCATCACGACACACATGCGACGAAGGCAAGAAGCTGTCTGTCGGGCAAGCGGCGCCAAGAGATGGACATGTCTCAGCCACATCACAGGGCCCATTGGCGGCTCGACAGACTTGGCCTATCGCCTGGCACCCGCTGGGGTACACAGTACAGACATCAGTAATATCAAGAGCGGCGAGCGACCTGAGGCAAAAGCCATCTGCAATCGACGCAAACATCACAGCCGAAGTCGAGGCACTGTGATCTAACCCCAAAAAATGACCCGCTTCGTGGGTGACTACAGTCACCAGATCGTATTGTCCTACAGGCCCAGGGCAGGCCTCTGACCACGGATGATTATTATTAATGATAATATCTGCATCGATTGCACCATTGATGGGCGGCGTCACGGTGCTCGTCACGCGCGTCAGCCCTAAAACCGTAGAAGAAAAAGTCCAGTTGGTTCCGGTGAGGAAGATGACCCGATTCACTCCGTCATTGGTCATCGCTGCGGTGCCTGCTGGCGCAGAAAACTGGCCTGTGTACTGAACATCCCACGTGGTGGGGCCGGGGCAGCTGGTGACATTCGCTTTCGTCCACGTGCCCATGGACAATTGAATGAGTTCAACCGCTCGAGCATAAGCCATACCGCCATTGATGTTGGTTGCTCCGGTATTATCGACAGACGAAGCAATTTTGTATTGCACCGGCAACGTGTCCCATTTGTAAGTGCCAGTGTCTGCCCATGCGCACATTGCACTCAGCGCGAAGAGCCACGCACCCTTCAGGCTCATCGCGACCTCAACGACAAGCGAATTTGAGCCAAAAATGCGTCTACAGGACCGAGGTCTTCGTCACCGCGAGATTGAATCGGCTCAAGACTGTTTTTTCGGTCAAAAAAAGACAACCCTTCAAAATGTCGCTTTGCCCGTATCTCGCCTGTGGCTGCTTTTTCGAAATCAACTTTCCCAGCCGCCATCGAACGAACCAGCCACGTACCAGGCTCGTCAGCGGGTTCCAAAAATAACAGCATGTCTTGCCCTGCGGTAAATCGGGCAGACCCCACAATGTCTTGTCGAAGGCTGCCCACTTTTCCGCCAGGCTCTTTTAGGCGCAGCTTTACTCGTGATTGCCCTTTGAGCATTTCAATCACTTCGAAATCGACATAGGTACTGGTTCGGCCAGAAGCCTCATCGTGCTTCGCCTGCATCTGCGCTACTCGCCCCCTCACCACCAGCGCAGAGCTATGGGCCATCTCGGCCCACGTTTCGGCAATCACCACCGTAGCCAGCGCTGACACGGGCCACAGCAGCGTCACCAGCACACCGGCGTGAAACCACGGTGCCACGCGCCGAAAAATCGAAGACAAAGGCACAAGCGGCATGTGTTTCATTTCTAAATCCTTGTCAAAACGCCATCAAACAAAACCATGTCTCAAGCCCGCACACACAGTCCATACGCGCAACACTGTCAGTCGTTTGACAAGACGAAACAAACCAAGAGCCTTATTCGACAGAATATGTCGCGAAACATGTGCGCTATTTGCTCAGTCACACGCCACGTCATTGCGAACCAAAGCAGCAGCTCCGGGAGCGACGTTCAATTGTTGATCCGTGCATGAAGTGGGTGACACCGCGATGAATTCTGACGACACAGACTGAAAATCGAGGCTCGCTTCATTGTCAATGTTGCCAATTGCTGAGGCCGAAAACGAACAATTGGGGCACGGGCCAAAAACGCCTCCGACGGCGCTTGTTGGCACCGAGACACCAGCACTTGTTCCCAGCCAAGCGACCGCACCGCTGACAGGCGCCGCAGGGAACAAGTCAGCCACGGCATGTCGATATTTATCGACTGAAATGCCATTGGCCGAGCTGGTGCCGGGCACGGCGATGGGGAAGGAACGATCTTCTGCGGTCGCAGCCGTCAACACTACAGGAACCAAACTGTACGCGTACCGGTTCCCTCGCTCAGGCGAGAAACCGATGTCTGCGGTTGAAATGGAATACGCATCTTGTTCTGCAAAAGAAGATTTCTGCCCGCTGAAGATTGATTTTAAGTTCACGCGCGCCTCGGCCTGTTTCGACCTGGCCTGAAACCGAGTGAAATTGGGTATGGCGATGGCCGCGAGAATGCCAATGATTGCGACGACAATCATCAGTTCTACGAGAGTAAAGCCGCGAGAGGCGTGGGTCGTCATGAATGTGCTTCTCGAAAGAGGCAACTTTTTAAAAAGCAAAGCGCGAGCCAGCGGGCAAAAAGCGAAACCGTCGCAAATTCAGCGCATTCGTGGGGGCTCGCCAAAGCAAGGTGACCAAAAATGTCACTTCAGAGCTCAACTCGCCGACCGCGGAGGCGAATGAGACTCAGGCCCACAACCGCGAGCAAAAACCGACATGTGTGATCGACTCGGCGTGTGCACACCGTTCTCGCAGTCGCGCCGAAGTCATGAGATTCTTGGCGGCCGTGAAGCGTTTCTTTCTTATTGTGCTGGCGACAGCCGCTGTCGGTTGCGTGGGCTTCGGGGCCGTTCTTCTTTTTCTGAACCATCAAGCCGACGCATCATCAGCGCACGCTCTTGAAGTGGAATTTGAGGTTCCCAAAGGCGCCAATGCGCGGAGCGTGGCGCTGCAGCTTGAAAAAGTGGGCCTCATTAAGCACCCCTTTGTCTTCCGCTTTGTCGTCTGGAAACGGGGAGGGCTTTCGCTCAAGGCTGGAAAGTTCAAACTCTCTTCTGCCCTCTCACCTCGAGAGCTTGCAACAGCCCTCGAGAAACCACCTTTGGCCGAAGAAGAAGCTTTTGTAGTGCTTGAAGGCTGGAGAATTCGCGATGTTGATGACGCCTTGGCCGCTGCGGGTCGGGCTGATGGGGGCGAATACATCAAGGCTGCTTCATCGCGCCTCGGTTACATGGCTCCATTTACCCTCCCTGAAGGAACGCTCGAAGGGTACCTCTTTCCAGAAACCTACCAACTGCCCAAGGGCCACATTGACGCCCGAGCCTTGGTACAAAAACAGCTCGATGAATTCGCAGCCAGGGTTTATGTGCCATTGAGCGCAGAGCTCAAAGGCCATCGCCGTTCATTACATGAATTGGTGACGATGGCTTCAATGCTCGAGCGAGAAGAGCCAACTCCAGCCAATCGCCCCATCGTCGCGGGCATTTTGTGGAAGCGCATCGACCACAATTTCCCTCTTGGGGTCGATGCCACCAGTCGATACCTGCTTGTCTCGTGGAACGACCGCGCGGCTTTTTTGACCAAATTGCGCGATGACAATGACCCTTACAATACGCGGAAGAAAAAAGGCTTGCCGCCTACGCCGATTGGTTCAATCACTTTCTCTTCGCTCGAGGCTGCACTGAGGCCGGTCGCAAGTGAGTTTTGGTATTATTTACACGACGCTCAAAAGCAATTGCACCCCTCAAAAGATGCGGCGGCCCATGAAGAGTTGCGCAGAAGATATCAAGTGTATTGACTTAAGCAGAGTTCAGCGCACCGGCCCGAAACGCACCGGCACCTGAAAACACAACCCAGACGCTGCTCGGGGGAACGGGGCCGCTCGTTCGACCACGCAGCCGCTGGCCGCTGTATCGAGCAGATTAATACCGCTCGAATGCGTCACCACCACTGAGACGGCCTTCCCTTCTGCGTCAGCGCAAAACGAAACCTCGACGGTGCCTCGCTGAGCAAATCGGCGAGCGACGGGAGGGTAACATTGCTCGGCCATCATGGTGAGCCGCGCATACACCAGCCCGGAGACATCAGTCGCACCGTGAGGTTTAGCCCCAGAGAATGAACCCGCTTCTAGCGTTTGAGGCGAAAGCACTGAAACCTCGATGGGCCTTCCCACTTCACTGGGTTCAATACCTAGAGCAGTCGCTGAGCTGGTGCCTTGCGTTTGTGGTGATGCGATTTTGCGACTGCGGAACGCTTGAGACTTCACTTCAGCAATTGCCGCCAGGGGCTCGGGCTCAGGTGCCGCCACTACAAAATCAAATGAACTGGCTTGAGCAGGCCTCGCTGAGGTGCGCGTTTGCGGCACGGAAGCAAAACCCAAAACAAGCAGGTGAAGAGCCACGGAAGCACCCAGCGCCAGTGGCCAACCCTTCAAAGTTTTTCCCACTGGGGCACATAGACACGCTCCTGCTCAAACGCAGCGTGCATTTCGATGTCGTACAGCACAGACAACTTTTCCGCCGAAAGCACTTCCGCGACTGGGCCCTGTGCGATGCTCTTTCCCTCTTTGAGCAATACAACGTGCGTCGCCAAGTGAACGGCGAGGTTGACATCGTGAAGCACGGCGAGCACCCCCAAACCATCAGCCACGCGGCGTTTGACGGCGCGCAAGGTTTCCACCTGATGACGAATATCGAGAAAGGCGGTCGGCTCGTCGAGAACCAACAGGCGGGGGTTTTGTACCAAAGCTCGAGCGAGCCAGACGCGCCTTCGTTCGCCTCCAGACACCTGCGAGAGGGGCCGCGACGCGAGATGTTCCACCCCCAGCTCTTTCATGGTGTCGAGGGCCAATTGTATTTCGCGTGCACTGGCCGCGCCCCACCCTGAAAGATGTGGAGCGCGCCCCATCAGGGCCAGTTCTAACCCCGTAAAAGCGGTGTGTTCATCGAGGGTTTGAGGCACCCAAGAAACGACGCGCGCTAAGTCTCGAGCAGAGGTGGTCGCGAGCGGCAAACCACAGACGTGCACGGAGCCCTTCGACGGCTGGAGCAGGCCCATCACCGCGCGAACCAGAGTCGATTTTCCAGCTCCGTTTGGGCCCAACACCACCCAGGCTTCGCCCGCTTGAATGTGCAACGACAGCTGAGCGACCACCTCGGGCTCGCCGTAGCCAGCAGACAAGCCGACCATTTGAAGAGGCGCAGCCATCACGACTTACCGCTTACCGCGACCAGCCAAGGCCTCCAATGGGTTACTTTTCAGGCTTCGCACCGGAGCCATTGGTTTGCACCTGACTTGAAGGGCTGTGCCACAAGTCCCACGCGATGTACCCGCCCACACCGAAGACAGCGAGCGCTGGCAACAGCAGCCACACCCAGTTTGAGCGGATTCGAGTCTTTGCCGTACGCGAGGCGTTCCCCAGTGCTGCCACACCTTTGACAACTGCTTTTGCGCGGTGCTTGAGCTCGGGCTTCGGTGTGTTTGGCAAAAACGCGTGGTGGGCACTCTTCTTCGCTTGAGCCTTTGCGGCATTGCGCCGGGCCATCTGCCGAGGTGCTGACATGCTGGGCGGCACGACGATGTCGACCATCGTCAGCATCAAGTGCGCCGGAGGGTCATCGACAATCACTGAGGGCAATGACTGCGAGGCCTGAGCAGTCTCTTCAGAAACGAAGCTCTTCGTGACGACTTGGGTGCTTTGTGTTGGCCCTCCATCAAAGAGGATGGCCGGTGAAGTTTGGGAATCATGAATCTCAGACAAGGTACTCGCCGAAGGGCCTCGCGGAGTGGGCTGAAAAGAAAGTGTGGGAGGTCGCCCTTCGGGCGCTGCATGTTCCCCAGACGGCACTGCTTCAAGCATGGGGTATGTCTTTTCTGTGTCTGGCGTGGGTGCGCTTGTCTCTCTTTGCGCGTGAAGCTTGGCCTGCGCTTTAATTCGTTTGAGCATGCGCCGTTCGGCTTGATATTCCACCGCGAAAGCATCGCGCATGAAGCGAGAAGTGGTTTCGGCGCCTGCTCGGGGGTCGATGGTTGAAAGAATGGCCTGCAATCGCCCGCGAAATTCTTCGGCTGATTGAAATCGTTCTGAAGGGTCGAGCGCCAACGCTTGAACGACTGCTTCAGAGAGCGCCAGTGGGCACAGGGGTTCAACCGTATTGAGGGGTGGTATTTCGGGGTAGCCGACTTTCACCATCAGCTCGCCGGGAGACTCGTCTTCAAAGGGGCTCTTGCCGGTTATCAGTTCCCACAGGCACAACCCGACGGTGTAGATGTCACTGCGGCGGTCAACCTCGAGATGGCGCGCCTGTTCTGGCGACAAGTATTTGAACTTGCCCATGACAATGCCGGGTTGAGTTTTAGACGATGAGAACGACGTCTTTGCCAACCCGAAGTCGATGACTTTGACTTCGCCTTCGTAGCTGATGAGTACATTTTGCGGACTCAAGTCGCGATGGACCAAATTCAGTTCGTGGCCGTCTTCGCCGCGCTTACGGTGCGCGTACGCCAGCGCATCAAGCACGCGAATCATCACCGACAAAACAAACGACAACGGCAAAGGCAGACCGCGTTCTTTCATTCGGGAAAGTACGCGCCGTAAATCTTTGCCATCAACAAATTCGAGGGCCAGGAAAGGCTCGCCTTCGTGCACCCCCATGTCTAAAACTTGAGCGATATTGCCGTGCGAAAGCTGAACCAAGATTTGAGCCTCATCGATAAATCGCGCGATGAATTCGGGCTCTTGTGCCAAATCTGGGAGCACCTTCTTGACGACACACAACTTGTCAAAGCCGTGCGCTCCGGTGAATTGAGTGAGAAAAATCTCACCCATGCTTCCGCTCGCGAGGGGAAATAAAAGCGTATACCGCCCGAATTTGAGCAATTGCACCGACGGAAGATCTTGACTCGTCTGCGCCTGGCTCATGAGTTGAAAATCGCAACCTGCTCGGGTGGCCTTCTCTTTACCACTTGGCCCCAAACACGTTGTCGGCTTGGGTTCGCTGAGGGTTGCTTAGGATCAAGTGAGAGGCTTTGATAGCATACAAGGTATTGATTTTACTTATTATTACATCAAATCGTCGCAGGGTGTGCCCAGGCGCTGACCCGCATAGGGGCCCAGGTCGAGGTAGATCAATCGAGCGGTTTGACCATCGATAGGAACTTCGAGCAAGGGCACAGCGACTTTGCCCTGAATCCACTTCCCTTCGTGACCTGTAATCAAACGAAGGTTGCCGTTTTTCGCCGACAAAATCATTCCTTGCGAATCATCGACGATGTTCTTGAGGGCCAGCTGCTTCATATTGCCTCGGGGGCCCGCGAAGACTCGAAAGTCTCGGCGATCTCCATCGTCTTTCGAGCGAAAACGGTCGACAAAGTAATAGGTACCCTTGTCGTCTCGCAGCAGTTTTTCAGGTCGTCTTTTCCACGTCGGAGACAAAAAAGTAGCGCTGGCTAACAGTGCTTTGGCTTCTTCAACAGGCTGGCGATTGAATGAAGTGGTCTTCTTGCCGCACGTGACACTGTATTTTCCCCCCGAGTCGGCCATCTCGATGTCTAACTGGGCGCGAGGGTCCCAGGCGCGAATGCTGAACGATTCGGTGCCGTTTTTACCCCCGCCAGAGATGGGAAGTTGAACGAATTGTTTGCCGTCACCACTGAAGGTGTGGTCGCTGTAGGGTACCTCTGGGTCTAAAGCGATGAAGTGACCATGGCCGTCAGAGAGCACCTGCAGCTTTTCGCGGAAAGCAGATGCATCGAGCGGTTCAGCTTGAAGTTGAAACACAAAAGCAAATGCGACGAAGAGAGTGACCATGGGGAGCTCGAACTTCAGTGTGCGACGAAGCGGGTTTGAACTCCAGCCACAAAACGAAACCCAGCGCTGTACAGTGCCGCGCTCATGAAGGAAGCCCGCTCGCCACTCACTGAAGGCCTCGTCATCGCAGAGACCTATGAGATTGAGCGCCAGCTGGGTCGGGGCGGCATGGGCGAGGTCTGGCTTGCACGGCACCTTCGGTTGGCCGGTAAACAGGTGGCCATCAAGGTATTGCACGTCGACCCACAGCTTCCGCAAGAGGCGTTGGCGCGCTTCAAACGCGAGGCTGAAATTGCGGCCCGGCTCGAGCACCCGAACATCGTGCAGGTGTCTGATTTTAACCTGCTGCCGTCGGGCGAACCGTACCTGGTGATGGAATACCTCAAAGGTCAGAGCCTCTGTGCGCGCGCCCGCGGTCGAACGATGGGCGTTGAACAAGTCTCCATCATCATGAGGCAAGTCGGAGCGGCACTGCAGGCTGCCCATCGTGCCGGAGTGGTGCATCGTGACTTAAAGCCTGAGAACATTTTTTTGGTGCCGACGGCCGTGGGCGACCAAGTCAAGGTGCTCGACTTCGGCATCAGTAAACTCTCTGGCTCAAACACTGTACAAACCACCGATTCGGCACTCATTGGCACGCCTTTGTACATGTCGCCTGAACAAGCGCTCGGCAACAACCGAGACGTGAGCCCTCAAAGCGACCTCTTTTCACTGGGGAGCATTTGTTACGAGCTCTTCACCGGCCAGGCCCCTTTTGTTTCCGACAACATCGCCAAAGTCATCTATCGCATCGCGTATGGGAAACATGAACCCTTGGCGAGCTTGCGGCCCGAATTGCCCCCTTCAGTCATCGCCGCAGTAGAACATCTGTTGGAAAAAGAGCGCCCGCGGCGCACCAAAGACATCGACGCTTTCGTGCTCGAACTCACTGGGCAAGCCCTGGTTGAAATTTCGCCGCAAGAAGCAGCGGGGGTGTACCTGCCAGGCATGCCCGAAACCCCGTCGATGGGGAGCGGAAAGACGCGCGGGCCAGGCCAAGACCGAGCGGTCTCTCAAGCCGTCAGCCTCGCTCCGGCAAAGACCGTGTCGGGGCGAACCCTGATGTTGTTTTTGGTGGGTGGGAGTCTGGCC
>JAYUVR010000022.1:0-9731 GCA_043753955.1 Archangium sp. | reverse complement strand
CGAGCACTGTCATGGGTTCGACGAGCAGAAGAATTGCTCGGTTCGGCTGACCATGATTGGGCAGTCAAGTTGTTGCTCGAGGAATACTTCATTTTAGGTGAGATGGACCGGAACGAAGAAGCACTCGATGTACTCGATAGATTCGAAGAAAGACTGGGTCCTCCGCCTGCGCATTTGCGCATATGGCCGTTGTTCAAATCAGGTCGTTCAGAAGAAGCGCGAGTCATTGCCACCCGGTTAACCGCCTCGGCAGACGAGAATGACCGTGCAGATGGTTACAACGGGTTACTGAGCATCGCGTTTGAAGAACACGACCGAGAAGGAACCTACCGCTGGGCCCTGGCCGGAGTGGACGCCACCTTAGGAAAAAACTGCACCCTCATGCGCAACGCCGCCAGCGCAGCATTTAACCGTCTCAAACTTGAAGAAGCAGAAAGTCTGTCGACTCGCGCCAGGAAATTGAATGACTGTATCGACCCTGTGGACAATCAAATCGCCAGCCTCGCGATTGTGATGGGCCAGTTTCAGCAAGCTGTTTCTGCTTTGGAATCAGCGCGCACTGCTTTCATTGAGAAACGCTATCGACCGCATTTTGCGCTCGAGCGGAGAGCGGTGTTGGTCGAGCTCCTCGATGCCGTAGGGCAGCCCACAGATGCAGTCAAACTCGCTCGTGAACTGTATGGCCAACAACAGCGAGCCGGAGTCACCAGCAGTGCACCTGAAGTCGAAAAGCTCAGTCGAACTCGACGGTATGCATTCGCTCTCGATGGAAACATCGCTCAACTGGAAGAACGTCTTTCATACGCACAACTGCCCTTTGGGCCATTCACAGTCGTCTCGGAGTTGGCGAAGGCGCTGTGGGCACGATGGGAAGTGCGTCGGGCCTTGGTTGCGCTGTTGTCAGGTGGCGACCGAATGCTGCTCATGGCTCGGCCTGCGTTGGGCGAAGTTTCAGACTGGTCGACTTGGCGCACCGCTGACCTCACCAGTGTCGTGGGCACAGGAGTGATGCGCGCGGCAATCAACGCTGCTCGAGTCGCCGATGCCAAGTACCCCGAAGCGACTGCTTCACTCGATGCGGTGGAAGGTGAAGTGGCTTTTCGGGCTGGGGCGTTGGAAGAGGCGTTGGCTTTTTCTTCAAAGGCACTCGAGGGGCTTCCTAAGCGTGAAGCGATGCTCCGCTGGCGCACTCAAGCTTGGCGAGCAGACGCGTTGTGGAGGCTGGGCCGAGGAAATGAGGCACGCGCTGAATATCAAGAAGTGCTGCAGCGCTGGCCCACCGCTTTTCGCATGCTGGCGCTGTCAGTTCCGGTCACGGTAGTTCACGATGGAAGCGAGCTCGCGCAGAACACTGCTGGTCGCCTCAAACGGTCCACTCGCTTTGAAGTGCTCAAGAGCGCACCCTTTCAAGTCAGAGTCGAAAGCCAAGGGGCTCAATTGAGTATTTGTTTACTCGACGACAACGGAGCCCAATTGGCCTGCGCGCAGGGTGAAGACGCCGACAAAGCGCTCGACGCTTTTCATGCAGCTGCTTTTTCCCCAAAAGTGTCACTGACTCAGAGTGACTTGAAGAGCCTCGACGGCAGCCCGGTACGCGTTGGCGCAGATCAAGCACTGAAGAAACTGCTCACTCCATGAGAATGCTGCTTTTGCTCAGTTTAATGTTCACTCTTCGCGCTGCGGCTGATTGCACCAAGCCCGGTGCGAAGTGGACCAGTACCGCTGATGGATGGTCGGGGTGCCTCGAGGGTAAAAAACGCGAAGGCGAATGGACTCGTTTGCTCCCCGGTGGACAAGTGATTGAACGTTCTACCTGGGTGAAGGGAAAGCGCTCGGGGCCTTTCGTTGCGTACTACGAAAATTGCCAAGTGGCTCAGCGCGGTGCCTTCGTTGACGGCCTCAAGGAAGGCCCGTGGACCTTCTGGTACGACGATGGAAAAAAAGATCGCGAAGGCACCTTCGAGAAGAATCGAGAGACGGGAAGCTGGACGGAATACCACGCGGACACGGGGCTCAAACATCTCGAAGGGCCCTATGTGAGTGGCTATGCCGACGGCACGTTTACGGAATATCTGCCTCGCGGTGAGCGATGGCGCGAAGTCAAATTTGAAAAAGGTCGGCGAGCAGGCCCTGGGCCCGATGAGTGCGATGCCCGCTCTGGCGCATGGGTCGTCGATTTCAAACAACGCCGCGAGGGGTGCCTCGTCGATGACGAAGAAGATGGAACATGGCTCGGCTACGACGGAGCTGGAAAACTTCGATGGCGAGCTGCGTACCAAGGCGGCCGTCGTGAAGGTTTCGCTGAAGACTTTCACCCGACTGGCGAAGTGCTGCGCAAAGGCCTTTATGTGAAGGGTGTTCCAGAAGGACGGCACGCGTTTCTCAAGGCCGATGGCACTTCGCTTGGCGCATCAATAGTGCTGCAGGGGAAAGGCCATTGGCGCGCGTTTCACCCCAATGGTCAGGTTGCTGAAGAAGGCTGGTACCAAAATGGGTGTGCCAGTGGACTGTGGCGTACTTTGAGCGAAGAAGGTCGAGTGACGCTCGAAGAGACCTTCGTCGATTGCCTCCGCGAAGGGCCTTACGTTTGGTACCACAACAACGGGCAACGCCGAGTGGTGGGCAACTATCACCAAGGTCGATCGACCGGCGAATGGAAGGCTTTCTACAGCAATGGAGACCCTGAATGGGTTGGCACCTACGAAGTGGGCCAACGCGCGGGTCAATGGCGTTTTTGGCGCTGGGGAAAACAGCTGCGCGCTGAAGGGCCGATGGTGAACAATTTTCCTGACGGAGTGTGGACGGACTACCACCCGACGGGAAAACCCAGTGAAACGGGTTTTCGCAGAGGTCCCAACAATGAGGGAAAGTGGAAGACGTTCTGGTCAACCGGGGAGCCCTGGCGCGAAGTCAATTGGGTCGAGGGAACTGAAGATGATGAAGCCGCCAAAGCCTGTACAGCGATGAAAGGTGTTTGGAACGCTGACGGAGAAAAGCGAACGCTCGGGTGTTTGGTTTGTAAAGCCAAAGAAGACGACAGCATCGTAATGCTGGGTGCTGGCATGTGGACCTATTGGCACCCCAGCGGCAGCATCGAAAAAAAGGGAACGTTGATGGAAGGAAAACCCCACGGCTCGTGGCGCTACTTTCACGACAATGGCGAAGTGATGATGCGCGGCACCTTTGATGGAGGAGTTGAAGTCGGCCGCTGGGCAGGCGCCTATCGAACGGGTCAACCTCGTTTTGAAGGCGCCTATGTCGACGGAGCTCCTGAAGGTGTCTGGGTCAGCCACCTCGTCGACGGTGGAGTGATGTCAGTGGGGCGTTACCAACACGGCACCAAGGTGGGCACGTGGCAGTATGAACGCAACGGACAACTCATTTCTGTCGATGCGGGACACTCTTCAATAAATCAGTGACCGTCAGTGCCGCTCTTCCTCAACGCCTCAGCTCTCCCTCCCGATGTGATACCACCCCGCTTGCCTTCATCATCGCGGTTCCACACCTCCCTATCTGGGCCTACCAAATGAATCGACTTGCACCGATTCTGGCCCCCAAAAACGCACCAACACCCCTTCTAAAGTGACCAATGTGCCAGGTTCGGGCCCCTGACGACCTCCACGCTTCCCAGGGTGCCGGGCAGAGGTGGGCCTTCGCATGGTAGGTTCGAGCTTGGTTTGCCGCCGCCTCCGGACAGATGCCGAGTGGCCCAAACAAACGTGCAATGACAATCAGAGTGTTGCAATGGTCTCATCTGTTCGCAGAACGCCTGTGACACTGACATCAATTAGAGTGTCAGGTCTTTCGCTTACGAAACCCGGTGCGTGTATCGGGTTTACCAAGAGCCCCAACGGCACGTTCCCAATGTTCGAGTAACCGGCGACCTCGGGCAAAACCTCTTGCTTCAATCAAGGCAAGAATTTTGGGAACCTGTAGGCGCACCCGGCGATCAGCTACCAACAGCAGCGCCCGCAAGTCATCAGCATCTTGTGGTCGACTGCGGTCATTGCGTGCCAGCACCTTGAGCGCCAAAAGGTCGGCAATTCCTGCAACGGGCAATACCAGCCCGGGCAATGCTTCTATTTGTGTCGCCCGCTTCACAATTTCTACTTCTATGCCTGAGGAAGCAAAGAGGAGATCCACAATGACTTCAACTTGCTCTTTAAGCCGCACGCGGAGACGGGCAGTGGAAAGTCTTTTGGTCTTCGTTTGCTCAATAAGTCCATCGACGCGATACCCTTGCTGCTGCAAACGAAAGATGACCTTTTCTGCCTGAATATCGCTTTCGACGGCGACAGCCAGGTCAATGTCTCTGGTCGTGCGTGGCTCGGCGCGTGCTGAGACCGCCAGCCCGCCGATTAGCGCGTGAGAAACGTCCATCTCGACCAAGTCGACATGAATCTGTGTCAGCGCTTGGACGAGCGGTGTTGAGCGGAAGGGGAAAAGGCTCTTGGAATGCCCACCGCGTCCCCGTGCTCCGCTCCGGGTCTTTGTAGACGCCATCGTCCTACCTCTCGCTCAACCATTTTCTTTGACCACGTAGGGTGATCTCGTCTGAGCCGCTGGCGCAGAAACTCTTCAGCAAGAGCGTTTAGTTCAAATGCTTCTCTGAGACGTTGTGCTGCGTCACTCACGTCTTTCGAATTGTACCGAAGAAAGGTGCTTGAGCACTGGTATTCGTTTCTGATGGGAAAGGAATCGGCTCCTTTCACGCTATGCGAACAGCACTTACGGCCCCGATTCTTCTTTGTCGCGCCCGTTTGAGGTTTCACCACCGTGACAGGAATCGCGTTGTTCACGTATTGATGTCGCAGCGATGCGGTGCTGAATGTTCATCAGCCCATTGAAGGTTCGGAATCACTGCTGGCTTGGGAAGATGTCGTTTCGTCGTCAATTGTCGCCGACTGAGAAACCGGTTCGACCTTTGCTGGATCACCTTTGGCGTCAAAGACAACCGAAGGAGTTGGTGTCACCAATCTTAAATCTAATGCTCTCTTTGCATTATGAAGAAGGCGGATAAATCCAGGTCTGTGCTTAACGCGCGACGGCCATGCACTCAGCGCCTGATAAACTATGTTTGTAATAAATACAGCAAGAAACACAAGTTGAATTATCAGTAATTGGACTTCTGGTTTCTTGCTAAATATGTTGATAAGACAACCAATGAGAGCAATGAGAATGCCGACGAGGCTCGGCGGCATTACTGGCGCTGCAGTCTCTTTGCCGAGTGCATGGATCGCATTTTCGTAACTGAGGTCACTTTCAATTTGAGATCTGGCAATCGTAAGATTGCTGTCATATTTTAACAGTAGCGAGCGCGTTCCTAATTTCTCTATGACATCATCAACTTCTTCGTATTGAATGATTCGCCCCTCGAGGTGGCTTGCATATTTTCTGCGGTAATGTCGTATGAAAAAGTAGTTGATGGCACCAAATGTGACGCCTATTCCATATGCTATGTATAGGTATAGGTCATTGCTTCGGAAGAAGTGAATGAACGCGCACGCCACCACAGCGATTACTTCAACGGGGACTAAGATTCTTAGCACCCATTTAGGAATTGATGCTCGGAACACTTTGTCTGAGGTCAGATTGTAAATGTAATAGGTCAATTTGCTGTTCAGGCCCTCTTCTAAAGTTGTCATTTGCGAAACATACAATAGGGCACTGACAACCCAGCTCACACTGAGTGCAGCTGAGTGCGCGACCAAATTGAGATTCCGGCCTGATTGCGGGGGGATCCCAAAAACACTTGCGATGTGATCTGAAGCCCTCTTCAGGAGGGCAAAATGCCGCGACGGAAGACCATGCAGCGGGTAGCGAACTCGGTGGCGCCGAACGACGGGACGAAGTGGGGTCACCTCAGCGATGCCGACCTGCTTAAGGAGATGGGGCGAGAGTTGGCTCGGCGCCGGGCTGTGCGTGGGGAGCTGAGCCTCGACGCCATCGAAACCTTCATCGAGGTGGACCAGCGAGACGTGGCCCAAGAGGAGCTCGCCGCCGTTGTCGAAGGGCTGTCGCCTGAAAACCTGAGCCCCAAGCCATGCCCGAAGTGCGGGGGATTGGTTCCGGTGAAGGCGCGCAACCGCTTGCGCCACCTGATGACGACGGCAGGCGAGCTGCGCCTGAGCCGAAACTACCACTACTGCAAGAAGTGCCATCACGGCTTCTGTCCGCGCGACATCGAGCTGAAGCTGCCTGAAGAAGGTGAGGTCTCGGACGCGATGGAAAAACGCATCCTCGACTTCGCCGTGAACGCCGCCTTCGAAGAATCGGCGGAGCGTTGGGGTATTCACTACCCGTTTCCGATTTCGTCGAATCTGTTTCGTCGGGTCGTCGACCGCGTGGGCCGACGACGTGAGCAGGCGCACAGCCTGCTGACATTGCAACAGGCTGCTCTGCCCTCACCTGAGCACCCGCCCAAGTCGCTGGTAATAGCCGGCGATGGCAGCATGTTGCTCACCCACGAGGGCTGGAAGGAGGCCAAGGTTGCTGTCGTTGCTCGCGGTGAAAGCATTATCCCGGACAAGAGCGTCCTTGAGCCGCGCTACGTCGCCGTTCTCGGCGGCCAGGACGAATTCCGGGCCGCACTGAAAGCGGCCCTCGATGCCGAATCTGCCGACGACGTGATGAACATCATCTGGCTCGGCGATGGTGCAGCTGAAAACTGGACCCTCGCTTCGCAGCTGTGCCCCTTCGCGATTCAAATTCTCGACCTCATTCACGCCATTCAGAACGGCATGGTCTGCGGCAAGAAGCTGCTCGGCGAGAACGACCCCGGCCTGGCTGACTGGCAGACTCGCATCAGCCAACTCATCGAGGCCAACTCGCCTGACGCCGCCATCCGCGAATTGCTCGACTGTCTGCCTTTCACCACCACCGACGACGAGCTCGCCGCGCTTGATTCTCTCGTTCGTTACTACCGCAACAACGAAAAGCGCATGCGCTACACCGAGTTCCGCGAAGCCGGCCTGCCCATCGGCTCAGGAATCGTCGAGAGCGCGCATAAGCACGTCCTTCAGGCTCGCATGAAGCAAGCGGGACAGCGTTGGTCGATGCTGCGCGGCCGTCGCATGGTCCAGCTTCGCGCCCTCTACCGCACGGCAGGCCCGCGCCGCTTCCATTGGGCCATTCGCGAAGCACTTAAAGCCCCACCCCCCTACATCCACATCCAGCTCCCAAACGCACCGCGCCGCGTGAAGCGCACCTACACACTTCACCCCGGCAGTTCTCTGAACCGTGCGCGCCTCGCCTCAATTTGATCGCGCACTCAGTGCAGCTTTTTCGAAGATGACCTTGGCCCGATCTAACGCTTTCGTGCGAGCTTGGCCGATCATCCACAGGCGCCGCTCGCTTTCGTGAGTGAACTGGCTCGAAGCCGAGAGATTCCGCTTCGCTGGGCGGTCGCCAGGAACCCTTCGTTACCGTTTGAGCTCGGGCGCGACACGGCGGACAGTTCATCGATATTTCCTGAGAGCACTCGTACGGCAGTTTATGAGCGCGCCGAAAGCTTGCGAAACGCTGCCTCCATCGGATGTCAGATTGACTCTGTTGCACGTCGTGACCCCTTCTACACCTTCAACTCCTCTGCGTATTGACACTTTTGGTGGTGCCGGTCACGACCACCTTAAAGAAATCTAAAGCTCAGTACTATTTGGGCGGCTCAGCGACAGACGGAGGAGTGAACTGCGTGGCCAACGCTCGGCGAATGGTCTCTTGAAAGTGGTTCTCACGACCCTTGATGCTCCCTTCAATCACCTCGACGAGTTTACCGTTTCGGTCGAGCACCACCGTGACAGGAATCGCGTTGTTCAAGTATTGAAGTCGCAGCGGTGAGGTCGCCCAGTAGACGCGATCTTGAAACCACCTCGGCTGTTTCGAAAGCCAGTCCATAAATTGGCGACTCCTGGGCTCTCGTTCAAAGTAGGCGAAGAAGAACGCGACGTCGCGCCCCTCCTTCGCAACCAGCGACGCCATCGTTGGCATTTCCTCAATACATGGCGGGCACCAATCAGCCCAGAAGTTGATGACTACTGCCCGGCCTTGAAGCTGGAGCAACGTGGTCTCTTCTCGGCTCAAGTGATGGGTGAGCGAATGCGTCGAAGCGCATGACATCGAGAGTGAAGCAAGAATGGCGAAGGTGATTGAGCGCACGATGGTCTCTGGAGATGGTGCTTAGGCTCGTATTCCATTCGAACGCTCATGAGACTTCGAATCATCACCCCGACCTAGAAACTCAACCCAATCATCAAGCCCACTTCAGTCGGGTGAATGTCGCTTCCCGTTCGGCATCGAGAGCCACCGCCCAGGCGATTTTACAGCATGGGCTTCTTCACGCGACCCGTGAAATCTTGCGGAGACATCGAGAAGGCTGTTTGCCACCTTTGCACCGATTCTGGCTCCCAAAAACACACCAACACCCCTTCTCATGCGACCAATGCGCCAGGTTCGGGCCCCTGACCACCGCCACATTTCCCAGGGTTGTCCTACCTTGTTTCCTACCAACAACGGGTGCCAAGGTGGGCACCTGGCAAACGCAACGGGCAACTCATTTCTGTCGAGGAGGGACCAACGTCGGGGGTCGCGAATTCTTTTTCTTCCCCGCGTTCCCAAGCGTCTGCTGCACGTGGTGACACCCGAGGTGCCGAGGAAAATGACTGACTTGGCGTGCAGTCTGCTCAACGCATCATCAACTTCGCTACAGCCACATCATCGAGTTGGCCGCCTGGCAAGCGAATCACGGTGAAAGTTCCGAGCGGTTGATCAAACACCAATTCACGAACGACTCGACTGTCGGTACACGTCCCCACCACCGCTTCGCGACTCTCGGCCTCGCTCACTGGAAGGGAAGATGATGAAGCCGCCAAAGCGTGTACAGCGATGAAAGGTGTTTGGAACGCTGACGGAGAAAAGCGAACGCTCTGGTGTGTGGTTTGTCGGGCCAAAGAAGACGACACCTTCCTGATGGTGGGAACTGGCATGTTGACCTATTGGCACCCCAGCGGCAGCATCGAAAAAAAGGGAACGTTGGTAGAAGGAAAACCCCACGGCTCGTGGCGATACTTTCACGACAATGGAGAAGTGATGATGCGCGGCACCTTTGATGGAGGAGTTGAAGTCGGCCGCTGGGCGGGCGCCTATCGAACGGGCCAACCTCGTTTTGAAGGCGCCTATGTAGACGGAACGCCTGAAGGTGTCTGGGTCAGCCACCTCGTCGACGGTGGAGTGATGTCAGTGGGGCGGTACCAACACGGCACCAAAGTGGGCACGTGGCAGTATGAGCGCAACGGACAACTCATTTCTCTCGATGTGGCACAGTGAGATTTGAACGTGGGGCGAGCCAGGTCAGCCTAAGTGCGCCGCGTCAACCGTACTCCTCCTACTCGCTCATTCAAACAATGAGCAAGGCGGCAAAAACCAGTGTCAGAGCGACCCACGTGGAAAAAAGAAAGAAAAACGAGGCAAGAGGGCGCCCGCGAAACCATCCCGCGCGGTCCAGAAAGCGGTTTTCCACCACCGCGGTGGCAACCAAAGACACCAGCGGACATGGCCAAAGGATGGTCATCCAGATTGCGGGTCGTCTTTTCTTCACGTTTGCAAGCCGCGGTCACGGTGCGATTGGCAGGTCACCACTTCAATTACTTCGATATCAGACTGCGATCTGATCAACAAACGTGCTCAATTCATTCAAAAGGAGCGCTGGGCTTTCGGCCTCACGTTTAGGCAGCGAC
>JAYUVR010000021.1:0-9344 GCA_043753955.1 Archangium sp. | reverse complement strand
CGGCTGCACGGCCACAACTATGTACTTCGCCTGTCACTCGCGGGCCGTCCTCAGCCCAAAGACGGCATGATTCGCGACTTCGACGAAGTGAAAAAAACGGTGTGGGAACAGGTATTGGTGAAGGTCGACCATTACTACCTCAATGACATCATTGAAAACCCCACCGCCGAGAACATCGTGGTGTGGATGTGGGCTCTCCTTGAGCCCTTGGTGCCCGGGCTTGAAGAACTGATGCTGTGGGAGACTCCGGAGTATTGCGTTACGTATCGTAAATGAGTCGTGCCGCACGCAAACCGGTAGACCGAAAGGCCATGCGCAAGGCGGTCGCCGATTTTCTGGTGGCTGCAGGGTTGAACCTTCGCGACGAGAATCTCAAAGAGACTCCTGAACGAGTGACTTCAGCTTGGGCCGATGAGTTTCTGACTGGCTACGGCCAAACCGCGAAAGAAGCGTTGGCTGATCGCTTTCCCGTTTCACAACAGTCCGAGCGCGAATTGGTGGTGGTGACGAACATTCACTTTCAGTCCATGTGCCCGCACCACTTGATGCCGTATTCAGGCACCGCACATGTGGCGTATGTGCCGGGTCGCGAAGTAGTCGGTTTTGGCCGGTTGTCGACGCTGATTGATGTCTTCGCTCACAGGCTCATCTTGCAGGAAGAATTAGCGCGGCAAGTCGCCCTCGCATTGCAAGACGAACTTGGGAGTCAAGGCGCCGCCTGCCTCCTTCGCGCAGAGCAAACCTGTTTTCGACTGCGCGGTGAGAAACAGCACCAAGCGGTGACGTTTTCTGAAGCCTATGAAGGCGTGTTGAAAGGCAAGTCATTGCGCGCTGAACTGTGGGCCCGTCTCGACGTGAAAAGGATGAAGCCATGAATCTCGAGGCCCTGCGTGCAGAATTGACGGGGCTCGAACTGCGAGACGACGACGCCACCCGAGGTACCTACGGTCATGATGAATCAGACCAAGGTGATTTTCTGCCTCAGGCGGTGGCGTTTCCGCGCGACACGCTTGAAGTGCAGCGGGTGGTGCAGTGGTGCAATGCGCATCGAGTGCCGTTGACTCCAGTGGGCGCTCGCACGGGCAAGAGTGGAGGCTCGCTGCCCATCGCCGGAGGGCTCTCGCTTTCTTTAGAGCGGCTCAATCGCATCATCGCCATTCGTCCTGAAGATTTGACCGCCACAGTGCAGCCCGGAGTCGTACTGGGCGCATTTCAAAAAGCAGTAGACAGCGTCGGTTTGTTTTACCCGCCTGACCCCAACTCTGCCCCTACGTGCACCCTGGGCGGCAACATCGCAGAAAATGCCGGTGGCCCTTCGGCCCTTAAATACGGCGTCACCAAAGACTACGTGCTGGGTTTGGAATGGGTGCTGCCGACGGGCGAGCTGGTTCGGGTCGGGCGGCAGACGCTCAAAGGTGTTGCCGGTTACGATTTGGTCGGTTTGTTTGTGGGCTCAGAAGGCACGCTGGGCATCGCTACCGAAATCACGGTCAAACTGATTCCCCGACCGGCGGTGGTGATGACAGCGCTCATTCCTTTTCCCGATGTGCTGACAGCTGCGCATGCGGTGAACGCTGTCTTACAAGGTGGTTTGTTGCCCCGGTGTTTAGAGCTGCTCGACGACGTGGCGTTGGCCGCGATTTCAGGTCAAGGCGTCGCATTTCCTCCCGGAGCGGGCGCGGTGGTGATTGCGGAAGTTGACGGTTCAACCGACGAAGGTGTTTTTGCCGACTTGAATCGATTGGCGGCGTTGACTTCGAAGGCTGGAGGTCTTGAGCCGCAATTGGCGGTCGATAGAGATCAACGAGAACGCATCTGGGCCACGCGCCGGCTAGTCTCTGGAGCGCTGCGAGCCCTTCAGCGTTACAAGTTCAGCGAAGACATCGTGGTGCCCCGCTCACGCGTTCCGGAGGCCATTTCAAACTACAAGGCCATTGGTCGGACATTGGGTCTTACCGTAGCGACCTATGGCCACATCGGTGACGGAAACCTTCACACCAATGTGCTGTACCGCACGCTTGAAGAGCGCCCTCGCGTTGAACAGGCGCTTGAATTGATCATGAAGGAGACGATTCGCCTGGGCGGAACCATCACCGGTGAACACGGTATTGGCATCGCCAAAAAGAAGTTTTTGGCCTTGGAACAGAAATCTGGCGTCATTTCTCTCCAGCGGTTACTCAAGGTCACCCTCGACCCCGCCGTCATTATGAACCCAGGGAAGGTCTTCCCAGACGAGTGCTGAAATAAGCAAATGCGGTGGGTTAGAAAACCGGGTCGTCCGGGCACCTCCCTTGCTCAACCTGACGTGACTCTATTCGCCCCACACGCTGGGGAGGTCACTCATGGCATTCTTCGAAACCGTTTCTCTCGATGAGCATCTTCTCTTCAACGCTGAACAAAGATTGTTCGGTGAAGAGGAGAAGAAGATGCGAACCACTGAACGCGACGGACTCTCGAGTTATTTGCGCAATTTAGGCGGCCATAAACAGCTGACGCGCGAAGAAGAGTACGACTTGAGCAAGCGCGCTCGGAAAGGCGATGAAGCCGCTCGCACGCATTTGGCTCGTTCCAATCTGCCTTTCGTAGTGGCGGTGGCGAAAAAATTCGCCAGTCGCGGAGCTCGGTTGGACGATCTCATTCAAGAGGGCAACGTCGGCTTGATGAAAGCCATCGAGCATTTCGACTCGAAGAAAAACGTGCGCTTTGCCACCTATGCCGTGTGGTGGATCCGCGCCTACATCACTCGCTATCTCAAAGACAATCGAAGCCACGTCAGAGGCGGCGAGCACGAGCGCATTTCGATGAGTGACTTTTCGCTCGATGCTCCGCTCGATGACGAGTCTGAGAGCACATACATCGACCGACTCGAAGACAGTGGGCCCACGCCGGATCAATCGTTCATGGCCCTCGAGCGCGACGAAGAAGTTTCGGTGGCGCTGCAACGGGTGCGCAGGCGTTTGGGTGATTTGGGGTGGGACATTTTGCAAGAGCGCTTGACCCAAGACAAACCACGCACTTTAGAAGAACTGGGCCAGCGCTGGGGCGTCTCTCGTGAGCGCGTGCGTCAAGTCGAACTCAAGACCAAATCGTTCTTGGCCCGCTACCTGGCTTCCGTCAACGACGACGGCGAATTCACCGAAATCCAAGAAGCGGCTTAAAAGAACGTCGCTTCGACTGGAGCACACGGCAGGGCTGAAGTAGATGGGCCGCTGGAGACGCCCATGAAACTTCTGCCCTGCTTTTTTGTGTTGTCATTTTCCCTCGCTGTTTTTGCGCAAGATGCTGCACCAGAGCCGGCTGCCGATGCAGCCAGTTATGTGAGCAAGCTCGACGAGCTGTGGAAGGCGCGCGACAGCGCTGATTCAGGCAAACAAAACGATGACGTCATTCGCACCGCCTTAAAGGCCTTTCCGAACGACTACGAGATTCTTTGGCGTGCGGCCCGAATTCGCTGGTGGGTGGCTGATGGGGTGACTGAAGAGAAGATGAAACGGCAAGTGGCCAAAGAAGGCTGGAACTTTGCCAAGCGAGCCGTCGACGTCAAACCCCAAGGCGCGGAAGGCAAGTACTACACGGCCATCAACATCGGCGCGTACTCGCAGGCGGTGGGCATTTTGAAAGCCATCGGAGATGGTTTGGAAAAGCAATTCGTCGAGAATCTCGACTTTTCTCTCAAGGCGAATGAAACGTTTGATCGCTCTGGTGGCCATACCGCCAAGGGCCGTTATTACTGGGAACTCCCCTGGCCGAAGCGAGATTTAGGCAAATCGAAAATTGAATTGGAAAAAGGTATCGCTCAGCACCCGGAGCACCTTCGTAACTATTATTTCTTGGCCGACACGCTGCTCAAAGATGGTGACGCTAAAGCGGCCAAGGTGGCGATTGATAAGGCGCTCAATGGGTCTGCTGACTTCGACCCCGCTGAGGCTCGACGCATCAAATCGTGGGCAAAGCCGTTGGCTGACAAAATCAACCAAGAGCTCAAGTAAGTCTTTAGCTGTGCTTGCTGGCGGCTTTGTCGGAAGAAGCGATGGTGGAACTCTCGTCACCCGGGAGTTTCTTCTCTTCGCTTTTTTCTTCGCCTTCGCCAGAGAAGCCCTTCTTGAAGTTACGAATAGCGGAACCCAGTGAGGCTCCTAGGTGGGGCAATCGCGTTGCTCCAAAAAGGAACACCAACACCAAGAGAATCAGGAGAATCTCAGTCCACTTCAGGCCCATCGCCGTCGCTCCTTCAAAGAGTCACCTCTACTGTAGCGCTTGCCCCGACATGTTTCACCTCGCCGGAAGGGGTGCAAGAACCACCTGCGTCTTTCTATCAGGTTATGTCGACCGACTGGGCTCGTTGGCTTTCTCAACGGGAGAAGACACATGTCTGAGCACCGGCTCACCGGTCGCCTGCGCAATGCGTCGTGCGGCGTCGAGCAACACCAATTGGCTCCGAAAAGGGGGCCCTTCACGTTCTCCTGAAACGAGGGTGTAGGTGCCGTCGCTTTGCAGCTGGCGCGCCTTCACGTTGTCTTTGAGACCCAGGCCCAGCACGTCTTCAAGAATCCGTGTCTTGAGTGCTGAGTCTTCGACGGGGGTCATCACTTCAACTCGGCGATGAAAGTTCCGAGGCATCCAATCTGCTGACGAAATGAAGACGTCTGTTGCTCCGCCAACGCCGAAAGCAAAGGCGCGCGCGTGTTCGAGAAACCTGTCGACGATGGACACCACGCGAATGCGATCAGAGATGCCGGGCACTCCAGGGCGCAGACAGCAGATTCCACGCACCAAGAGATCAATTTCGACGCCTGCTTGGCTTGCCGCGTAGAGCGCCCGAATCACCACCGGGTCAACCAGCGCGTTCATTTTGGCCACGATGCGAGCGGGGTCGCCTTTTTTGGCTCGCTGTGCCTCGCGTTCGATGAGTTCGAGTACTCGATTTTGAAGCGTCGTGGGCGCTACGGCTAAGCGCTTCCAATTAGGCTGCGTTGAATAGCCTGTCAGCAGATTGAAGAGAGCGGTGACGTCGTCGGCGATTTCAACTCGGGCGGTGAAAAGGGACAGGTCGGTGTACGCGCGCGCGGTGACTGAATTGTAGTTGCCGGTGCCCAAGTGCACGTACCTGCGAATGCCGTTGCCTTCTCGTCGAACGACTAAAGTCACTTTGCAGTGCGTTTTGAGCCCGATGACGCCGTACACCACGTGCACGCCATTCTCTTCCATTCGCCGGGCCCAAGCGATGTTGTTGGCTTCATCGAGGCGCGCTTTAAGCTCGACCAGCACCGCCACCTGTTTCCCATTTTCTGAAGCGCGGACCAAAGCCCGAGCGACGGGGCTGTCGCCGGTGGTGCGGTACAAAGTCTGTTTTATAGCCAGCACGTTTGAATCGTCCGCCGCTTCCTCGAGAAAGCGCACCATGGGGTCAAACGACTCGTAGGGGTGGTGAAGCAGCAAGTCACGTTGTCCCACCAATTGCAGAATCGAATCGGCGTTGCTGATGATGCTGCTGGTGGCTGGTACGAAAGGTTCGACGCGGTTTTCAGGGCGTGGGTCGCTGTCGCTGATGGCGGTGAGATCTTGCAACTGCAACGGGCCGTCGACACGGTACACGTCTGCCGAACCAATCTTGAGCGCAGAAGTGAGCTGCGCTTCGAGGGTCGGCGAGGCCCCGTTGCCAATTTCGAGTCGCACCACCGCACCGCGATCTCTGCGTCGTAACTCTTGTTGAATCGAGGCCAGCAAATCTTGCGATTCTTCTTCGTCGATATCGAGGTCCCAGTTGCGCGTGAGGCGAAAGGCGCAAGCTTGGTCCACTGCGAAACCGGGAAAGAGGTCTGCGGCGTGCAGAAGAATGAGCTCTTCAAGCAGCAAAAAAGCAGTACCGCTCGTCGACGGCATCGGTACCAAACGCGGCAAGACCGCAGGCACTTGAACCACCGCAAGCGCCGATTCGCCCAATTCTTTGCGCCGGCGATGGCCTCCGCGTCGCACTACGACGGCGACGTTGAGAGACTTGTTTCGAAGATGGGGGAAAGGGTGCCCTGGGTCGACCGCCAGCGGAGTGAGCGCCGGAAAGACATTCGACTGAAACCAGATTTTGGCAGCCGCCTTTTGTTCGGCAGTGAGAATGTCGCGACTGAGTACATGGAGGCCATTGGCCGCGAGGAGCGGAAGCAATTCTCGCTGCCATACCCGATACTGCTCGTCAGCCATTTTGTGCGTGCGCTCTGCGATGGCCGAGAGCTGCTCGGTCGGCAACATGCCATCGGCAGGCAGCTCAGCTACACCGCCTTGGGCTTGCTGCTTGATGCCCGCAACTCGCACCATGAAAAACTCATCGAGATTGCTCGAGACGATCGCTAAGAATTTGATGCGCTCATGCATGGGAAGCGTGCTGTTGCTCGCTTCAGCCAAGACGCGCTCGTTGAAAGCAAGCCATGACAATTCACGGTTGAGAAAGAGGTGCCTGTCAGTGACGTTTGGTTCGACCACAGTCAAACCTCCTTACGAGACATTCCTTCTTGGCATAACTCCCCATCTCGGCAAGGAAGCCGACTCGTACGGGCATAAAGCTGCGCCTGGGCTCGAGGGGTGTACTCTCTTTAAGTTTCTGTATGGTGCTCCGGCCGCGAACTGAAATTCCCGACGACATTTTGGCGGCCATTGATGTCGGCACGAACGCAGTGCGGTTAGAACTGGCCCGGGTTCTCCCCGACGGTTCTATCGAAGGGCTTCATACCGAGCGCGACCCGGTGCGACCGGGCGAAGGGCTCTTTCGTTCTGGCGTCATCTCGCGCGAAGTCGCCAATCGTTTGGTGGCGACCCTGCGGCGCTACTCGGCGCTCTGCAAACGATACGGAGCTCGGGTGCGTGCAGTGGCGACCAGCGCCTTGCGAGACGCGCGTAACCGAGAAGAAATTGTTCGAAGAGTTCGCCAAGAAGCGGGCTTGTCTCTCGATGTGGTTTCGGGTCGAGAAGAAGCGCGACTTATTTGTCTAGGCGTTCTCCATGGGAAGCAACCCCATCAGAAATCACTGTGCATCGACATCGGAGGCGGCAGCACTGAAATAATCTTTGCTCACGGAGATCGACCCAAAGATTTGTGGAGTCTCGACCTCGGCGCAGTGCGGTTGACCGAGTTGTTTGAAATCAAAGAAGCGCTGAGCCCCAAAAAACTTGAGTTGGTCCGCAATTTTGCTTCAGAAATGCTCAATGAGCGCATTCAAGGTGCCGTAACGGGAATGCCGTCGTCGGCGATTGGCTCGAGTGGCACCATCGGAGCCATCGTGGCTTTTGCACGCTCAGAAGGACAGGGGCATGCGACGATGAAAGAAATCTCGGCTGCGGTGGAACTGTTGGCGCAGATGGATGCTGAAAAGCGCCGCAAACGTTTTGACCCGAGACGGGCAGACATCGTGACCGCTGGAGCGGTCGTGCTTGAGGCGGTGATGCGCAGGCTCAAGGTCAGTACCATCACTGCGGTCGATCGCGGTTTGAGAGAAGGTATTCTCTACGACTTGCTCAAGCGGCGTCGATTCGATGCCGATGATCATTCGTTGGTCGATGCGGCTCTGTCATTGGGGCGTCGGTTCGCGTTTCGCGAAGCCCATGCGCTTCATGTTTCGAAGTTAGCGCTGACTTTGTTTGACGAACTTGCCGCGCTCCATCAATTGCCCGCTGCAGCCAGGCCGTATTTGGAAGTGGCCGCCTTGCTTCACGATGTGGGGCACGCGGTGAATTACCAAAAACATCACAAACACACGCATTATCTCATCGTCAGCTCAGATCTTCCTGGGCTTACGGATCGCGAACGCTCATTGGTGGCGCTCATCGCTCGGTTTCACCGTCGTTCAAAGCCTGATTCGACCCACGAGTTCCTCGTCGCTTCTCCACCGGCTGATTATCGTTTGGTGCGCAAGTGTTCGACGTTGCTTCGAATTGCTGATGCCCTCGATCGCAGCCACCATCAACCGGTGCAAGCTGTTTCAGCGCGGGTGAAAGGTTCTACTGTTTCGCTGACGATCAAAGCCCGTGACTCAGTAGACCTTGAACTGTGGGACCTCGAACACGAGACCGAATTGTTTCGAGAGGTGTTCGGCAAGTCGCTGCAGGTGATTTTGTCGAAGAGTCGCTCAATTAAGAAGAGGTAAGCCTGCACTTCCACTTAGACGAGCGCAGCACCAAGGGCGTTCGCCGCATTCTTTCCAGCGCCGAGCGCGCGGGGCGGATGATTCGAGATTTGCTCGACTTCACTCAAGCGCGTTTGGGCGGAGGCATTCCTGTCACGCGAGCGCCGATGGATTTGCACGAGCACCTCGGCGCAGTGTTCGATGAGTTGCAACACACGCACCCAGAGCGCGAGCTCAAGCTCCTTAAGGAAGGTGATACTCGGGGGGACTGGGACCCAGACCGCGTCACCCAGGTGGCGACGAATCTCGTCGGTAACGCCCTCAAGTACTCCCATCCGGGTACGCCCGTCACCGTGCGCACGCGAGAGGAGGGGGAGTGTGGTGGTGCTTGAAGTTCACAACTTCGGCGAGCCCATCGACCCCGAGCGGCTGCCCAATCTGTTCAAACCGCTGAGCCGGGGGAGCGCCAAGGTCGACTTGCAGACGCGCAGCATTGGCCTTGGGCTATTTATTGTCGACAGCATCGTGCGCGCGCACGGCGGCAGCGTCGAGGGGCGCTCAACGGAGGAGGAGGGGACGACGTTCACGGTGCGCCTGCCCCGACAGGGACGACGTTCCGAGTAAGGCTAACGGTGGTCCACCCGAGCCTTGAGAGGAAGTCCGCCGCGAGCCAGATTGTAAACTCGAAGCACGTCTCCAGCTCCACACCGTAACGGTTGGTGAAATGCCCCACGTGCCGGAGTAGCTCAGCTGAGGCGCTTACAGGGTGATGTCCACTTGAAACACACCGGTGCCCGAGGTCGTCTTCCCCGTGACGGAGGTGCTGCCGGACTTCCGCTGCACCTTTCCGCCCCCCGCGTCCTCAATCGCGCCCGACAGAGACAAGTCGAGCTTCACCGAGCCAGATAAGCCTCCGGACATTTCAAAGTCGCCGACCAGGGTCCCAGTAAAGGTGCCGTTGGGGACGTTCTTGAGCGAGAGATCTAAGGCGGGCTGCGTCCCGCCCTCGATGGTGGCGTAGGTGATGGCCACGCTAGAGCCGCCATCCACCGCCACGTCGCCATCGGAGTAGTTGGTCATCCCGACCTTGAGTCGCATACCTTTGTTCGCTGAAGCGCCTTGATCGACCTGGCCAGTGACGGTCAGGGTTCCGCTCTTCATTCCTGGGCCGGTCTGAGGCGAGATGTTCGCGCTACTGGCTGAGTTGAAGCCGTCAAAACCGAGCTGCAT
>JAYUVR010000020.1:0-3843 GCA_043753955.1 Archangium sp. | reverse complement strand
GACCAGCTCGGCACTGCCAATCTCGCCCCGCTTGTCGTTTTCTCAGGCGGAACTCGACAGATTAACCCCGCCCTCAGCGCCAATAACATCGCTGTCATCAAGGACACGCACGGGCAAACCTCTCATCTCACGAGCACTGATCTCGACGCGCTCGATTTGTACCTGCGCTCACTGCAGTAGGGCTTCTCTGGGTGGGGTGAAGGGGGCAAGGTCAACGCAGGGGCGGCAGACGCCCTTGCGTCATGAAGACAAAAATGAGCGTGCCCGGGCCTCTTTCACGCGCTAGCAAGTGATCAGTTCCTACTCACCTTGAGGCTAAAACTGATGATCACCCTGCATCCCTACCTGAACTTTGATGGCAAGACGGAAGAGGCGATGAAGTTCTACGCTGAGGCCCTCAACGGCAAGCTGGAAATCATGCGCTTCGGCGACAGCCCGATGCCAACGACTCCCGAGAACAAAAATCGGGTGATGCATTCCACGCTGAAGAGCGACGGCATTAACCTCATGGCGTCAGACACCATGCCCGGTCAGCCCGCAATTCAGGGCAGCACAGTGCATCTCTCGCTTAACTTCACGGACAAGGCCGACCAAGACCGCGTCTGGGCCAAGCTGGCAAACGGCGGCAAAGTGGTGATGCCGCTCAAGGACGAGTTCTTCGGCCGCTTCGGCATACTCGCCGACAAATTCGGCATGAGCTGGATGCTTCACTTCGACACCAGCGCCCAACAGAAGAAGTAGACCGCGCTCAACAAACTCGACCACCCCAGCGCAATTCGAAAAATGCCGGGGTGGTTCAGGGCATGCACGAAACGTAGAACTGCGGCGTACATGCGTCTCGGCCAGGCGCATGTGGAGCGAGAGTGCTCCATTTTAGGTGTCACCTCTTCACATCGGTCATGTCTGTTTTGAAACAATCAATCGGTGGAACCCGTTGACTCTCAAGTGATACGGCGCGGTCGCAATGAGTTGCACGCAAAATGCAATTCCCCAATTGATGCGATTGGTCAAACAGGTCGCCCTGGGTTTGCTGTTGTTCACAACCGGGGTGTGTATGGAGCAGGCTGGGGAAGGGAGCGTTGAGCTCAAGACGGTTTTGAAGCGTGCTCACCATAAGAAAACTTTCAACACTTCACTGGTATTGCAAAGTTTTCAACCAGTGGCGGCGCCTCGCCCCAGTCGATCTCAAGAGGTATTGGCGACGGCGGCCAGGGCGCCACGTCGGCTTGCGGTGCGCCCCGAAAGCACGCCGACAGTCAATTCAATGGAAGGAGCGGACACAGAAATCATTACCCTGACCAGCGAGAGAACATTTCCGCCCAAGGCCCCCGCGCCTCCATCGCATACTGCGGAAACGACCTTGGTGGCACCAGAAGACGCCTTCCGTTTGGCTCTTCGCTACAAGCGCGCAGCCCTGGAGCACTGCTATGAGCAGGAGCTCAAAAAGCAGGCGGCGTTTGATGGGTTTCTGGTGGTATCGGTGAGCCTTTCCGCAGATGGAAAAGTAACGGATGCCCACATCGAAGAAGGTTCGCGCCGCGACGCGCAGGTGGGGGCGTGCATTCTGGCGCAGCTTCGTCAGCTTCAACTGCCGCCGCTCACCGAAGAGGCAGAGCTCATCGTTCCCATTCGGTTAGAAGCGAAGGAACCCACGTAAAGAGACTCTTTACCGCGTACCCCAGCGTTCATCTCGAACCGTGACGAGCGCCCACGGCAATATCCACTGCAGCGCCACCAGCGAATACGCAGCGTACAAAATGCCATACACCCAACGAAAACTGCGCTCGAAACGGAGGTAGTAGGCCGCTGAAAAGACAGCTCCGAGGCCGAGGGCCACTAAGCTTCGACCGACAGTATTCATGTTGGTGTCAAACATTCTGGGCAATTCCATCAATGCCACGGCAACCAACACAAATCTCAAGTTTGAAACAAAAAACGTGACGATGGGCAGCACTCGGTTGTCATTGCGATATCGAGTGAACATAAAGCGAGCGAACGAGAAGCCCTCGACGATGTAACTGCGATCCCACCGTAAAAACATGCGTGAGAGTTGTTGGTAATTGGTCGGCACCAACGTGTGCACAATGGCAGTGCGCTGGTACACCGTGTCGTAGCCTTGTCTGAGTACGATGTTGGTGAGTGCTTGATCTTCGCCGTGATTGACCGGTCGCCCTAAAAAGCGCTGATTTTCCCACTCATCCATAAACGGCAAAATGATGTCTTTTCGGAAAGCGGAAAGTGCCCCGGGGCAACACGCGACGGCACGGTACACCGATTGAGCCGCTCGCCCGTAGTCGAAGGCTAAAGCAAACTGCACTTCCAGCATGCGACTGATGGGTGTGTCTTTGTTCAACACCGCGACCCGGCCAGCGACTCCTCCGACTTTGGGGTCGGCTAGAAAAGGGGCCACCATTTCATGCACCGTGTCTGGGTTTATTTCGCTGTCTGAGTCGATGGTGATGACGATGGACCCCGTCGCGGCGCGAAAGCCTGCCACCAACGCTGAGCGCTTGCCTCGATTGCCGATGAAGCGAACGAGCCGCACCAACCCCGGAAATTCTCGACGCAAGTACTGCATGTGGAAGAACGTGTCGTCGCGCGACCCGTCGTCGACCACGATGACTTCAAGTTTGTCTTTTGGGTAGCCACACGCGGCAACAGAGCGAATCGATTTCCCCACCATGGGCCCTTCGTTAAAGGCGGGAATCACCACTGTCACCTTGGGCCACTGGACATCGGTGGGTGCAGTGAAGGAACGATAGCGCATCCACAGCAGGCTCAAGAGCGCCGTGTAGATGGCTTGAATGACGGCAATGGCCCCAAAGGGGTGGCTCATCATGCCCAACGCTTTTGAGGTCGCGCTCTGGGTCGACTCGTTTGACCAACCCAGCCACACCAATGAAACGACAGCTCCGATGAGAGGCGCCGCTCCAGCGAGCGTTCCACCGAAGCGTCGTAAACGCACCTTCACGACTTCTTTCCTTCGAGAATTCGGCGCAGCACGCCGTCGGGCAGCGAATAGGCCTCGGGAGAAGTGATGTCTCCGTGGGCCTCGAGGAGGCGAGACTCAGCCATCAGCCGCACCATCACGCTGGCCGCCTCTTGAGCACGTCGCTTCAGTTCAGCTGGCGCAAGGTGAGCGGTCAACCCGGTGGCGGCAAAGCGTTCCATCACTTGAGTTTCTAACAACCGCTGCAACGAAGCGACTGACACCCTGTCTGACTGGGCAAGTGCCCGCAACAGCACACCTGGGGAAGTGTCGGCTTGGGCGATTTCTGATTCGACCCAGGTTCGCAGCGGCGACCCACCTCGCTCTTCACGGCGAATGGCTTCTGTTGCCCCTTCGATGCCGATGCGCACCGCACCGAGTGCGCCTTGGCGGGCGCGATCAGCGTCATACAGTTCGAGCACAGAAGTACCCAAGCGACGAAGGAGCAGCGGCACTCCATGTGAGGCTTTGACCAACGCGGCCAAAGCGTCATCTTCAAAACGAATGCCTTGCCGTGCACCCAACCCGCGCATCATTGAATGCGCCGCGTCGTCATCGAGCGCCGGCACACAGATTGACGGGAAGGCCCCCATGATGGACTGGCCGCCCAACGTCGAAAGGGGCGCCCACAGCAACGGGTGAATCGCTGCACACAAGACGACGCTGACGGTACTGCCTGCGTGCGGCGAAGTTGATTCTGAGACAGCGCTGCGCAGGCGGCCCGTGAGGGTGGCCAAAACTTCGAGCGCTCGCCCTAGTTTTTCAGGAGGCGCAGAGAGAAGTTGTTCAACCTCATCAAGCACCAGCATCATGGGCGGTGGAGGCGTGGCACTCGAGCTGCCACACGCACTCGC
>JAYUVR010000019.1:0-16417 GCA_043753955.1 Archangium sp. | reverse complement strand
ACTCGTCGTAAGCTCAGTCACATCAACGGGTGTTGCCTGCGTGTTCGAACTCGTGTCAGCGCCAAGCTGCCAATTGTAATTCTCACCCCAGCATCGAAGCCCTCCGGCGACGGTGAGCGCGCAGGTGTGGTTCGCCCCAGCAGAAATACGTTTGATTCCAAAACCAAGACCCACCACGTCTCCTGGTTCTGCTCGGTTGCTCAGACTTCCATCACCCAGTTGTCCGCGATCATTTCGACCCCAACACCGAGCGCCTCCATCGAGCAGGGCACACGAGTGGTCGCCTCCGGGCTTCAAAGTGTATGAATGACTCCCCACACCCAGGTCGGCCGCATTGACATAGCCAATGCCGGAACACATCAGTGATGTCTTTGGGCTTGTTTCTAAGGAACATAGGACCACATCATTTCGCCATCAAAACAGACAACGTGCTCACGTGCGGCGTCGTATGCCATCGTGGGCCCAGATCTTGGCGGTGGCGAACTCCCAGCCACAATTTGCATCCAAACCTTGCCATCCCACTCCCAGGTGTCAGAAAGGCGGACAGCGTCGTCGTAGCCCCCAAAGAGCACGACGCGCTGGCGCGCCGCATCGTAGGCCATCGCAGCACCAAACCTTTTCTTTGGTGACACCGTCGGCAGCATTGCTTGCACCCAAATGGAACCATCCCATTCCCAAGTGTCGGCAAAAACCCCGCGCATGCCATCGATAGCTCCAAGACCACCGAAAAGAACCACGCGTTGGCGCGCCACATCGTAGGCCATGGCATGAAGGTTACGTGGGGGTGGCGACGTCGAAGGCTTGGCGTCTATCCAGGTAGTGCCGTCCCATTCCCAGGTATAGAAGACCCGCGGGTTTCCGATGCTGCCCGACATCACCACCCGCTCCCGACCGGAATCATAAGCCATTGCGCCCCCGCCCTGTGGCGGTGACGGCGTCACTGGCCCCGCTTGCGCCCAAGTGGAGCCATCCCATGCCCAGGTTTCGGCGATCGACGGGTTTCCGATTCCCCCATACATCAGCGTGCGCTCACGAGCCGCGTCATAGGCCATCGCGAAGTAAGGGCGAGGCAGGGGTGAAGTCGCCGGCTTGGCCTCTACCCAGACGGTGCTGTCCCATTCCCAAGTGCTGCTTCCGAAGAGAACGATGCGTTGCCGCTTCAGGTCGTAAGCCATCGCATAAGAAGACTGGTTCGGCGGCTCCAGTGGGGGGTTGACCTGTTCCCAAGTGGTGCCGTCCCATTCCCACGTGTCGGTCGCAGGTTGTTTGCTTAGATAACTTTGTAAAACAACCACGCGTTGTCGCCCGCTGTCATAAACCATGGCGGCGTGTCTTTCTGGCGGAGGTGACGTGGAGGGCGCAGTGAGTACCCACGTGAGGCCGTCCCACTCCAAGGTGTCATTGAGTTGATTGCCTAAGTTTTCACCTCCAAAGAGGACGACGCGTTGGCGGGTCGAATCGTAGGCCATCTCATGAAAAACCCGCGGCGAGGGCGAGGTCACCGGCTTGGCCTCGACCCAGGCGGCGCCATCCCATTCCCAGGTGTCCGAGAAGTTCAGGCCTCCAAAAAGCACCACGCGTTGATGAGCGCCATCGTAGGCCATCGCATGAAAATTTCGCGGCGCTGGCGACAACACCGGTTTGGCTTCGACCCAACTGGCACCGTCCCATTCCCAGGTGTCTGCGAGGGAAGTACCGCCATCAAGCCCGCCGATACCTCCAAAGAGAACCACACGTTGACGAATGGCGTCATAGGCCATCGCGTGAGCCCATCGTCTGGGAGGCTGCCTCGCTGGGTTGGCTTGCGCCCAGTTCGTGCCGTCCCATTCCCAGGTGTCAGACAAGTAACGGTCTCCTTCTCCTCTTCCCCCAAACACCACGACCCGATTCCGGGCGGCGTCGTAAGCCATGGCGTGTCTACTTCGAGCGGTTGGAGTCAGCGCCGGAATGCTCTTCACCCAAACAGAACCATCCCACAGCCATGTATCGGAAAATGGATGTTCATCGTCATTGCCATACCCTCCGAACAAGACAACGCGTTGGCGGAGCTCGTCATACGCCATCGCGAAATCCCCGCGTCTTGGAATGCTGTGTGGCTCCCAGCGCCTCATTCCTTGATGCGGCACTTCGTCATTTCCTGCGTCTACGCTTTCTGTTCCTCCGTCTTGACCGCCATCGTGTTGAACATCTTCCCCTATCGCGTCAGGACAGGCACTTTCCCCACAGTACTTCGCATACGCAGCGTCGAAATCGAAACATCCTGAAAGACTCAAGAGGAGCAACAGCAACAGTCGAACGCGCACGCATGGAAAGTTAACACGCGCATTCGGTACACATGCATCGAATAAGAGTGAAGCCTGCCGCTTGAATATGACAAGCATTGCATTGGGTGCGACTGGAAAGTCCAAGTCTGTGTGCCAATCACTTTGGTCCTTGGGTGAGGTGCCGACAGTGGACATTGACGTTGCCGCGGAGTTTGCGTTGGGCCGTGTGGAGACGGCAACGCGCTCTCAGGAGTGTGGGTAGGAGATGTGCGCACGAGTGCGAGAGAGTGGAGTTGGCTTGTCGCAATCGTCCAACGTGAATGGAGCACTGCGAATCCACCTCAACTCAAAAGCGACTGTAAACAGAGAAGTAAAGAAATGGCATTGCGGTTGCTGTGTACGACCTTGCTTTGCAAAACCAAAGGGTCGACATGAGCAACCGCTATAGCTGTCGCAATACGCTGTTTTCTTCGATGTTCGCTGTCGTCTCATTGATGTTCAGTGCAATGGGGTGTGGTCTGGCGGCTGAAGAGTCGGGCGAAGCGCAACAGATTGACGAGTCGAGTGAGTCGCTGAATGTCCCGAAGGGAATTTATATCGTCAATGGCGGCCAACCTCAGAGCTGGAAGTTTTCATTTTACGCTGGGCCAGAAGCGACACGGGTGACATTCGAAGGCGAACTTGTTTCGTCGGCGAACCCCGTGACCTTCGTCGCCGAGCGGCTTGAGCCTGGGGACATTCTGGAAAATACCGCGACCGGCAAACTTCACTATCTCATCGCGACGTCCACCAGCTCTGACAGCTTCACCGTGACGTACCCGACAAACGAATCGATTTGTTTTAAACCTGTAGACCCCAATGTCACCGTATACGTGGGTATCAATAAGACGGTCGTCGTTCCGCCGTTTGACCTCGTTACTCTCCAACCGTGTGGTGGAGCTGGTTTAGTTGATACCGGTACAACCGGCCCAGTCTACTTTGTCGCCCCCAATGGCAGTGATTCGAATTCGAATGTGCAAGCTCGCAATCAGAATACCCCTTGGAGGACCATCAGCAAGGCCGCCAGCGTACTGAGCCCAGGTGACACCGTGAAGGTGCGGGCCGGAACTTATAGAGAGAAGGTGGCTCCCGCCAACTCTGGCAATGCCACGGCTGGGTACATCACTTTCATGGCATACCCTGGGGAAACGCCAATCATAGACAGTGTTGGCACCTTCTCGCCGAATCCAGGTTATGATGCACCGTTTCGGGTGAACAACAGAAGTTACATCAAATTCATCGGCTTCCGCATTCCATCGTCAGATGGGTTTGGAGTGCTCGTTCAAGCATCTGATCATATCGAAATACGTAATAATACCATTTCCCAGACACGGCACTCAGGTATCTCAACGCCGGACTCGACATACATCGTCATCGATGGCAATGACGTTGGGTACGCCAATACGTCGATGAATCAGGAAAGCATTTCGTTGCCTTCAACAACGAATTTCGAGGTGAGCAATAATAAAGTTCACCACGGCTTCAAGGAAGGAATCGACGCGAAGGAGTCTTCTTCTTACGGTAAGATTTTTAGCAACGAAGTGTATGCAATGGCTCGAGTAGGCATCTATCTTGATGGCTACGGTGCTACGCAAAGCAACATTGATATTTTTAATAATATTGTAAGAGACGCCAACCCCAACTCGTCTGGCGCCGGTGAAGACGGTATTCGCGTTGGTAATGAGCGCGGGGGGAGCGAAAACAACATTCGCATCTATGGAAACATTGTCTTCAATGCCAGACGAAGTGGCATTGCCATCGACTCGTGGACTAGCAATGCCTCGGTACCCACGTTCTCAAATATCGCTATTGTCAATAACACCACTTATGGCAACGGCATCGCTGTGGGAAACCCATCTGGTTTTGGCATTCGAGTGAGCACCCCCATCAACCTCACGGGCTTGGTGGTGCGAAATAACATCGCGGTCGGAAACAAGAGCAACGGCATAAGCCCGCTACCGACGGGGCAATCTGTGGGTAACAACTTTGTGGCAGGTGATCCCCAGTTTGTGAGTAGTGCGACTCGTGACTTCCGCCTGAGGTTGGGTTCACCGGCGATTAATACGGGCACTCCAATCAGTTGGTTGACGACCGATTTCGCCGGCGTGACGCGTGGGCAGGGGGCCGGTTACGAAATCGGTGCATACGAGTTCGTGCCCTAAAGGCGTATTCAGAATATCGACATACGAGACGAATGCGCAACAGCCGTAGGAACTTCCCCGCGTAACCTGAATCTGACTGACGGTTGGCTCCGTGGCCGTGAAATTGGTTTCACAAACACCGTGCACGCCATTGCTATTGACGGGGTGCAGTTTGACATTGTGTTTGCCCACGGAGGGGCGGTGAAGGGCTTGAAACTGTTGCAGGCCACTGCGCCCAAGTGCACGCTGTTCAATTCGATTGAGCAACGGGTTGCCGTTGGCACATTCCAGCTCGAGTCATCCATCGTCACCGCGCATGTCGGAATTGAGCTCGGAAGCGGCCTCGTCCATCCAACGTCGATAGTGACCTCAGCAAAGCGATTGTTGAAAAGGGGAGGACATCGAATATCGATACTGCTAGTCGCCTGGCATTCCCGCTCAACGAAGCTGCCTGGAGGCACACGTGGTTCACAGCGTTCGGTACGCACTGGTTTTGCTGTTGGCGATGTTTTGTGTGGCAGGCTGCTCGGGCACTTCCGGCGGTAACACCGATGCAGGTGCCAGCACCGTTGCTCATTTGCCCAGCGGCCTGAAGGCCTTGAGCGCAACCGGTGCGGTCGCCGGCGCCACGGGCAAGCTTCGCCTCACTTTCGAAAACCCGCTGCCCGAAGACACGGTGGTCACCATGAAGTCAGCGCAGCCGTCGATCGTTGACATGGCGGCACAGGTCACAGCGCCGAAGGGCTCCGTTGTCGCCGACTTCGAGTACCAAGCGAAGCTCGTGGGCGATGCGATTGTCTATGCCACGCTGGGGGACAACACTCGTTCGGCGAGAGCGACGGTAGTCGACAAGGTTCGCTTGACCGCCATGGACCTGCACGATGAAAGACTGGAAGTGGGGGCAACTTCGTCTCTGGCCATTTTTCTCAATATCGACCCAGCCTCGCCCGTTACCATCGACATCAGTTCTGACGATACGACGGTGGTGTCAGCGCCCTCGACCTTGGTGATCTCACCTTTTTGGAGCGAGGGCCGATACTATGGCGACAACAACCGGGTTCCGATCACCGCTGTCGCTCCCGGGGCGACACGGGTCCACGCCAGTCTCAACGACACCATTTTAGATTCGGCGGTGGCTGTGGTGGCGAAGGCGCGTCTGAGCAGCGCTTCAGTCGCCACTGCGATGGTTGAGGCGGGTGGTATTGCCACAGTCAACGTTTCAGTTGACGCCATTGTTGCAGCTCCGACCTCGGTTGAGGTGACATCGAGCAATTCAGCGGTCGTTGCCTCAATGACAATCGTGATACCCGCAGGGCTGAATGCCGCTTCGCAGCGAGTTCCGGTATTAGCCGCGGGCGCGGCGACGTTGCATTGCACCTTGGCTGAGTCTTCGGCCGATGTGGGCATTGTCTCGGTCGCCACGGCCAGCATGGTCAGCCTCTGGTTCTCGAACGACTTGCGCCTTGGCGCACCCAATACAGTGGAACTGAGCTTTGATGTGGCCGCTTCGAAGCCACACGCGGTGGTTCTCAGCTCCAGTGACCCCACCATTGTCAGTGTGCCACCTGAGGCGACGTTGGAGACGAACGCTTCGAGCATTTCCATACCGATCAATGTGCTCAAGAAGGGCAGTGCTATCATTACGGCACTCTCTTCCGGTCAGACGCTGACCCTCATCGCAGATGTCAACGACGTGTCGTCCGAGAGTCTGCAAATCTATGGCGAAACGCTCTCGGTCGGGGCGGTAGGGACTCTTCAATTTTATGGTGCAGGCCGAGGTACACTCACCCTGACTTCGAGTGACCCGTCAGTCATTGCAGTACCCAGCGCGAAGCCAGTCTCTCACTCCGCCAGCCAACAAATCACAGGTCTGAGGGCGGGCAAGACCGTCATCACCGCCGATTTCGAGGGCCAGTCGAGCAGCGTGGAACTGGTGGTGCTCGAGCGGCCTGGGTTTCAGTCTTTTGGCCCTCAATTCACGGTAGAGCCGGGCGGTACTTTGCGCTTAAGTTTCGGGCTCACCGCCGTTGCAACCCAAGGGTCGGTGGTCACCTTCAGCAGCAGCAACCCGGCCGTGGCCAGCGCGCCGAGCTCGATCGCTGTCGGGCATTCAACATACCTCAGCGCACAGATCAGAGGTTTGACCACTGGCACGACAGTGCTGACTGCAACCCTTGGCTCCGTGAGTGCATCGGCTGTGGTCTACGTCGGCTCCCCGAGCAGCAGCTACGTTATTCTGCAAAATTTCAATGCATACTGGGGCTCAACGCTCGAGGTAGGTGCTGTCACCATCGCGCAGGCGTCTTTGAGTGGCCCTGCGACCACCGAACCAGCCATCTCGGTCGAGTATTCAGCGCCTGGAATTGTCGAAACGGTGGGCACGATTGGCCCGGTGCCACTGGGGCAGTACAGTTCGTACTTCCCAATTCGAGGTCTTTCAGCAGGCACGGTCGATGTGACCATTACCCGTGATGGTTCGTCACAAACCAGGTCGTTTACCGTCGTCGAGACGCCGACATTTTCGTTGTACGGCCCGACGACGGTCGAGGTAGGGCATACGGTCTCATGGACCGCCCAAGCAGACTGCGTGTTGTCTGCGAACGTGGTGTTGCCGGTGTTGTCTGCTACGCCGGCAAGCGCCACCGTGTCATTAAATAGCGTTACTTTGACTCCTGGCCAAAGCGGCGTCAGCGCATCCTTCGCTGTGCGCGGCGTAGCGGTGGGCACAAGCACCATCACGATTGGTACCGGGCCGAGCGCAAGGAACGCGACGGTCACTGTTACGCCCTAGCCTGGTGTTGTCGCTTCGACCGAGGGCCTCCGCTTTCTTTTTCCTGCGATCTCTGCGTGAAGTGAAACCCCTCTGAACCACCTGCGGCGCAGGCAAGGTGGGCATGGGAGCGCAGGAAGTCTCATGGTGAAGACTCATCCTTCACCCAACTTGCTTTGCACGAGGCTGACTCGAGGCTTCGCGGTGTTGATGGGCATCGGTGCCGCGATGTTGCACAAGAGACGATCTTACGAATGCCAATGAGCTTCTGTCGTACAGCTGACCGTCAACCGTCAGTCTGATCGTTTTTCTCGAACTCGTGCACCCACTCGAGGATTTGTGCAACGACGCGCTCGTGATCGTTCCCCATGCTTGGCAGCAGGGCTTCTCCGTACCAAAGGGGGTGATTCTGAAGGTCGGGCCTGCGCGCGTGAAGCCACGACACAAAGTGCTCGTGCTCAGAGTCTCGCCCGACGTCTTCTAGCGCAAGATCGTAGCCATGAATCCAGGCCCCCAGGATGCTGACGTTCACGCTGGTGAAGTCGGGGGCGCCGACCAGAAACATCTTGGGCCGCTCGCACCAAAGACGCAGCCAGCCTAAGGGGCTCTTCGGACGCGGGATCGTGACCATGGATTGACTTTGCGACACTTCTGCGGTGCAGGAAAATTGCGCTGGTTCGAAACTTTCTAGAGCAAGTTACAAAACACAAAACCTATGGAAAACCTGATGTCTCAACAACAAGAGGATCAATCAGCAGTTCTTTTGGGAACATCACAGTCTTTCAGCGGTTAGCGCCGTGCACTGTTACACTTGGTGGCCCCGTGTTCGAGCCGTCATCTTCTCCAGTTCCTCCGCCTTCGCCTATTCCTCAGGCGTGGTCGTCGCCTGCCGAACCGTCGAGAGCGCTGCGTTTGTTGGCAGAAGTGCGCGCTGCCCAAGCCCACGCATTGAGAATGCAGGGGCTTCTGCTCGCGGTGGTCGCTTTCCTGGTGTTTCTGGTCGCTGGAGCCTGGGTGGGTTCGCATTTCCCGCGTACGGGGCTGGGGTTGATTCTCGGTGGTGCTACGGCCGCGCTCGGGGTGATGATTTTCTTTGGCCTCTTCTTGCCCCGCTGGCGAGTAGGAGACAATGCGCGCACCGCTCGTATGCTGGCTTCGGCGCTGCCGGAGCTCAACTTCGACCTGCTGGCGGCTGTTGAGTTGTCAAAAGCGCTCGGCACGCGCGAAGACTTTTCACCTGAATTGGCACGTGCTTTTTTGCGCGACGTCGACGCGCGAGCAGCGCAACTCACCGTCAGTAAACTCATCGACCCTCGCCCAACCAAACGGGCTGTGATGGCACTGGTAGGCACGGTGCTCGTGGTGTTGACCATCACCGTCGTCAAAGGCAGCACACTCAGACTGGGGTTGGCCAGGTCGCTGATTTCAGAAACTTCAGCTGAGCCGCTGCGTCGCCAACCCATCACCGGCGATGTCGAGTTGGTCTACCATTACCCCGCGCACACCGGCCTCGAGACCCGCACCATTCCTTCCAGTACCGGCGATGTCAGTGCCCCGGCCGGTACCGAAGTGATGCTCAAGACGCGCGCTGACCGAAATGTAGAAGAAGCAGCATTGGTCATGGTCCCAAGTGAACAGCGCGTGCCCCTGCGAGTTGAAGGAAGAGAACTCAAAGGAAGCTTTGTCGTCAGCGAGAGCGGGCAATACCATGTCATCTTCCTCGACGGTTCAAAGGTGGTGGCAGAAGGCCCGCAACAGTCCATCACTGTCGAGGGAGATCAACCTCCGCAAGCACGAATCACGGCGCCCATTGACGGCCTCGAAATCGACCCGTCAAAACAGACAATTCATCTCAAGTTTGAAGCCTCAGATGACTACGGTCTTTCAGCCCTCGACTTGGTATTCACCCCAGAGGGCAGCGAAGCGCGTCGCATTTCACTCAAGCCCGACGACGGCCGAACCACGCGGGGAAGCTACCAGTGGGACCTCGCTCCTTTGACCCTGCGACCTGGCCAAAGTGTGGCGTACTTCGTCGAGGCCACCGATAACGACACGGTCAAGGGCCCCAAGAAGGGCTCTTCGGTGGTGATGAGATTGAAGTTGTACAGCGCGGCAGAGCATCGCCGTGAAGCATTGGCTCAAGCTGAAGCGCTTTGGGTTCGTCTGGTCGACCATCTCGCTGACCGCATGGAAAGTGCAGATCGCCGCAGCCCTTCAACCATCGATGCAGCAGTGGCCGGCAAACCCATCGACGAACGCGCGGTGCAACTGGCCGCAGACCTCAACACTTTGGCTCAGTCAATTCGCGACGACAAAGACCCTTCAGAAGAATTGCTCGCCACTCTTTTCAACATCAGCTCCGAGCTCAATACTGACGCCTCGCAAGTGGTCGCTCATCGACGCACCCTTCTGCGTATCACCGGTCGAGAAGGCGGTGCCGCAGGCAAAAACCAGTTCGTCGACACGAAGAATGGCAGTTTTACTCAAGACCTGTCTCGGCGTTTGTCGGCTTCTATTGCAGTTGATGTACAGCATTCTGAAAAGAACGTGCTCTACCTCGAAGCATTGCTCGACCGAGCCAAGCTCGAAGCCATACGAGATTTGGCCAATCAACTGCGTGAAGACCGCAAAGAGCTTTCACGACTGCTTGAAGAATTTGGTCGAACCAAAGACAGTTCAATTCAACAAGCATTGGTCGAACAAATGAAGTCGCTCAAACAAAGAATGCTTGAATTGCAACAGCGCATGGCTGAGTTGTCGAAAGGCATACGCGATGACTTCATGAATGCAGAAGCACTTCAGCAAATGCAGGAAGAATTTGGTCTGCAGTCTGCGCTCGATGAAGTCGAACAGCTGGTGAAAGAGGGCAAAGCCGAAGAAGCGCTCAAAAAGATGCAAGAGCTCGCGATGGAACTCGACGATTTCTTGGAAAAACTTGATGAAGCGGGAGTTCGCGCTGACGAACAGAGCGACCCTGAACTCGCCCGACAATTTGAGGAATTTCAGCAAAATCTCGGCGACACGGTACAAAAGCAACAACAGCTCGCTGACAAGACAAAAGCGCTGCGTGACAAATATCGCGAGCAACAAAAAGAGCGCATTTCGAAACAGGGTGAAGCGCTTAAACGCGAGCTCAAAGACAAACTCGACGAGCTTGAAAAAAGTTGGTCTCAACTCGATGGAGATCGATTCGGCTTTCGCTTTGAAGATTTTCAAAAAGAAGCGATGCAAGCCCGTAACAACGTACAGCAATCGCTTGAAGCTAATGATTTTGACCTCGCTTCTGAGTCCGCGGACCGAATGGAAGAGAAAGCCGGCAAGATGGCTGCTCAAGGGGCCGAAATGCGCCAACGAGACGAGCTCTTTCAGAACCCACCTGAAATACGCCGTGAATCGAAGCAGGCTGCAGATCGACTGCAACGAGACTTGAAGAAGGCACAAGAGGTGGCTCAGAAGTTAAGAGACCTCTTTCCACAGCCCGGTCAACAGATGAATGACCAAGACCGACAGCAAATGGCAGAGCTGGCGCGCAGTCAAAAGCAACTCCAACAACAATCTCAATCGCTGCAGCAACAGATGGATGCGATTGGCGAGCGAGCACCGATATTTGACGAAGAAGCGCAGCAACAGATGGAACAAGTGGGCCAACGCATGCAAGGTGCTGGCGAGCGCCTCGCGGGCAAAGACGCCAGCAAAGGTTTCGGGGAACAACAAGGCGCGATGCAGGGGCTGCGCGGTATTCAGCAGGCGATTGAGCAAGCAGGGCAGAAAGCAGGCAAAGGCGGGAAGGGCGGTATTCCTTTCCCCATCAAACGCAATGGCGGCCGGGGTCGTGGCTCACAACCAGAAAAAGTCGAGATTCCTGATGAAGACCCGAATGCCGCTCCACGCGAGTTCCGCAAAGACGTGATGGATGCAATGAAACAAGGAGCGCCTGACCGCTATAAAGATCAGAATAAGAAGTACTACGAGGAACTGGTCAAGTGAGTCGCTTGCTGTGGTTACTCGCACTGGTGGCATTGCCGGCGTTGGCGCAAGACGACCCTGCGGGTCTGCCTCAGTTGAAGGGTGAGGCCAAAGCCCGCATTCAGAATCTCGAACAGAATCTTGAAGACTGGGACCTTGAGGCAGCCCAAGCCGAATTGAGCGCGCTTGAGAAATTGGCCCCAGCTGATGTCGAGCCGCTGGCGTACTACCAGGGCCGGGTGGCCTTTGAAGAAGGGCGCTACGCCGATGCGGTGAAGTTGCTTGAGAAGGCTGGTTTGTCAGACAAACCGGGAAGCTGGGTTCGCCTTGCCAAAGACACCGATTCAATCGTTGGCCATGCAGAACGCGCTGAAAGTGCACACTTCATTTTTCTCTACCCGAAAGGCAAAGACGCGGTGCTGGTGCCCTGGGCACTTGACGCACTCGAAGCGGTACGAGCCGCTTTGGAAAAAGATTTGGGCTACGCCCCTCCAGGGAAAATTCGAGTGGAAATTGTTTCTTCAGGAACCGAATTGGCCAAAGTGTCTACCTTGTCAAAAGAAGCCATTCGAACCACCGGTACCATCGCCATTTGTAAATTTAACAAGTTGATGGTGACCAGCCCCAAAGCGGTGATGACGGGCTACGACTGGCTTGACACCATCGCCCACGAGTATGTGCATCTGGTCGTCAGTCGAAAGAGTCGCAACACGGTACCGATTTGGATGCATGAAGGCTTGGCGAAATATCTTGAATCGCGTTGGCGGGGGCCTGCCGGAGGCGCGATGACGCCGCCCACTTTGGCGTTGCTCGGCAATCGGGTGAAAAAGAATCAATTGATTCCTTTCGAGAAAATGCACCCGTCGATGGCATTGCTTCCCACGGCAGAAGATGCAGCCACCGCCTTTGCTGAAGTTTTCTTTGCCATCAAACTGGTCGAACAAGAAGGAGGCCCCCAAGCGTTGCACCGTTTGTTGGATGCCATGTCAAAAGGTGTCAGTGACAAAGCGGCCGTCGAACAAGTGATGAAACGGAAATGGTCTGAATTTGAAAAGGCCTGGATGACTTCATTAAAGAGACAGCAATACCCCAAAGAATTGCTGCCCCAGTCTTCCAATGAAAAGAAACAACTGGTTGAAGCTAAAACAGACAAGACTCCAAAGAAAAAAGGGCGCGAAGTCAGCTTCGGTGATTTCGAAGAGGTAAAAGAGACAGAAGCTCGTCGCGCAGCGCACTTGGGAGAGTTGTTTCGTGAACGGAAGAGAACGCTGGCGGCAGCCGAGGCCTACAGCCGGGCCTATAAAGTCGTCGGAGATAAGTATGAATCAGTGTCGAACAAATATGCGCTCACCTTGCTCGAATTGAAGAAGTACGACGAAGCGGCGACGGTATTGGAAGGGAGTCTGCGGCTTCACCCGGGCAGTGCATCGACCAATGTTCATTTGGGGCGCATTCACCTGCGGGCCAAGCGCTACGACGCCGCCAAGCGCGCATACCTCGACGCACTGGCGGTCAACCCGTTTGACCCTGAGGTGCACGTCGCCCTCTACGGGGTGGCAGAAGCCCTTCGTGATGACACGCTGAAGTCGAGGTCGAAAGACAGTGTGAAATTGCTGCTCTCGGTCGATGAGGCCCTGATTCCTGAGCTCGCCAAAAAATTTGCGCAATCAAATGATTTGGCTGAAACGGAACTCGAGCCCGCGCCCGAAAAACAGACTCCCAATGAGTGAGTGAGCGATGGCTTTCGCACCTCAATCGGGACCAAAAAAGACTTCGCTGGTTAAGGGCGTCGCCCTGAAAGCGATTTCCCTAAGAAGGGTGCTCCTCGTCGGCTGGCGGCCCAAACCGGAACGCCCATTGTGTTATAGGGTACCAGCAAAGTTCACTTTGAAGGCTTGCCTCAATGCCAATGATTTCTCGTCCTAAAAAAGTCGCTCATTTAATTTCCAATGAACCCAAGAAGCCTTCGAGTGTTGTCTCTACAAGAGCTCCTGATTCATCGGCTCTCATAGAATCGTGTTTTGATTCGTTGGTCGACGCAAAATCGGCAAAGGCATGTGCGCTGCAGGTAGAAAGAAACCCTCAGGGCACGCTTGAACCTGTATTCGCCAAATTTGTTTCTGCGCGAGGCACTGATGAGAGATCTCTCGAACGAGAAGACCTCATCCGCGAATTAGGCGCAGCTCTGCACATAGAGCCGAATAATTTGACCCAAAGTGCGGAAGACGAAGAGGCTCTCGAGAAGGGCGAATGGCCTTTTTATACAGGCGAAGCGCTGCGAGCCATTCTGGTGGTCAGTGATGCGATCAACGCTCTTTCTGGAACAGGCCCAGCGCGGCTCACTGTTTTACCCGTGGTGCTCAACTCGCTTGAGTCAGGCCCGATTCTGGTGCCACTCTTTCGAGTGCTCGGAGCTGACGGAAAAGTTCGTTTCGTAGACAACGTTGGGCGTACTTATAAAGATTTTCTCGACTGGAAAATGAGCAATCAGCTGCCTCCAGGGGAAATGACGTTCCCTCGAGAGGGAGTGCTGACCAAAGACGCGCAAATGCTCGAGACTCACAACAGCCCCATGACGGTGGACACCTTCGCAGAAGAAGTGCTGCTGTGGTCTGACCGAGCAGCATTGGCGGGTGGTCTCGCGCTTGGAGCTGTTGCTCTCGTCAGCACAGGAGGAGCAACCTTTCCTTTAACCAGCGCTGCGCTCTCTCTCTACACCATGGGGCGAGCTGGCAACTCTCTTGTAGAAGGAAGTCAGCACGGCCAAAGCATGAACCCATTTAAAAACGATCAAGCCGTCGTTCACTGGGTTGGCATTGGCTCTGCGGCTGTCGGACTCAGCTCAATGGGGGCGACGAGTTTAGCGGCGCATCAGATGCTGTCTCAGGGGAAGGTGGGTGCAGCTCTGGCCAATACAGCCGTGGCGATGAGCGTCGCCAATACGGGAACGAGCATCGGCTCTATTGCGCAACAAAGTTACACGTTGGTCGCTCATTGGGATGAATTGCCAGCCTCGCAGCGAATGTTGATCATTTCTCAGCTGGCATTCCAATCAGGCGGGCTGGCGAAACAGGTGCGTCTCAGTGGGGTGAAAAGTCTCTACAGCGGGCAGAATGTACGAGACCAACTCGCCATCATCGACAAAGCAAGAACCGATGCCATAGCTCGAGCGGAACAAGCAAAAGTTTTCGCCGCACGTGGGCCCTCGACTCCTGCTGAAGAAGCACTGGCTTACAAAGAACTGAATGCGGCGTTGGTTGGTAAGTACCCCACGCTCGACAGAGTTCTTAAAGACCCCGATGGCTACATGACTGATGTGAAGGGCCGCTTCACCGCACAGAAAAGCAAGACACCAGATACCCCGTACCAGTTTGATTTTAGCGACTACGGCATTCCGGTACTCAAGGGTCTACAGAAAACACTCGACGCCAAAATAGGTCAGCAGACAGTTCAATTGGCTCAACTGCAAAAGACGGCAGACGCATCAGTGATTGCTGAACGCAAGTTGGGTCTTGATTACCTAAAGATGGTTAAAACCGAAGTAAGTCAGCACGTCGCTCAGGGGCACATTTCGTATCAGCGCTTACAGGAGCTCGGCTATTTCTCTACCAGGGCGATGGGGCACTTCGACCAAGAATCCCTTGGGCTTCGTGACCGAACCTTTCTCGTTTGGGACCGCGCGCTCCAAAGCCACAAATCAGTGTCGATGGCGCAGGAAATTGAACTTTTTAAGACAAACCAGATGCAGATTTTCCCGGGAGCCAGCATCGACAGTGATTTTCGCGCAGAGCAGCAGCCTTTCCTCAATGCTTTTAGCAATAAGCATTCGTTCGACATGTTGACCTTACCGACGAGTGAGGAGCTCGGTCGTGACGTCTTCCTGCGTTTGGCTGCCCATAATATTTACCTGGTGGGCGTCTCCGGTGACCCCATTGCTGCAGATGGGTTTGTTCGTCCGGGAAGTGATTTCTGGGTGCACGACAATCGGCATAACGCGGCCATTTTCAGCAGAATGGCGGCGTACGAAGCCGAAAATCGAATGTCGGTCGCCCAAGTCGAGGCGCTACAGAAGCAAATCGACGTTTGGAGGGTGGATCTCAATCACCAGATTCAAAGAATATCGGACCCCGACTTGAAGCATGCGGTGGAATTCGTTGAGTTCAACTACCACCACGACCGCGGGATCCCTATGGTTCCGTCGTCGTTCACCAAAGAGCACGTGGATGTAAACCCGCATCTGGCTTCTTTGACGCTCAAGTTTGCCCACCAAGCGAAAGCAGCGAAGGCGGTTTTCTCACAGGGTCAACAGACTTTGCAGCAGGCTTACGATTGGCTTCGAAACTTCTGGCTCCCCCGGCTCCCTCAAGAGGATCAGATACTGGGCACGCAAGACATCAGTGTTTTGAGGTCCACATCGAAGCTCGAATAAATAGTGTGTCTCGTTTTCCTCAAAGCGGTCACCTTGTATTGCCAACCGCGATGTCAGTCATTCTTCAGCACCCGCGATAACACCCGGGCCGTGAAATTCACGAGTGGAATGACGCGCTGATAGTCGAGCCGCGTAGGGCCAATTACGCCTACGGTACCCAACACTTGGTCGTCTGCGCCGTAGGGGCTTGCGATGACGGTGACATCACCTTGGCTTCCGAATTCGCTCTCGGCTCCGATAAAGATTTGCATTTCACGCGCGCGCTGCACGCGATCAAGCAACGAAAGAAGTTTGTGCTTTTCATCGAGCGCTTTGAAGAGTGCCCGCATGCGGCGTACGTCTTCAGCAAACTCAGGCGTTTCGAGAAAACTGCCCGTGCCTTCGATGAGGACCCGCTCTGAAGAAGACACATCGGTGGCGGCGGCGCCGAGTTTGAGCGCTCGAGCGGCGACTTGGTCATACTGAGTTCGCTCTGCATCGAGCTCGACCAGAATGCGACTGCGCACATCTTCGATGGAAGAAGCGCTGCGCAGCAGTTCATTTAAGTATGCTGCCGACTGTTGTAATTCGTCGGCAGTGACCGGACCATCAAGCATCACCAGTTTGTTTTGAACCTGGCCGCCTTGGCCGACCAGAATGGCCAGCGCTCTTTCTGCACTGAGGCGAACGAATTCAATGCGCTGGAGCGTTCCCGCCGAAGGGCGTGGAATCAACACCACTCCGGCGTGATGAGACAGGTGATGAAGGACCTTGCCCGCTTCGTGCGTACGCTCTTCGATGCCGGTGCCTACGCTGTTGATGCCCGCTT
>JAYUVR010000018.1:0-7695 GCA_043753955.1 Archangium sp. | reverse complement strand
TGTTGGTGGGGCTCCAAGAGTCGGGCTGCGACGCCTTCGTGCATGCCGGGAGCTCGTCTGAATACGGGCTCAATTGCACTTTTCCAGACGAGAACTCGGAATTGGTGCCCAACAGCGACTACGCTGCTTCCAAGGCAGCGAGCAGTTATTTGCTCAAATATTATGGGCGCATTCACAGTATGCCCTGTGCTCATTTGCGGTTGTACTCGGTGTATGGCCCGCTTGAAGAGCGCGACCGCCTGATTCCGCGCGTGGTGCAGGCGGGGCTCGAAGGGCGCTATCCGCCGCTCGCAGCTCCAAAGACTTCGCGCGATTTTGTATATGTTGATGACGCGACGGCGGCCTTCGTTCGCGCTGCATTGACGGTGTGCAAAACAGACCCGGGAATGGCTCTCAATATTGCAACTGGTAAGCGAACGACGTTGGAAGACGTCGCCAACTACTCCCGGACTGTTTTTGAGCTGAAGAATCCACCGGTTTTTGGTGCGCATCACAACCGCAAGTGGGACCTCTCAAACTGGTATGGAAACCCCGCTTTGGCCGAAGAGAAACTCGGTTGGAAAGCGCTCGTGGGGTTTGAAGATGGGTTGCGGCTTACCGCCAATTGGGAACGCAGTGCGAGTGAGTTGTTGCGTGGTACTGGCCCTATTGCCGAGGCTCGAACCATTTCGATGATCGTCGCTTGTTATCGCGATAATCAGGCGATTCCGCTTATGTACGAACGCATTGTCAAAACGTTCGAGCCTTTGCGGCCTCGTGGGTATTCCTACGAGATTATTTTTGTGAATGATTGCAGCCCTGCTGATGACGAGCGAGTGATTGCCGAGTTGTGTCGAAAAGACCCTTCTGTCGTTGGGGTTTCGCACTCGCGTAACTTTGGTTCTCAGTCGGCATTTCTCAGTGGGCTTGAAGTATCTACCGGCGACGCCGCCGTCTTTATGGATGGAGATCTGCAAGATCCTCCAGAAATGATCCCCCAACTGATCGACACCTGGGAAAAAGGTTTCGACGTCGTGTATGGCCAACGGGCCAAGCGTGAAGCGCCGTTCTACATGCAGATCGCCTATAAACTCTTTTACCGAGTTTTTAGTGCGCTTTCATCGGTGCCTGTGCCTGTCGACGCAGGTGACTTTGGTCTCATCAGCCGCAAGGCCGCTCAGCATTTGCTCAACTTTCCCGAGCGCGACGTGTTTCTGCGTGGTTTGCGAGCGTGGGTCGGCTTTAAGCAGACGGGCGTGTCCTACCACCGTCCCGAACGGGCCTTCGGGCGCACCACCAACAGTTTGCTGAAGAACATTTGGTGGGCCAAAAAGGGCATCTTTTCATTCAGTACCAAGCCTTTGTCATTCATTCAGGGCCTGGGGATAGTGATGTTCTTACTCACCCTGCTGGCGAGTCTGTTTTACCTGATCAACTATTTCTTGAGCCCTCCCCAAGGCGCTTCGGGCATTACGACAGTGGTGTTGTTGGTGCTTGGTTTAGGCGGAGTGCAGCTCATCTCGTTGAGTGTCTTGGGTGATTACGTAGGTCGAGTACTTGAAGAGGTCAAAGCGCGGCCCCGTTACATTCGGAGTCGAATTGTTAGAGGTTCGAAGGTGTTAGAAGCCGGAGATGAGATCGCTCAATTCGTTCAAAAAGCTCAGGAGCAAGTTCGTGCCAAGCATCGTTGACGATCGCGGTTTCAACCAAGGTTACGCGTGGACTCCTACTCAAGAAGTCCGCATGAAACGCCGAGCAGAGGCTATTTTGTCTGCGCTCCCTATTGGTACACAGCGGGTGCTTGAGTGGGGTTGTGGGCGGGGCGAGTTAGCGCACTTTCTGGCGGCTGATACAGCTCACGTGACGGGCACAGATCTCTGCGGTCCCTTTATTGAAGAGGCAACTCGTCGCTTTGGTCACGAACGCCTTCGTTTTGTACAGTCCAATTTGGCCACGGAAATGGGGCGGAAAGCCTTAGGCAACGAATGGGATGCCATTGTTGGGAATGGCATTCTTCATCATCTTTATTTCCATATTGATGATGCGTTGCAGTCCATGCGCGCCATGCTCAAACCTGGTGGCCGCTTTGTGTTTTGGGAACCTAATTTGTTCAACCCATACGTCTTCGCCACGTTCAGCTTTATGCCGCTCAGAGAACTGACGAAACTTGAGCCTGATGAAATGGCATTCACTCCGCGATGGATTATTAGACATCTTCGCCGAGCTGGCTTTAGTGACATCGAAGTCAGTTTTCGGGACTTCGTATTGCCAAATTTGCCATTTCAATTGGTGTCCACCGTTGCGAAGGTGGGCGCCATTGTCGAGCAGCTGCCCGTGGTGAACCGATTGGCTCAGTCCATCTTCATTACCGCTAACGGTTAGGTTTCGTTCGATTGATGAAATTTCGGAAGCCGTGTCGCCTTTGCGAGAGAAGGAGCGGCGAGATCTTTGGCCGAGAGGAGAGGATGCTTGGTGGGCCAATCGATGCCGATTGCCGGATCATTCCATTGAATCGATTGTTCGCAATCTGGAGCGTAGAGCGCAGTGCATTTGTAGAGAAAATCGGCTTCGGCCGAGAGCGCACAGAACCCGTGAGCAAAGCCCGGAGGAACCCACAGTTGGCGTCGATTTGACTCTGACAATTCAAGGCCAAACCATTGGCCGAAATGGGGTGACCCAACTCGTACGTCAACCGCGACATCGAAGACTGAACCACGCGTCACGCAGAGCAATTTTCCTTGCCCATTGGGGTTTTGAAAGTGAAGGCCGCGCAACGTGTCTTTTACGGAGTGACTCCAGTTGTCCTGAATAAAGGGGCCCTCGATACCTTTGGCTCCGTACTTCTCTGCGTGAAACGTTTCGACGAAGAAACCACGAGAATCTGAAAAGACTCGAGGCATGACGACGAGCAGGCCTGGAATGGGAGTGGTTTCGATATTCATTTGCGATCCTTATGTTTCAGCAACGACAGCATGTATTGCCCGTAGTCATTTTTCTTCATGGGCTCGGCCAACTTTTCAAGCTGTTGATCGTTGATGTATTTTCTGCGCCAGCATATTTCTTCAATACATGCCACTTTGAGCCCGGTGCGTCGCTCGATGACGTGAATGAACTGAGAAGCTTCCATCAGTGACTCGTGAGTGCCGGTATCAAGCCAGGCAAAACCACGGCCCATTACTTCCACCGAGAGTGCGCCGCGTTGCAAATACACATCATTGACAGAAGTAATTTCCAATTCGCCACGGGCCGATGGTTTGAGAGTACGAGCAATCTCTAAGACGTCGTTGTCGTAGAAGTAAAGGCCAGTCACCGCATAATTTGATTTGGGATTCTTTGGCTTTTCTTCGATTGAGATGGCTTTGCCATCAGAGTCCAACTCAACCACGCCATATCGTTCAGGGTCGTTGACTTGATAGCCGAAGACGGTCGCACCTTTTACGCGCTGAACCGCTCGTTTCATCAGCGGGCCGAAACCGTCACCATAGAAAATGTTGTCTCCCAAAACCAAGGCGGCGGTATCGTTACCCACGAACGGAGCGCCGATAATAAAAGCCTGAGCCAGACCGTCAGGGCTCGGTTGCTCTGCGTAGGTAAATGAGATGCCCCACTCTGAACCGTCGCCCAAGAGTTCCCGAAAACGTGGAAGATCGTGCGGTGTGGAGATGATGAGAATTTCGCGAATACCGGCCAGGAGCAAGGTGCTGATGGGATAGTAGACCATCGGCTTATCGTGAATCGGCAGCAGCTGTTTCGAGACAACTCGAGTCAGAGGGTAGAGGCGAGTGCCCGAACCTCCAGCCAAAACGATGCCCTTCATGGAGTAGTCCTCAAGTATTCAGTGTGGAGTCGGGCGAGCGCGGCCTCGTTCGACAGAGGTTGTGCTGCAAGAGTTTGGGAAGTGCGAGTGACGATGAGTCCACTCTTGGCTGGGCGAGGGCTCGGAAGATTCACGTCGGCCATTCGACTTGGGACAATCAATGAAGCGTCAAACCCAAAAAGTGCGCAGAGCTGTTTACCGAAAGTGACTCGATCGACCACTTCGGCGCCGCAGGTATGCCAGATGCCGGCCAGGCGACGTTCAGCCAGTTCAGCCACCATCTCGGCCACATTCCCCGCATGGCTGGGAGAGACCCATTGGTCGGAGAAAAGCTTCACCGTTTTTCCGTTGCTCAACGAATCGACAAGCCACGAACCGAAGTTGTTTTTTCCAGTGGAAGGCCAACCATAGACCACTGCAGTTCGAGCGATGGCCCACTGGACCGTCGGGCAGAGAGCGCGAACGGCTTCTTCACCCATATGTTTGGTGATGGCATAGGTCCCTCGGGGGTGGGGAATGGCATCAACGTCATATGGGCCTGCGTCTCCATCAAACACATAGTCGGTGGAGACGTGCACAAGATGGGTACCTAATTCACGCGCGCTGCGAGCCAGTGTAGCCGGGCCTTCCACGTTGGCCGCATATGCGCCGAGAGGGTCTCGTTCGCAGCCGTCGACGTCGGTCATCGCAGCACAATTAATGATGACGTTCGCACGAACGTCACGAAGCGTTTGGGTGAGTAGTAGTTGATCGCTGAGATCCACCGAAACGTAACTGGAATTTGTCGTTGAATCGGGGGCTCGCTGACCGCCGCGGCTCAAACCAACCACTTCGTGCCCGCGCGATGCGAGCAAGGAGACCAAGCGACGGCCGACAAGCCCATTACAACCAGTGACAAGAAAGCGCATGTTGAAGAATCAACCCTTCAGTCGTGAAGCGTATTGGGTCTCAAAGTATGTCTTATACGCCCCAGAAGTAATGCGTTCCCACCACTGGCGGTTTTCCAGGTACCACTTCACTGTGTCTGCGAGTGCCTTTTCAAAGACATGAGAAGGCGCCCAGCCCAGTTCACGTTTGCTCTTTGAGGCATCAATGGCGTAGCGCTTGTCGTGGCCTGGCCGGTCTTGCACGTATTTGATGAGTGTCTCGGGTTTACCGACCGCCGCGAGTATGGCTTTGACGATTTGAATGTTTTGTCGCTCAGAATTGCCGCCGATGTTGTAGCACTCGCCCTTCTTTCCTTTTTCAAGAGCGAGAGTGAGGGCAGAACAGTGGTCCTCGACATGGAGCCAGTCGCGCACATTGGTCCCATCACCATACACAGGCAATGGTTTGTCATTGATGGCATTGGCGACCATCAAGGGAATGAGCTTTTCAGGAAACTGATAGGGCCCATAGTTGTTGGAACAACGGGTGACGACGACGTCGAGCCCAAAAGTGCGTTCATAAGCCAACGCGATGATGTCGGCAGAGGCCTTAGAAGACGAGTAGGGCGACGAAGGGTCCAGCGGCGTAGTCTCAGTGAAGAGCCCCGTGGGGCCAAGCGAACCGTAAACCTCGTCGGTCGATACCATGAGAAAGCGAGAAATCTTCGCGTGTCGAGCAGCCTCGAGAAGTACATTCGTACCAAGCACGTTGGCGACAATGAATGCCTCGGGGCCAAGAATCGACCGGTCGACATGGCTCTCGGCCGCCAGATGCATGATGGAGTCGATTTTTTCGTGCCGGATGACATGGTCGACCAATTCTCGGTTGCCGATGTCACCACGCACGAAAATGTGTTGTGGGTCGCCTTCGAGTTCTTTCAAGTTCTCGAGGTTTCCGGCGTAGGTCAGTTTGTCGAGGTTGATTACCTTCCAGTGAGGCCGATTCGCCCTCAGAAATTTTACGAGATTGGACCCGATGAAGCCGCAACCTCCTGTTACGAGCACGTTCATAGGTACTCCCCTAAGCCGCCGTATGGACTAGGGTCAAGTGCAGGGGCTACGCATGCAGGGCACGCATTTCAGACGATCTTGACGACAGGTTTTTTCTGAAGTCGAGGTCGAAGGCAGCCATGCGAGTAGCTCTTGCAAGGCTGCCCTTGGCGAGAGGTCCGTTGAAGTCTGGGTGACGATGCAGTGCCTGAAACACCCTTCGCTGGAAAGACACGATGGGGCAAGCGCAAGTGACGCGATGATCGCCGCGCTCGTAACCTTGGATCCGATGCCTCTCGCACGCGTACCGCTCGACCCTCGATTCGCTTGGGTCCGGCACACCACTCGCAGGACTCATGCATTCCCAGCAGCCGGAGCCGTACTCCGAATCTCAGACCATGTTGTCGGGCACTCAGGATTGCGCACCCGTGCACTCGTGTGCCGTGCACTCGTGTGCTGTTGCTGCTCAGGGAAAATGACCGATAACTGCTCAGGGAAAATGTCCGCCTAAACAGGCGAGATGTTGATGTCCGAAAAAGAGTGGACCCGAAAAGATGTGCTGTGGCGGCACCAGGAAGGGCGGCTCACAACGAGCGAAGCGGCACAGATTTTGAGGCTTTCAGAGCGGCAACTGCGAAGGCTGGCGGCGAGAATGGGCAAAGGCCAGGATTGCATTGTGCACGGGAATCGTGGACGTGCGCCTTCGAACAAAATGTTGGAGGCCTTGCGCAGAGAGGTGCTGAAGCTGTTTGAGGTCCGATACAGCGGCTTCAATGACACGCACTTCGTGGAGATGCTGAAGGAGCGAGAAGGTATTGAAATCGTTCGGGCGACGTTTCGTCGTTGGGCGCGGAGTGCGGGGCTGAAGGCGGCACGAAAGCGGCGACCGCGGCGTTACCGGCAGAGGCGAAACAGAGAAGCTCGAGAAGGAGCGCTGTTGCTGTGGGACGGCAGTACGCACGAGTGGCTCGAGGAGAGAGGCCCGAGGATGTGTTTGGTGGGGGCAATCGACGATGCGACAGGGTGGGTGATGCCGGGGGCGCATTTTGTGCCCGAAGAAAGCGCCGCGGCATATTTGCGAGTGCTTTCAGGCATCGTGAAGGGGAAAGGTGTTCCGCTGCGCATCTACATGGACCGACACGGCAGTCTGAAGCGCAACGATGACAATTGGACGCTGGAAGAAGAGCTGGCCGGGCAACAGACACCAACGCAGGTGGGGCTGGCACTGCAGGAGCTGCGAGTCGAGCCCATTTTTGCCTTGTCTCCAGAAGCCAAAGGGCGAGTGGAAAGGCTGTGGGGCACGTTACAGGACAGACTGGTGTCTGAGATGCGGCTTGAAGGCATCTCGACAATGGAAGAGGCCAATCGCTTTGTGCCTCTCTTCATTGAGAGGCACAATCGTCGCTTTGGGCGAAAACCTCGGGAAGTCGAGGCCGCTTGGCGGCCGTTACCCTCCACGCTGGACGTCGATGAGGTTTGCGCCTTTCGTTACATCGCTACTGTCAGCAATGACAACGTTGTCTCCATTGACGGTGTCAAACTTCAAATCCCCCGCTTAAGGGGTGGCCGAAGTTATGCCAAAGCGACCCTCGACGTGAGACAGACGGTGTCTGGGCAATGGCGACTTCGGCTAGGCAAGCAATGTATTGCAACCATTGATGCGGTCGGCCCTGCCGTCGAGCTCCGCGCGCGGCGTCGCCGGCGCCGCGGAAAAATGTCGCAAGCTTTCAGAGAGCTCGTCAGAACCATTCCAGCACTACCCGAATCGGAGCCGGCAGCTCGTCCGAAACGCAAGAAGCCTCGGGCGCTGAGCAAGCCATTCAACCTTTGGACGAAAGGGCAAAAAATCGTCGCAGCGAAGAAGTCAAAGCTACTTCGAGAACGGCGCCCGGCCTCTTGGTGATGAGCCCTGCGCAATAAAGGCCGCCTCCGCGAGCTCTGCTCGCTCCGGCGGGGCGACACCCTGCCTTGCTCACTCTGGAT
>JAYUVR010000017.1:0-9126 GCA_043753955.1 Archangium sp. | reverse complement strand
CGATCTGGCATCGAGTTCAGTATGGAGCGCTTGTTCGGGTGAAAAGTAAGCGTATTTGCCTTTGAATGAATTGCCCTGTGACTCGGCGAGGCCGGCATTACGAGCTTTGGCAATTCCAAAATCGACCAGCTTGATTTGCCCTTCAAAACTGATGAGTACATTTTGAGGGCTCACATCGCGATGGACAATTTTGAGGGGCCTTTCTTGGTCATCGAGTTGTGTATGCGCGTAGTGCAAGCCTTTGAGCACTTCGACACAAATGAAGGCGGCGAATTCTGGCGGCACGACGTCGAGGTCAGATGCAGCGGCTTGGTTGATGACCTCAGACAACGGGTGCCCATCGACCAATTCCATCGCCAGAAAGTATTCCCCTTCAATTGAACCGAAATCGAAGACCTGCGCGATATTGCCGTGAGAAAGGCGCATCGCGATTTTGGCTTCATTGGTAAACATGCCAATGAAAGCGAGATTTTCTGAGAAGAGAGGAAGAATACGTTTGATGACCACCTGCTTGGTCACCCCTGGTGCCGGCTCGTATCGCGCGCGAAAAATTTCCGCCATTCCACCCGTGGCGATGCGTTCGGAAAGCTCGTATTTTCCAAAAATTGTCATTGCATCAACTTGAAAAAGCGGTGACCCGCCGCACCAGGCGTGTGACGCTAACATGCTCACTCATGCGCTCCATCATCGTTGTTGCAGCCCTGCTTGGTTCTTCTGCACAAGCCGAACCTTTGGTTCTTTTGTTTCCGACCATTGGTACCCCCGAGCACGTTTCCTTTTCTGGCCGAGTGCTGAAACATCGTTCGACGACGGGGAGCTCTTTATTCTCAAAAAACCTCCGTCGTCTCACCGCCTCAAGTTGGGAAGGTGCCTTGGTCGAAGTGCGCTACGCCGAACGCGTGGTGAAGGTGACCAGCGGTGAAGACGGCAATTTCTCGGTGACAGTGTCCAGCGGTGAAATGCCATTCACAGTGGGGTTGTCTACCGCAGAAGCAAAAGTAAAGGGCGCCGCTACCGGTATCAGTACGGTTGACATTATTTCCACCGAAGCACCGTTTGTGGTGATTTCAGACTTCGATGACACCTTGGCGGTCACGAATGTGGTGAAGACGCGAAAGCTCCTCAAAGCAGCACTGATGCAAGACGAACACAGTCAACCGGTCGTCGAAGGTATGGCCGAGTTTTTGAATTGCCTTCAAGAAGGAAAGCGGGCCCGACCTGGTTTTGCACTCGTCAGTGGCTCGCCGCTTCAATACGTCGAGCGCATCAATGCATTTCTGAAGACCCACCGCTTCCCCGCGTTTGGCTTGTATTTGCGTGACGTAGGGCCTTCGACGCTTCGCAATTACAAACAACCGATACTGCGTTCATTGCTTCAAGCCGTGCCCAATGACGTGATTTTGGTAGGTGATTCTGGCGAACATGACCCCGAAGTGTACCGACAAATACGTGCTGAATTCCCCGGTCGCATCAAAGCGATTTACATTCGCAACGCTGGTAATGCCGACGACGCAGCTCGGTTCGAAGACACGCATCTTTTTGTACAGCCTCGCGAGGCGGCCCTCGATGCAGTGAAGCGAGGGTTCGCCAGTGCCAGCTGTGTTGATAAGGCGTTTTCTGTTGAGGAGAGCAAATGAAGTGGTTCGCTGTCATTTTAACGCTGTTGGGGTGTAACCAACACAAGCAAGAGCCCGTTCCTCGCGCGCAGCCTCACCCGCTTGAGCCTCTCGAGCGAGTGATGGTCGACGCGGGCGATGAGCGCGACGCCTACTACGCGGTGGTGCCACTCAACCCCATGGGGCCACCATTCCCAAAGGGCGCATTGGTGCTGTCATCGCTCACAGAAAAAGCGACTCTCGAAGCAGATTCAAAGCCTGTCGTATTGAGCCCTGATGAAGACACCTACTTGGCTCAAGTGGCGCCCATGCTGGCTGCGCTTGACGACCGCAAACAAGAAGTATGGCTTGCGCACCCCGATGCCCCCATCGCTTTCAAGTTGAAATTGAGAGATGTACCTTCATTTCAATCATGGCTCGATGAACCAGTGCCCGGAAAACTCAGAGTGATTCAGCGGGCAGATGGGTTCGAGTTACAGACGAACATGGGCAAATTGCCGGGCGCAGACCCCAATGGGCCCACCGTCCCCTTGCGTGGAGGCCAGATGGACCTGACGACCCTGCAACGAGGTTTCGAACGTATTCAAGCGAAATTCAAGTCAGCACCTGACGTGTGTTTCGTGCCTTCGTTTGGCACTGAATTGCAAAAAATTGCTCGGGCGATGGCCGCGAATTACGTCTCTTCGCAAAGCGCATATTTCCCTGAACTCTGTCTCGTCTATCCCCGGCCTGCTGAGGCAAATAAACAATAACTAGATGACTGTCTCAGGCATGGCGACGACATTTCCATTTGCACTGAGCCATTTTCTCAAGGTCGTCTTCAATGTTTCTCGATTCAAAGGTTTTGAAATGTAATCATCCATACCCGCTTCGAGGCAGCGCTCTCGATCACCGACCAGCGCATTGGCAGTGACAGCGATAATCGGAATGTGCGCAGCCTGACGAGCGAACCCCTCTTGCCCTTCGATTTTTCGAATCAGGCGGGTGGTTTCAAAACCGTCCATCTCGGGCATTTGGCAGTCCATCAAAATGGCTGAATAGGCTTTTTGGGTCAACGCGGGAACCACCTCAGCTCCGTTGTCGACAACGTCGGCATGCACCCCCAGTTTCTCAAGCATACGGACGATAATTCTCTGATTGACGACATTGTCTTCTGCCACCAACACCTGAATTCGACCTTGAATAAGCGAGTCTTGGCTGGAAATGCGGGTTTTCGCAAACCGCGCATCGTCAGGGGCATGCATCAGATGGCCCGTCGGAGTCGGTATGCGATGCGCGATGCGCTGTACTGCCGCGTACAAGTGGCCCGTGCGCACGGGCTTGCCGAGTTGTTCAAAAGCAGAAAGGCCATTTGCTTCGGTCTTGTCTGCTTTGCGGCCAGCGGCGGCAAGAAGTATCAGTGGGGGGAAACCCAAGGCACTGCTTTGAGCCAAAAACCGAGCTGCGTCAAAGGCAGGAGGTTCGGTATTACCGATATCAACCAAAGCGAAATCGAACTTGGGGCAGGGAGAAGCGTGCGCCAAGGCATCGAGTGCCGCTTGATTGTTTTTTACGCAAACGGTTTTGACACCCCAGGCAGAAAGATACGTGTCTAGAATTGAGCGACTGGTGTCATTGTCGTCAACGACCAACGCCGCCAGTGCAAACTGAGTCAAGGGGGCCTGGTGCTCTGACGACTGCTTCGTGAGCGGTAGGGTGAAGAAAAAAGTGCTGCCTTTCTTTGGCTCACTGCGCACGCCAATTTTGCCGCCCATGAGGTGCGTCAGCCGATGAGAAATGGCCAGCCCTAGGCCCGTGCCTCCGTATTCGCGGGTGGTGGTGTTATCCACTTGGGAAAAGGCTTTAAACAGTCGCTCTTGCCCTGCCGTATCAATGCCGATACCCGTATCAACCACTTCGATGACGAGCTCGACGTGTTTGTCTTGAGTTGCGGTGGTGCTGATGCGCACCACCACTTCACCTTGATGGGTGAATTTGATGGCATTGCCAAGCAAGTTGATAAAAATCTGACGAATGCGGCCTGGGTCTCCCACCAGCAAAGTGGGCACGTCGAGAGGGAAAAAAGAAGCGAGCTCAAGGTTTTTTGCAGTGGCGCGTTCGGCAAGCAGATCCATCGATTCTTCAATCAGAATGCGCAAATCAAAAGAGTAGGCATCGAGGTTCAACTTGCCAGCTTCGATTTTTGAAAAATCGAGAACATCGTTGATGATGGCAAGCAAGTACTGCCCTGATTGTCGAATCGTTTCAGTGAACTCGCGCTGTTCGACGCTTAAGGGTGTTTCCATCAACAGCGCCGTCATGCCCAAAACACCGTTCATGGGCGTTCGAATTTCATGGCTCATCGTCGCCAGAAAATCACTCTTCGCTCGGTTTGCAGCTTCAGCGCGTTCTTTGGCGGCCAGCAATTCGTTCGCGCGCCTTCGCTCGGTAATGTCCACCACGAAAGCACTGAAATGAATGGTGTCTCTGACGCGCAAGGGAGCGATGGCGAGTTCGATGAAAAATTCTTCCCCTGATTTTTTGAGCGCGTTGATTTCAATACGGCTGTTGATGATGGTCCCCACGCCTGTGGCGACATACCTGCGATAGCCCGCTTCATGGCCTGCGCGAAGGCTCGGTGGAACAATCAACTCAGACAGACGAGCCCCAATCGCTTCTTCGCGAGTCCACCCGAAGACTGATTCGGCTCGGTGATTCCATTCAATGACGATGCCTTCAGAGTCCATACCGATGACGGCATCGAGGGTGATGTCGAGAATCTGACGAATATGCGTGGTTGCCTCGCGCACAGCAGCTTCAGCTGTTCGGGCACGCGCAATCTCTTGCTCTTGAAGGTCTGAATGTTCTTCTACGGTTTTGGCGAGAAGCTCGATGGCATTGATGACTTCATTTCTTTCATCGGCATCGACAGGAGGCGCTTCAATGCCTTGATCTGCCGCCAACTTGGCCGACGTCACTCGCAGGCGAGAAACCGCCTCGCGAATGGCAACGGTGAGAGAAAAAAACAAAGAAATGAGCGACGTCAGCGCGACCAAGGTGCCAATGCCGGTAATCCACTGCGTTCGGCGATCAGCTCCGATTCGTTCGTTGAGCCGGGTTTCGAGTTCCTGAATGGTGGCGTTGAACAACGCATCGAGCGCTGCGTGGGCGGCTGTGCGCGATTGAACCAGCTCAGGTGAATTCGTATTCTCATCAAGCTTTTCTTTGATGCTGCGGGCCAACTCAAGATGAGCAAGTGTCTTTGAAAGCGCCGTGTCGAAAAGAGGCTCGAGCAGCGGTCGCACTCGGGTGCTCGCTACAAAAATAACGGTGTAGTCTCGTCGTAATTTTTTTGTGAGTTGTGAAAAGCGCTCGTCAGAAACCAATCGAACACTTGAGCCGTGCTCGGTGGTGGTGGCGACCTTGAGTCTGATCAGTTGATTGGTGAGCGCAGGAATTGTTTCTGTAACGCTGACTGAGAGGTAATACGTGTCGAGATCTCGGTCGAGCTGAAGATTCGATAAATCAGAAACATGCATGGTAATGCCAGCCAGGTCATCGAGCAGCTGTATGTATTGATTGCTCAGCTGCGTGACGTCTTTGTTTTCGTTCTGACGTATCGCCTTCCATTGCGATTTGATCGATTCCCACCCCGAAGAAGTGTCAAAACGAGCCCCATAGATGGCATCGAGACCGTCTATTTCGTGAATAAGGGTTTCGATCCGTTGAAGGGTAGCTCGACTGGTTTCTTCAGCATCGGTCTGGCCCCAGTGATTCTGCGCGAGCCGCATCAGCTCGTAAAAAGGGCGTATCAAAACAATGCCGTCAGTCTCACTGGTTCGAAACTCGACGTTCTGATTCACTTCGTAGAGAACGCGACCTAACAGCCCCAGAGAAAGCGCAATAACAATCAAACTGGTGGCAGCCAGTTTTGTCGAATATCTCAACCGACTGAGTATGCCGGTGCGATGCACGGGCATTTGAACCTTCCTCGGAGCCGCGTCCGGCATTGATGAAACGTAATGAGAATGCGGCCTTTGCGCACTAAGCATGGTCTTTTTAGCGGGCTTGTGGGCAGAGGCGCGGAAAGGTGGGACCTGGCTAAAAGCGCGAGGTGACGTCGGCACCGAAAGCCACGCGCGCAATCCATGGCGGCGTGGGGAGCGCCCTGAGCGTCAGCAATTCTTGCAGCATCACCCCTGCTCCGGGGCGCAGATCGCGAAAGACGATTCCGGCTCCGGGTGGAATGGCGTCGCTTGAGCGGGTTGAGACCGCCCACACCACCTCACCAGTAAGCGCCAACAAACCGCTGGTGAGTTTCATCTGAATGCCAAACCCCGTGCCCACTTTGATGTGACGAGGCAACACATCGCTTTCAACGTCGATGCCTACGCCACCCGTACTGATGTCACGCAGGCGAAATGAAGGCGTCTGACTTTTGTTTTCTGTCGCCCGCACGTGGAGCGGAATGCGAGGTGCTTTGCGCTTGGTGTCGAAGGCCGATGATTCAAAAATTCTCTTGAGGACGCTGTCGAGGCCGTTTCTATCGCGAGGCGCCTGATAGCGAATATGCAAGACAAATCGGCCCGGCGCCGTTTCGGTGACCGTGAGCACGGTGCCCACCACTTCGACGGGCTCGCTGACGCCGACTGAACGCAGTTCAAAGATGAAGGTCGTCCCCACGGGAATGGCTTTTTTCGCCTCGATGCGAACGCCTCCGCGGCCGACGCTCTTAGTCAGTTCACCCAACAGTGATTCTGGCGTCTTGTAGGTGACCTTGAGTCGAACCGGCGTCACTGCGTGCCCCCGTGCTGAACCCACGAGGTGTAGCACACAACCTTCTTTTCTCTCCTTTCTTGACCCGTTTTCAAAGCGCACCTATTTTGCGGCACAGGTGGCAGAAAGTGGTAACAAGCGGATCAATTTCCCTCATCGTGGTGAATCAGGGTCGTCGAGTGGCAGAACTTCGCAGTTTTCCAAGGGAGCGATCGAAGCGTGTTCCGAGGCGTCTTCGAACATCAGATCGACGCGAAGGGGCGAACGAGCTTCCCGGTGAAGCTGCGCGAAACGCTGGTGGGCGGGTACGACGATCGACTCATCATCACCACCGCCCTCGACCCCTGTTTGCACTGCTACCCGGTGCGCGAGTGGGAACAGTTCGAAACGGCGTTGGCTCGACGAAACCCGATGGAACCGGGAGTCAAAGCGCTCTTGCGGCTCTACGTCGCCAGCGCTCAAGAGGTGCAGCTCGACAAGCTGGGGCGAGTGCTCATTCCTCCGCAGCTTCGGCACTACGCGAGCTTAGAAAAAGATTTGGTGTGGGCGGGCATGGTGAAGGTGATCGAGCTCTGGTCGAAAACGGGCTGGACCAAGGCACAAGAAGCGGCGCGCACCGAAGCCGACTCCGCCGACGTGATGCGGGTGTTGACCGAACTCCGACAGGGCTGAATTTTCTCAAACGATTGACTTGGAGGAACGAGTGAGCGAACTGATGAATCAAATCGTCCTGAATCAAAGCGTCCACAACCCGCTGGGGGTTGCAGCCGCTACAGCGACGTCTCGCATCATGCGCATGCAACTCGAAGGCGAACTCGATCGTGCAGACGTTCAAGAAGTGACAGACATGTTGGCCAAGTTGACCCTCAAAGGTGTGGTCGAAGTGGTGATCGACTTTTCTGAAGTCACGCATTTCGACTACCGCGGCGTAAAACCCTTGGTTCGCCGAGCTGAGGTGCTTCGTGAATTGGGGGGTGACATGAAGCTTTCAGGGCTCTCGCCCTACGTGCATGCCATCTTTCGCAGCGCCGGCGCGCACGACAGCTTCGACTATTTCTCGCTGCCCGAAGAAGCCGTCAGGTCCTTCGAGCGCGGCGTACTGCTCTACGGGTGAGCGTCATCGAGTTCGTTCATCAAACCGTTCTTCTTGAAGAGACGGTGGCACTGGTCGAGCCAAAGGATGGCTGTGTGATCATCGATGGAACCCTGGGCGGTGGTGGGCATACGCAAGCGCTCCTCGAGCGCGGGGCCCGTGTGTATGGCATCGACCGCGACCCCGCAGCGCTTCAAGCGGCGGCCTTGAGACTGGCTCGGTTTGGGGAACGCTTTATTCCTGTACACGGCGAATTCGGCAGTGCCACGTCATTGGTCAAAGAGCCTGTCGATGCGCTGGTGCTCGACCTCGGCGTCAGTTCGCCCCAGCTCGACGTCGCCGAGCGTGGCTTTAGTTTTATGAGCGACGGGCCTCTCGATATGCGCATGTCGAGTGAAGGCGAAACCGCCGCTCAACTCATCGCCCGGCTTCCTGAAAACGAATTGGCCGATCTCATCTACACCTACGCCGACGAACGACATTCGCGCGGTATCGCTCGAGAACTCAAGGCGCGTCGACCCGAACGCACCTCAGCCGCAGTCGAAGCCATCAAGGCGGGTGTGCCTCGCAAGGCCTGGCCCAAAGACATTCATGTGGCGACGCGTACTTTTCAAGCCCTGCGCATCGCGGTGAATGGCGAATTGAATCAACTCACCAGTGCGTTGCACGCATTGCCCTCGTTGCTCAAGCAAGGGGGCAGGGCGGCCATCATCAGCTTTCATTCGACTGAAGATCGCGCGGTCAAACATGCGTTTCGCGCGCTGTGCGGTGAAGGCCCCGACGACAGCCCAAAGGGGTTGCCCCTCATTCGCGAGCGCGTCGCCCATTTTAGAGCGCTCACCAAAAAGCCCATCGTGGCCTCACCCGCTGAAGCCCAACTCAACCCGCGAGCCCGCAGCGCCAAATTGCGCGGGGTGGAGAAAGTGTCATGAGCGTCGTCTTAGAAGCGCGCAACCGCGGCGGGTTGTCGCTGTCGGTCATCTTGTTTGAAATCTTCCCCGCAGCGTTGGCCGTATTGCTGCTCGCGACCGTCGGCGTGGTGCACGTCACCTCGCGCGTGATGGTGGTGAAATTGGGCTATGAGTTGTCGTTGCTCGACCAACAGAGCACCGACCTTCAACGAGAGAACGATGCGCTGAAAGTCGAATTGGCCACCCTCACATCTCCCTCGAAATTGGCGCCGCTGGCGAAAGCCCAGCTCCAAATGCAACTGCCTCCTCAAGTCATTTCAGTAAAACCTTAAAAAAATGCGTGACCTGAAGAGTCTACAGCCGATGGAAGCCCCCACGAGGTGGATGCGCCTTCGCGTGGTGCTCATCGGTGCCGTATTTTTTGCACTGCTCCTTGGGGCGTTCGGCCGCGCACTCAATCTGCAGGTGCAGCAGAAAGACAAACTCAAGGCCTTTGCTGAAGATCAATACGTTCGCGCGATGGAAATTGCGGCCCGGCGCGGAGACATCGTCGATCGCCGCGGCGTCAAATTGGCCTCTTCTGTCGATGTCGATTCGGTATGGAGCGACCCCTCGATGCTCCCCGACACCAAAGAGGCGGCCAAGCGGTTGGCCAAAGTGCTCGGGCTCGAATGGAAAGAGCTCTACGCGCGCCTCGAAAAAGGCCGCCGCTTCGCTTGGGTCAAACGCCAAGTCAGTGATGCCGAAGCCA
>JAYUVR010000016.1:0-16508 GCA_043753955.1 Archangium sp. | reverse complement strand
ATTCTTGCGGCAGCCAAAGCGACGGGTGCGCAAGCGATTCACCCAGGCTATGGGTTTCTTTCAGAGAACGAAGACTTTGCTTCAGCGTGCGTTGCCGCGGGCGTGAGCTTCATTGGTCCTCCAGCGTCGGCCATCTCGGCCATGGGTTTGAAGTCTGAAGCCAAAGCGCGAATGGAAAAGGCAAAGGTGCCTTTGGTGCCTGGGTACCACGGGGCTGATCAAACGCCGGCGTTGCTGCAGACACAGGCTGATCGCATTGGGTACCCTGTCTTGATCAAAGCGAGTGCGGGCGGCGGTGGAAAGGGCATGCGGGTGGTCGAGAAGAGTGCCGACTTTCAAGCCGCGCTTGAGTCATGTCAGCGGGAAGCAGCCAACGCTTTTGGCGACGACACGGTATTGATTGAGAAGTACCTCACTCGGCCACGGCATATTGAAGTGCAAGTCTTCGCCGATACGTTTGGTAATTGTGTGTACCTTTTTGAACGCGATTGCTCGGTGCAGCGAAGACATCAAAAGGTGTTGGAAGAGGCGCCTGCTCCGGGGCTTTCAGAGGCTCGACGAAAGTCGATGGGAGAGGCGGCCGTAGCGGCAGCCACAGCGGTTGGGTACGTGGGCGCGGGCACGGTGGAATTCATTGTCGAAGGTGAACAGTTTTATTTCATGGAAATGAATACTCGGCTGCAAGTCGAGCACCCGGTGACAGAGATGATCACCGGTTTCGATTTGGTGGAGTGGCAACTCCGCGTGGCTGCGGGTGAAAGATTGCCTGCCACGCAAGCTGAATTGAAAATTCATGGGCATGCGTTGGAAGCTCGGGTGTACGCAGAGAACCCTGAGACGGGGTTTCTTCCCTCAATTGGTACGCTGACGCATCTGCGCTTTCCAGAGCATGTCAGCTTCGTTCGCAGTGGTTCCGTGCGCATTGATTCGGGAATTCGCCAGGGCGATGCCATTACGCCTTTTTATGATCCCATGATCGCCAAGGTGATCGTCTGGGGCGAAGATCGACAACAAGCCGTCGCCCGCATGGCCGACGCTCTTGGGCAAACACAAATCGTGGGGCTTGCCACCAATGTGGCTTTCCTCAAACGATTGGTCGAATCGACGGCCTTTGGTATGGCAGACCTCGATACCGGTCTCATCGCCAAGCACCATGCGGTGCTTTTCCCCGAAGCGAAAGCCGGCTCCCCTGCGGTATTGGCTTTGGCGAGCGCGGCAGTGCTGACCCAAGAGAACAAGCTCGCCGACCATGATCCCTGGTCGGGGAGAACCGGGTGGCGAGCCAATCAAATCTACCTGCGTCGACTCAGGTTGGGGGCCGATGAAGTGCAGATTGCGTATGAGCACTCAGGCTGCCGGCTCAATGGAACTCCACTTCAAATTTCCAGTGAAGGCGTCGATTACCAATTGAAGTTGGGCGAACAGCCGCTTCGAGGCACGGTGATTGTTGAAGGCGAAACGTTGCATGTTTTCTACGCGGGGTTTGCCACGGTGCTCGACTTGTTCGACCCCATTGCCCACGCTGGAAAAGATGAGGCGCATCAAGGCAAATTGGTGGCGCCGATGCCGGGAAAGATTGTGACCTTGCTGGCCGGCAGCGGCACGCCTGTCAAAAAGGGCACTGCCTTGCTGGTGATGGAAGCGATGAAGATGGAACACACCATTACCGCTCCTGCCGATGGCTCGGTTGCCGAATATCTCTTCAGCGCGGGAGATCAAGTCGCTGAAGGCGCCGAGCTCTTGCGATTTACGGCAGAATCTTAAGGCAGCACCCAGCCCAAACTGCCTTCGACAACTTTGCCCTCGCAGGTAGGCGAGGAAGAGACGAAGTGATCTGACCCAGAGCCCACTCGGCAACGGAAGAGTTCAACCAAATTGAAGCCTGTTACCGGAGCATTCATGGAATAACCCAATGGCCCCAGCAGGTGGTGGCCTTCACAATCGGCTGAGGTCGTGACCAAGTTGTGCTCGTCGAGGTCACATTCATACAGCAGCGTGGAGCCAGGAACAGGTTCGCGCAGAAGTCTCCAAGAGGCTTCGGCAACATAGCCATCGAGAGCCTGTCGAGTGGTGGTCCAATGCCATTTGCTGTAGGCGTGACGCGTCAAACGAACATAAGGAAGATCTTCGAAGCCACATGACAGCTGCGGGGGCGAAAGATCGTTTCGATTGACCATCGCCCAAATGTCCCATGCTTGTTTTCGTTCGCCCGTGTCAAAGCGAAGGCCCCAATGGAGGTCAGCTACAATATCGACTGGTTGATCAACCATGCGTTGGTAGAGGTAATTCTCAATGCCTGGGGTCCCTAAGATGTTGTGGAAGACGGTGCAAAGCGCATTGGCTTGAGCCGTCTCACTCGAGTAGGGAAGAGTCGAATTTAAGCCACTCTCTGAGATGTGCACTTCCCACGCAGAAGGGGTGTTCGGGAAATTGTGGCGCAGCCAGCCGGCCAGAGTGCCGATGTTTCCTAAAGTGATTAGAGGCCAGTCATTGCTGCTGAACATGACGCCCGTCACAAAGGCTTGATAGGGGTGGATGTTCACGCGGAAAGCACGCGTGCCGATTCTCGAAGTAACCCCCATGAGGAACGTCTCGCCCGACAACACAGGATTATTGGCCGAGAGCGCGTTGAGTTTCGTGCCGAAGTTATTGCTCAGAGGAATGAACACTTTGGCGTGCGGCTGCTGAGTTAAGATTGCGTCGTAGGCGGCATTAAAGCTGTCCGCATACATCTGGATCCAGCTGTCGGCTGAGCATGAGGTGCCTTGGCCACAACCCACGTCGAAAAACGCGTTGGTATTGGCTTCTTTATGAATGATGAAATCAGCGATGCGGCCGTGACCGTGTTTGCCGTCGTAACGTTGCGCCAGCATGCCTACGAAACGGCCGTAGTCAGCCGCATTATTTGGAGCGCAGAAGATCTCGTAGCCGGCCGCGGGGGAACAATTGCTGACTTGTGCCCACGTGGGCACGCCGTACACCGAAGCGCTCACCACCAGGCCGCGCTTGGTCCAATCAGCGATGGCGTCGTCGACCGGTTTATCAATGGTGAAACAGTGCCCTTGAAATTCTTGCTCTTGCGCTGAACACGGAAGCGCTTTGACCGCGCCTTCCCACGTCGTCCAGATTAAATTCATGAGCACTCCGCCGGTGTTGTTGTTGGCGATGTCCTCTTTCTTTGCCCAGGAATCCGGTTGGATTCCCTTGAGGCGATAGGCCGTGCGGGTTGGGTAGGGGAGCGGCCCGGGGTCAGGTACACCTGAATCAGCGGTACCAGCGTCGCGAACGCCAGCGTCGGGTTGACCTCCATCGATGCGGCCTGCGTCAGGAATGCCAGCGTCGCGCTTGGGAACGTCTTTGCCTGCATCACCAACGCCAGCATCTTGATGGGTTTTGCCTGTGTCGGTGTCTTCGACGTGGTTGCCACCACCGTCGGTTTGAACATTCAAGGTAGCTACACCACAACCGAGCCAACACGACGTCACCAAGAGTAGAATGCGTTGCTTCACCACGACTATCTCTCACACTCAGTCTTTTGGCTCAACCCAGCTTGACAAAGTCGGAGTCACGACTTGGTCCCACGATAGGGTAAGCGTCGAAAAGTCATACTGGAAATCGCGGCTTGATGACCTGCTTGAGAGTTATTTCGGTTTTCTTCTGTGCCAAAGGGTTTCATCGAGAAACCACAGCCATGCAGGGGTAACTTGAATTACACCGGCATCTGTTTCCACCCTTTCATTTTCGAACAAACTGATCAACCTCGCCTGAGAAAGACCGAGCTCTTTCATTGCAGCAGTTAAAGCGCGGAGCTCGCGAGAACGCGTTTCTGACTCAGAGAGGTCTGCACAAACCTGTATCAATTCGCCCGCGTTTTCGTCATCTGGATCTCCGACTACGAAATCGACCTCGAAGCCTGCTTGGGTGACATAGTAGGAGATTGATCCATCGCGGGCGCGCGGTCGTCTTCTCCGGAGTTCAAGGTAAACCGCTGTTTCGAGGCGAACCCCGAGGTCTGACGTTCCAATATGCGAGAGCGCCCACGCGAGCCCAGGGTCGATCGCGTAAATTTTCCGGGGGTTGGTTTCTCGAACACGAAGCGAGCGACTAAAAATCGGAACACCGGAAATGAGATACGCGTCTACGAAATGGTCGAACAATGCATGAAGTGTGTCTTTGCTGACGCTGAGGCCACGGGAACGAAAATCGTTGTAGATCTTATTTACAGATATTCGCCTACCGGTCGATTGCACCAGAGTCTTTGCGAAAGTACGGGTCGCGTGAACGTTTGATATGGCATGTCGTTCAACCACGTCCCGCGCGACGACCAGCTCGACATAATCTTGCAAGAGGGCGACACGAGTCTGCTCGTCACATCGTTGGACTTCTGGAAACCCTCCTGCTTGAAGATAGTTGAGCAGCTGAGCTTCAAGCCTCGAGCGGAGCGGTGCACTGGGAAGACGTTTGGGTACTTCGGCTCCTGCGTGGTGCAGTGATTCCTTAAAGCTGAAGGGAAACATTTCAACGGTGAGTCCCCGCCCTCGAAATTCGGTCGCTACTTCAGTTGACAACATTTTCGCTGAAGAGCCAGTCACGAAGAGCCGAGTTTTTTCAGTGTCTAAAACCCGGCGCGCGAATCGAGACCATCCCTCAATAGACTGAACTTCATCGAGAAACAGATACGCGCCATGTATGCGTGCATCGGGACTTTGTCGGTAAAAGCTTTCCAGTAATCGATCGAGGTCACCGACCTGCAGCGGCATCAGGCGGTCGTCTTCAAAGTTCACATACAGCAAGTTCCGTCGGTCGATCCCCTGGGCGATGAGGCGCTGCATTTCTTGAAAGAGGAGGTAAGTCTTTCCAGAACGCCGCATTCCCACGACCACGTTTGCTTTATTTTGAATGTGAGGGAGCGATACCTCACGGGGCGTCACTGGAGGGAGAGTTCGTTCGAGTGACTCGGCGATGTAGCGTTCAAAGTAGGGCTCAGGCATTGTGTCCTTATAGAAAGGACACAATACATAATATCTGTGCCTGGAGAAAGGACCGATGTCGACTATTGGACATCTGGGCCCAGGAAGAAAAAATCGACTGGGGGAGTGCGCGGAGCGTCGTTGTAAAACGCCCTCCAATTGAGCCAAAGCCGATTTGCCGCCCCTGTAAGCACTTGTCAGATTGCAGTGATACTAAACATGTGTTCAGTTGCAGTGAGTCACTGAGAAGAGGCCGGCATGAGACAAGAGAGCACCGCAGTGGTGGAACAACTGCGCGAGAAAATCCGCAAGCTGAAGGCTGAACCTCGGCAATTGGTGATGGCATTACGCACCGGCGTGGCCGAACTCGACGACTTCGGCGCTTTTCGCTTGGGCTCTGGGGTGGAATTGTGCGGCGAAGAAGCCTCAGGTCGCACCACGGTGGCCCTCTCGTTGGTCGCTGCTGCAAGTCGCGAAAAACGACTCTCAGCTTGGGTTGACGGGCCTGCTGAATTGTACCCGCCATCTGCGCTTTCTCTGGGCGTCACTTTAGAGCGGCTGCTCATTGTTCGGCCCAAGACGCCGGGCCAATTGGTGTGGACGGCGATGCAGTTGCTGCGCAGCGGGGCCTTCACCTGCGTGGTGCTCGACGTCACCCGCCTCGTGCACATGACGATGACTGAGACGAAGAAGCTGCTCGAAGCGGCGAGAACGGGTGGCTCGTTGTTGGTGTTGATGACGTCAACCGAGGCGCCCAGTCAGGGCTTGGTGCGGCTGCGGTTGCAGACCCAGTCGATTTCTCCTGACGGGAAACGTTTTATGCACGTGGTGCGAAGCAATGCGGCCGCCGTAGAAACAAACAGCATCGCTCCTGCTTTCGAAATCGCTGCTCCCCATGGTCGTCATGCCGTCATGCGTGCACGCTCGCTGCACGGGCGTTGGCTCCATCGCCCGTGGCTTGCGCCTGACCTCTTGCCCGTTATCGCTGTCGAGTCATTGCAACGGCCGAAGAAGAATCTTCTGCGCGACGGTTACCCGGCCACGTTTCATCTGCGTACGAAAGCCTGGTGAGACGTGCGACGAGCTCTTCAGCTGCTCCGAGGGTGAGCCATGCGCTTGGGGTACTTATTTTTTCCGCGTTTTCCGGTGCAGCGCCGGGTGCTCGAACAACCGGCTTTGGCCGGTCGCCCGCTGGTGCTGCATGCCGATGAAAAAGGCAGCCAGCGAGTCTGCTTCGCTTCGAGCACTGCGCTCAAGTACGGCGTGCGCCCGGGCATGACGGTCGCTTCTGCGCTCGCTCTCGAGCCCTCGATGGTGCGGCTGCGGTTCGACCTTTTTGCTGAAGCCAAAGCGCTGGCTTCTGTGGGCGAAACGTTACTCAGCCTCGCTCCAGGGTTTCAGCTCGATGGCCCTGAAGGCGTCTGGCTCGATGCTTCGGCTGCACCTTTAAGCGGCTCTGAAACGCGTTGGGCCGAGCGGGTGTTGAGTCTGTGTCGAAGCTTAGGGTTGTACGGAAGATGCGTCGTTGGCTCAGAGCGATTTTCGACTCAAGCATTGGCTCGGTGGACGGTGGAACGCATTCGGGTGGTGCCTGCTCAAGGTGGGCCGCACATGGCCAAACTCCCCTTGGTGGCGCTCGAAGAAGGGTGGCTGGGCGAAGGAGCCGCCGCTCCTTTTCGCGCCCTTGGCCTTTCGACTTTGGGCGAATTGGCAGGGCTTTCTGTCGGAGCGTTGGTGGGCCGCTTTGGAACGATGGGGTTACAAGCCGCACGGTTGTGCCGCGGGGAAGATGATTCTCATTTTGTCCCCGAGGTGCTTCCTCAAGTGCTTGAAGAATCGGTGCAGCTCGATTGGCCAGCCGAACATCTCGAGCCCGTGTTGTTTGCACTCAAGATGCTGGTCGACAGGCTGTGTGCTCGCTTGCAAGGCCGACAGCAGGCCGTAGTGCGTTTGACTGTGAAGGTGGGGCTCGATGGCGGCGACCCACTCATCGTACCTTTGGTGCTCGCTCGAGCTTCGGCAGAAAGTCGACTGTTGGTAGAGCTCATTCGTCACCGACTCACCGATGTCACGGTGCGACAACCCATCACGTCACTGCATTTGCGAGTCGATGAATCGAGTATCGATAACGGGCGGCAATTGGGGTTAGGCGAGGCTCCAGCGGGCGAAGTTGAACTTGAAGTGGTGATGTCTCGACTGCAGTCAGCACTGGGAGAAGGAGCGCTTTTTTCAGCGGCCCCACTGGCTACGCACCGCCCTGAAGCCGCCTGGGCTCACACCGCTCCGTTGCCGAATGTGGAAAATCAAAATGCGCCTGAGGAAACCTCGTCGCTCGTCGTCACGCTGGTGCGCAAAAAAGACGGCGCCTGGCCCAAGCGCAAAGCCAAGACAGAACAGCGAGGCACTGTTTCTTTGCCGACCTTTGAAATGCGACCTACGCGGCTTTTTAATGAGCCTGCTCCGCTTTTTGCTGAGCTTTCGCTCGATGGTGCGTTGATTGCGGTGACTTTGGCTGGGCGTCGTCGCCGTGTCGAAGGGCTCAGTGGCCCAGAGCGATTGGTGGGCGCCTGGTGGAGCACGCAGCCTTTTTCTCGCGACTATTACCGGCTTCAACTCGAAGGCGTCGGCCAGGTGTGGGCGTTTCGCGATGGCAAAGACGGTGCCTTCTACGCTCAAGGTGTTTTCGATTAGAGGGCTTATGTACGCAGAGCTCGTCTGTCGCTCGAATTACAGTTTTTTGAAAGGGGCCTCGCACCCTGAGGAACTGGTGCATCGCGCCTCTGAGTTGGGACTAGCGGCTTTAGCGATTGGTGATGACGATGGTTTTTATGGGCTCGTAAAAGCGCATCTGGCAGCGAAAGAGCGAGGGCTCAAGCTCCTCATCGCTTCATCGATGACATTGACTTGGGGAGGGCGACCTGGCCCCTCTGTGGTGTTGTACGCGCAAAATACGCAGGGCTACGCGAATTTAAGTCAGCTCATTTCGCAGAGCCGCTTGGCACACCCTAAAGGTGAAGCGGGCCTCGATTGGCAGCAGTTGGAGCAAAAAACAGAAGGGCTCTTGGCCGTTTTGCCGCAGGCTCCAGCGGGTGACGTGCCTTCTTTGCATGGGCTGGCCGAACTTTTTTCCGGGCGATTTTATGTGGGCGTCTTTCGGCATCTTCATGCTGATGATGAAGCGAAGGTGGAGCTTGCTCAGCGTTGGGCCAAAGCGCTGAACGTTCCTCTCGTCGCCCACAATCACGTGCACACCCATCGGCGTGACCGTCAGCCGCTGCAAGATGTGATGACGGCTATTCGTATGGGCACCACGGTGACCAAAGCCGGAACGTTGCTCTTCCCCAATGCCGAGCGGACACTCAAAGCCCCCGATGAAGTGCTCACGCTTTTTCCGGACTTGCGCGAGGCCGTGGAACGAACGTTGGAAATAGCGGGGAGGTGCCAGTTTTCGTTAGACCAACTCCGCTATCAATTCAGTCAAGAAACCTTGCCGCCAGGTCTGAGCTCGATGCAGTTTCTGATGCAGTTGGTCGAAGAGGGGTTGCACGGTCGATACCCAGAAGGGGTGCCCGAGGCGGTGCGCCGGCAAATTCACAAAGAATTTCATCTCATCGAGGCTCTTGATTACCCCGGCTATTTTTTGTCGATATGGGACATCGTTTGTTTCGCTCGAAGGCGAGGCATTTTGTGTCAAGGCCGGGGGAGCGCAGCCAATTCGGCCGTGTGTTACGCATTGGGCATTACCTCCATCGACCCTGTACGCATGGGGTTGTTGTTCGAGCGTTTTTTATCGATGGAACGCCACGAGCCTCCAGACATCGACGTCGACTTCGAGCACGCCCGGCGCGAAGAAGTGCTGCAGTACATTTACGAGAAGCACGGCCGACATCGTGCTGCGATGGTGTGCGAGCACATCTGTTTTCGCGGGCGAATGGCCACTCGTGAAGTGGGTAAGGCCTTGGGGTTGTCGCTCGATCAAGTCGATAGGCTCGCCAAGGCCATCGACTTTGGAGAAGAGGTGGGCAGGGATCAAATAGAACAAGCAGGGTTGTGTGCTGCTGACCGGGCGGTACAGCAGACTTTGGCGCTCACCCGGCAGCTCATCGGTATGCCCAGACATTTATCGATTCACGTCGGGGGTTTTGTCATCACTCAGGGCGAGCTCACCCAATTGTTGCCGATTGAAAATGGCTCGATGGCCCAGCGAACAGTGGTGCAGTGGGAAAAAGATGACCTCTCTGCGCTCAACATTCTAAAAATCGACTTGTTGTCATTGGGCATGCTGACGGTGGTTTCGCGGTGTCTGTCTTTGATTGAAGAGACGACCGGTCGAAAGTGGACCATGGCGAATATTCCAGCGGAAGATTCAGCCGTCTACGACATGTTGTGCGACGGCGATTCTATCGGCACGTTTCAAGTTGAAAGCCGGGCGCAGATGAGCATGTTGCCACGCCTGAAGCCGCGCTGCTTTTACGATTTGGTGGTGGAAATCGCCATCATTCGCCCAGGCCCCATTGTGGGTGAAATGGTGCACCCTTACCTACGGCGGAGAAACAAAGAAGAAGAAGTGACTTACCCGTCGCCTGAAGTGCGCGAAGTGCTGGAACGCACGCTCGGTGTCCCGCTCTTTCAAGAACAGGCGATGAAGTTGGCGATGGTTGCGGCTGGTTTTTCGGCTGAAGAGTCAGATCGACTTCGGCGCGCTTTGACGAACAAACGCGCAGATGCCTTGTTGCCTCTTTTTCGAGGGCGCTTTATCGAAGGCTCGGTCAGTCGAGGGTATACGCGGGAATTTGCCGAGCGCTGCTTTGACAGTTTTAAGGGGTTTTCCCACTACGGTTTCCCTGAAAGTCACTCAGCCTCATTTGCGTTGATCGCCTATGCGTCTTCGTGGCTCAAGCGCTATTACCCTTCGGCTTTTTGCGCAGCATTGCTCGATGCACAACCGATGGGGTTTTACGCGCCGCACACTTTGGTCGACGACGCCAAACGTCATCAAGTCACGGTGCTGCCCGTCGACATCAATCGCTCACAATGGGTGTGCTCGTTGGAAGTCAACTCAACGCATCATGAGCAGATATGCGCTCAACCTAAAGATGGCAAAATGCCGTTGCAACCAGAATTACGGTTGGGGTTTGAGCTGGTGAAAGGGTTGTCTCAAGAGACAGCCAAGCGATTGGAGGCAGCGAGACAAGGAGGCGCTTTTACCTCGGTGGCTGACGTGGCCAGGCGAGCTCGCATTTCACGTTCTGAATTGACGAGATTGGCATTAGCTGGAGCGCTCAATTCATTGAGTCACCAACAGCGCAACGCCTTGTGGGCCATTCATGCTTTGGGGCCCTTTGATGAAGACGATTTATTCTTTGGGTTGCCGATGGCAACAGATGACGTCGAGTTCCCCCAGATGACTGCACAAGAGCGGGTGGACGCTGATTTTGAGTCGGTGAGACTTTCCCTCGAATCGCACCCGGTGGGGCTGTTGCGCTCTCAACTCAACGGGGTAGGGGCGGTGAGTGCAGAAGAATTGCTGCGCATCAAGCCAGGTCAAACGGTGAAAGTAGGTGGGCTGGTCATCGTGCGCCAACGACCTCCTACGGCGAAGGGGTTTACTTTTCTGTCTCTCGAAGATGAGACAGGCATCGCCAACGTCATCGTTGAGCCGTCATTGTTCGAACAATACCGCCGAGTCTTGACAGGAGTGCCGTTGTTGTTGGCCATCGGCCGAGTGGAGCGAAGCGGCAAAGTGGTCAATCTCAAAGTGACACACCTTGAGGCGCTGCTCTCTGATGGACGATTGTCTCGTTTGAGCAGAAATTTTCACTAAGGCCAAAGCGCACTTTGAGCTGAGATCCAATCCATCCAAATGGCGACAATGCCGTGAATGAGTGCACCGTAATAAAAACTACGAGTGCGCAAACTCAATAGGCCCAAAGCGATACCAGCCACAATACTGCCCAAGGCTTCGAGCTCGGCCTTCCCCAAATGCATCACCGCGAACGGAGCCACCTGCAGCAACACCGCCGGCCCCTTGCCCCACTGAGGGGCAATGCCGTGCACCATCCACCCGCGGAACATGAAGTCCCAGGCGATGAAGTACAAAAAATACCCCAACTCATACGAGATGAAGAGAGGCCACGACACCACCGGTTTGCCTCCGATGTTGGCTAGGTACGCACCTGTTCCGGCCAGCGGGTACATGCCCTTGAAGGCGCTTAAAGTTGAGGCGATGTATGCTGCTGGCACCATCACCGCGAGTAGCAACAGGGTAACGCTGAGGCCGAAGCGCCAATCGCCCACCTGAAACCCATAGCGCTCGTTGAATTTCCCTCGAGTGGCGACGGCCAAAATCAAGGGCATCACCAAGTAGAGCGCCACACTGCTGCCGAACCACCAGAAGTGACCATAAGCCCCATTCCAAGGGTGTTGATCAAACCGGGCTCCCACCAGCGTTCTCAAATAAGCGGCAGAGCCTTGGTAGTGAGAGACAATCAACAAGGCGCTCGCCCCGCAGACGATCACCAACGGCTCACCACCGACACCTTCAAAGACAGACCCCACCCGTTGTCTCCAGGTGAGGGGAGCAGAAAGTTCAGTGTCCAAGGGCAGCATCGATGCGGCGCATCGTCTCGTCGCGACCGAGCAAAGCAAGCGTGTCGCCTATGCCAGGGCTGGTGGTACCTCCAGTTGCGGCCACGCGAATGGGCTGCGCGATGGCTCCCTTTTTTGCTCCTGTTTCATTGGCGATGATTTCCACGATGGGGTCGATGGCGGCTGCAGTCCACTCGGTCAACGGCACCAATTTGGCCTGTGCCAGTTTGAGCATCTCTTTCCCATTTGCATCGAGATGTTTTGCCGCTGCCGCTAAATCCATCGTCACGCCACGCGCGTAATAGGGCTTAATCGACTGGGCCATTTCAACCAATGTCTTGGCTCTGATGCCAAAGGCTTTCACTGCGGCCTCAAGTTTGGCATCGAGTACCGCCTCTGAAACGCCCGCCTCGTACAAGAACGGGAGCAGCGCCTGAGCGACCGCTTTGGGTTCATCTGTTTTGAGCCAGTGCTGATTGACTGAAATCAGCTTCTCGGGGTTCCACACCCCATTGGTCTTCCCCACGTCTTTCAAATCGAAGAATTCGATCAACTGCTCTTTCGAGAACAACTCGTCATTCCCATGGCTCCAGCCGAGGCGAGCGATGAAATTGAGCAGCGCATGCGGAAGAATACCGTTGCGCTTGTGGGCCATCACATCGGCTTCGGGGTGTTTTCGCTTCGACAGCTTTTCGTTATTCGCGCCCATGATGAGCGGAAAGTGCGCAAAGACCGGAGGCGCCCAACTCAGCGCCTGATACAGCGCTATCTGAGAATACGTCGAATTGATGTGCTCCTGCCCACGGCCGACATGGGTAATTTGCATGTCGTGATCATCGACCACGCACCCGAAGTTATAGAGGGGGATTCCGTCGGTTCGCAGCAACACAAAATCGTCGAGATCCTCATCTGGTTTTTCAAGCCGCCCGTGCACTAAATCTTCAAAGCCGATTTTTGCGGCGGTCGGTTGCATGCGAAAACGAACCACAAAGGGTTGATCGAGCTTCTCGCTCTTGTCGCGCCACGGGCTCGAATATTTGAAACCCGCCTTCCTCAAATCATCTTTGTCAGTCAGACCCTTCGAGAGCGCAAACTCTCGGCGCATCTGCGTCGTCTGCTCTTCAGTGGTGTAGTCTCGATAGGCTTTGCCTTGAGCGATAAGCTGTTCAGCTAACTCATGGTAACGTTTGATTTTTTCCATCTGAAAATACGGAGGAAAGGGGCCGTTTTTACCCGGACCCTCGTCCCAATCGATGCCCAACCAGGTGAGCCCATCGAGAATGGCTTTCAATGATTCAGGGGTACTTCGCTCTTGGTCCGTGTCTTCAATGCGCAGCACAAAAGTGCCACCGAATCGTCGAGCGTAGAGCCAGTTCCACAAGGCGGTACGGGCGCCTCCAATATGGAGATAACCCGTGGGCGAAGGAGCAAATCGAACGCGAGGCTTCATAGGGTTTACGGCCTCTAGCAGCGTTCGCGTTTCAATCGAAGGCCTGGTACGTTCAACAGCCATGCTCGCCCAAGTTCGCCCCCTTCTGATGTGCTTCATTCTTGGAGCAGCGCAAGCCAACGCCACTACTTTATTGGCACTCGATGTGCCGGGGCTCACCAAGTCGTCCACGGTCATCGTTCGAGCCACGGTGAAGTCCGTTGAAGCCCGTTGGACCAAAGATGGCGCGCGCATCATGACTGACGCGGTGATGGAAGTCAGCGAGTCGTGGAAGGGCAAGCCAGCCAAAGTGATTACCGTGATGCAACCCGGTGGAATAGTCGGTGACATCGGTCAAATCGTGCATGGAACGGTGAAGTTCGCGGTGGGAGACGAGGTGGTGGTTTTCCTCGAGCCCCGCGGAGAACGTTATCTTCTCACCGGCATGTTGCAGGGCACATTTCGCGTCGAAGCCTCACCCGATGGGAAAGCCATGGCGCGCCAAGAGAGCGAAGGCGATGCCTTGCTCGTTGACCCCGCAACGCATCAACCTGTACGCCGGCCAGCGGTGGTGATGCCCATCGAAAAATTGCGCAACCAAGTGGTGGCATCGTCAGGAATCGTTATTCCCGCTGAGCCGAATTCACCTGGGCCGGTGAAAGTTACGCCATGATGATGAAGGTGGTGCTTGCAGTCGTGATGTCGCAGTTCGTGCGCAGCAAAGTCGACCCGAATACGCCAACGTCTCAGTGTCTGTGGTGGACTGAAAACACGGTGATTGAAATTCACCAGTCGATCACGGGCAACCCTGAAACTCCGGGTGATACCGAGTTCACCGCTTTTCTTGCGGCCATGGAAACGTGGAACAAGAAGCTGACTTCGTGCGCCAGTCTTACGCTCAAAGAGGTTGCCCGCACGCAGTCGAGAACAGTGGGGTATTTGGACGCTGGCCCGAACGAAAATATTGCCCTATTTCGCCAGCGCCGTTGCACCGCCACGGAATGCGAAAAAGACGGTTGTGGCAACACCTACGACTGTTGGGAACACCAACAACAAGCCATCGCCATCACCACCACTTCATACATTCCCACCACTGGGCGCGTGCTTGATTCAGACATTGAGTACAACAAGCCTTCTTTTATTTTCACCACCGTAGACAAGCCCCTTTGTCCCTCGGGGCAATTCGACACCGATTGTGTGGCCACTGATATTCAGAACACCACCACGCACGAACTGGGGCATCTCTTGGGGTTGGCGCATACCAGCTCTGTCAAAAGCACCATGAGTGACACGGCAGATGCAAGCGAGTTGAGAAAGCGGGTACTCGACGCTGATACGGCTCGCTTTGTCTGTGAGGTGTACCCGAAGGGAGGCGCATCGAAGACCTGTTTTCTGCTCACGGCGTCGCCGACTTTAGGTAAATCTGCACCGGGGTGTCAGTCGGTCCCCGGCGTACTTTGGCTGGGCTTGGGTGCATTGTTGCGAGCGAGACGTAAGAAATGAACTGGGCTCGCACGCTGATGGCAGTGGTCTACGGCTTGGGGCTCACGGCACAAGCGCAGGTTTTTAAGCGCACCGAAGCCACTTCGACCAGTGGGCTTAAATGTGTCACCTGGAATGAGCGCAATTTTTCATACAGCGTCGACCAAGCGGGCAGCGAGAAGACGCCCGACGAAACCGAATTTGGAGCCATCGACACTTCGTTTGCCAATTGGCAAAGCGTGTCGAACAGCTGCTCAGATTTCAAATTCATCGCCGGCCCGCGGGTTCGCAACGGCAAGATAGGGAAGGGCACCGAAAGCGAAAATTTGGTCGTCTTTCGAGAGACCCGGTGCGACGAAAAAGTGCTGCCGAGCGACCCCTGTTTGTCTGACGGCTCGTGTGGCAATGCGCACCAGTGTTGGGATCACGGCTCCGAGACCATCGGGTTGACGACGGTGACTTACGGCAGTCGCACGGGCCTCGCTCAAGACGCTGACATCGAACTCAATGCGAGTGCCTACCTCTTCACTGCCGTGGCGTCGCCGCCCTGTCGAGATGGTCAAGAAATGCCGAACTGTGTGGCCTACGACATTCAGAACACGCTCACGCACGAGATTGGGCACGCGGTGGGTTTTGATCACGTCGAAGATATGCGCTCGACCATGGCGCCCACGGCTCCACTGTCTGAGACCTCGAAACGGGTCATCGATTTAGGCACTTCGAGTGGTTTTTGTCAGACGTACCCTCGGGGTCAGCCTGCCGTTCCGTGTGAGGAGCTCACCATTCAACGCACGCGCTTGGTGGCGCAGAACACAGGTTCCTTTGGATCCAGTTGTGTGTCGTCGACGACCGCCGCAGGCCCCTGGTTCGCACTCTTAGGCATGCTCTTGATTCGCGGTCGACGCGCGCGGGTTGATTGACCCCCCTCTGCCAAAGCACTATTGAAAGGTCACGATGTTCGCCCCTGCTCTCGTGGCTGTCCTCATTCAGGCTGCCCCTGATGCTGGAATCGATGACGAAATCGAACGGCAACGATTGACTGTCGTCACTGGCACCCGCACTGAACGATTGGCCACTGACACTGTTGTGCCGACTGAAGTGATTACGAGAGCGCAGATCGAACAATTGGGAGTTCGCGATCTACCGCAATTGCTCCAGCAGCACCCCGGCGTTGAGATGGTCTACACCAACCGAGGGGTGGGCATTCGGCTGCAAGGGCTCGACCCCGAATACGTATTGATTCTGGTTGATGGGCAGCGCATTTCAGGGCGCTCTGGGTCAATCACCGACATCTCGCGTTTCAGTTTGCGAGAAGTTGAACGCGTTGAAATCGTCAAAGGGCCTGCGGCAGCCTTGTACGGCGCTGACGCGATGGGCGGAGTCATCAACCTCATCACGCGCCGGCCACAGAAGGTTTTTGAAGGCGCCATTCGCGGTATGTTCGGCACGTTGATGGAAGGTGATGTGCGGGCTCATGTGGGCTCAAAATTAGGCCCTTTTGAACTGCGCGGAGGAGCCGGGTTTCGCACTCGCCAAGCGTACGATTGGAACAAGGCCGATGCTGAAACCAGCGGCGCTGCAATTCGGAGGTACGATGGCGATATTGAAGTGGCCTATGCACCGCGCCCCGAGACGCGGATCTGGGCGCGAACAGCCTACGTTTTTACCGATTACACCGCCGTTGACAGCAACGACAGCAATGCGATTTTTGATCGCTTTCAACGCACCGAGCAATTCGACACCTGGGTGGGCGGTCGTCAGAGTCTGACGGCTTCAACCGCCGTCACCGTGCGAGGTCACTTTGGCTATTTTCGAGATCAATTTTTGCTCGATCAACGTGGCAGCCGCGCCCTCGATGACTATTCGGCCAATCTCACTCGCTTGTGGGAAGGCTTTGGCCAAATCGTTCACCAAAGAGGAAGTCATACCTTGACCTCAGGGGTGGAAGGGTTTTCTGAACTGCTTTCATCGACGCGCATTGAGCCTTCGAATGTGCGACGAGGGCGAGTGGGGGTCTTTGTTCAAGATGAATGGATGAC
>JAYUVR010000015.1:0-5558 GCA_043753955.1 Archangium sp. | reverse complement strand
CGCGCCTCTGCCAAATGCCAGAGGGCCATAAATTCAGGTCCACTGGCGTGTTCGAGCAAAGTTGTTTCAACGGCTTCAAGGGTGAGCCGCTCTTCCCGCAAGGGAGGTTTCGACCAATCTTGAGACAGCACCTCGTCAAGTTCTGGTTTGAGCGCCTCAAACTTGCCTGCTCTCGTGCCGGCGAGTGCCGCTCGAGCTCGAGACACCAAAGCTACCGGTGCCTCGCCCTGCCGCGAAGCCAATGCCGAAAACAGCTTCGCCGCCCGCTCGGGGTGAGAACGCTCGAGCACAAAGGCTACATTTTCCAATTCGTCGTCTGACAACGCTTGTGGCTCGTCGCCCGGTAAAAGCTTGGCCAAAAGTGCTTCTTCGCCCCGCGAGAGTTGATCAAGCGTTCCCTCAACGGCCTCTAAAAAAGGAGCAATTTCCCCATGGGGCGCCCCGTATTCCATCGCTCTGTTGAGCAGCTGCATCGCCTCGCGTGAAGCATCGACGAGCTCATCGGGCATCACGTCTGAGGCGTCGCGAAAGCGGACATAGGCGAGCAACACCAGCCACTTCCACTGTGTCGTCTGCTCCGTCACTACATCGCGTAAGAGCGTAGTGGCCGAGGCCCAATCATCATCTTCAAGGTAACGATGCAGGCGCTCATCGCGCCCGCCGGGCAAATCAAAAGGAGGGGCCAGGAAGTGGGTCATAGGCACCTCCACCGTACACATTGAATGAAGCAGCGCCACTGTGTGGCCACAAAACGCTGATTAGCCTTCACTACGATAAATGAGCCCTCGGTTAGCTTTGCTCCACGTGGACTAAGTCTTCTCGCTATGCCAAATGTGCTTCGTCTACCCGCATCACCACCTAGGAGCGCTGCCATGACCTCGACCCCACTGCGTGATTTCCTTGAGATTCCGTACGAGCAGCTTGAAGAGCTGAATCTTTCGGTGAAGCAGGCACGAATCAATCGCGAGCCCGCTGACAAGTTGAAAGAAGCGCGAATGAAGTACCTGACCGATGAGAAGCGCATCAAGGCGGTGACGGTGTGCTTCACGGACCTCGAAGGTCGGTTGCACATGCTTGATTATGACAAGAAATTCTTGCTCAAAAGCCAAGACAATCTGACTTTCGATGGCAGCTCAGTGCGTGGCTTTTCAGCGCAACACGAGTCTGATCTCCGCTTGGGCATTGATTGGGGCGCTTTTTATTGGTTGCCAGCAGATGTGTTTGGGCCAGGAAAAGTATTGGTATTTTCTGAAGTGCTCGGCCGCGATGGCCTGCCTTACTCTTCAGACTTACGCTCGATGCTCAAGCAGTACGGCGAACAATTGCATGCAAAAGAAGGCGTCGTTTGTCACATCGCGCCTGAGATTGAAGGGTTTCTCTTTAAGGGTCGCGACGCTGAACGGCACTACAACGAGACGGGCAAGTTTGAATACGTCTCGATTGGTGGTTACTACCACTCTCTGCCCGGCGATAAATTGCGCGCCTTCATTGATGCCGCGGCAGAAGTGCAGCGCGCGATGGGCTTTGGCAATGAGAAAGACCACCCCGAAGTCGCCCCCAGCCAATTCGAAATGAACTTCACGTATTCTGAAGCATTGATTACCGCTGACCAAGTGCAGCTCTACAAGTTGCTCTGTCGCCAAGTCGCTGCGAATTTGGAATGTACGGCGTCATTTTTGCCAAAGCCAGTGACTGGGGTGAATGGCAACGGCATGCACACCAACATGTCTTTCAATAAGGGCGGGAAAAACCTGTTTTGGGATGCAAAGGGCCAAGATGGCTTGTCAAAAGCCGGTTGGGATTGCATCGACAGAATTCTCAATAACGCTGACGATTTGTGTCTCATTTTGAACCCATCGGTGAATGCATACCGGCGCCTTGACCCGCATTTTGAGGCTCCCAACCAAATCAAAGCATCTGCAAACAACCGCGGCGCGATGGTGCGTATCCCCACGGGGAACGAGAAGTCGGCCCGCATCGAAGTGCGCAGCGTCGCACCCGATGCCAACCCATATTTGGTGTTCTACTCATTGATGCGCACCGCGTGGGAAGGCCCTGCGAGCGATACCACCGATGAGAGCAAGCGCAGCCGCACTCGATTTTTGCCTGACAACATCTACGACGGCATTCGGCTCTTTAAGGGCAGTAAATCGATGGCCGATATCTTGGGCGAAACGGTCGCGGGCAAGTATGCAGAAGTCAAACAAGCCCAGGCAGACCGTTGCAGCAAGGCTTTGGGTTCAATGATTAAAGTGCCTGAGATTCAGTTCCACCACGAAGTTACCAATCAGTATTTGTGGAACCAGTTCTAGTGGTTTGAGGGCACCTTTTTAAAAGCGGCAGTCAATAACGACTGTCGCTTTTTTTTCGGTGCACGTTCGATTTTAGGAAAGTGATTGTCTTTAGATAAAAACACATCGGCCGAATCGGAAGCCTTTGGAGGACCCTCGCCGACGTGACGGACATCGTGCGGTTTGTAAACTTTGAGGACGCGTTGCGAGCTCGACGCTCCCGGGACAGACGATTCGCGCCAAGGTCAAAGAGACGTTCGAGGTCGAGGGGCTGCGGGGCGCTTGGCTTTAAGGGAGGTCTCTTTTAGGAAACCGTATTTCCTTTGAGGCGCCTTTTATTTCTTGTTTCTTGAGCTCGACTGTCAGCCCCGTTGGCTTGAGACGAAGACGCATGGTGATGGATGTCGTAACCCATGCTGTACGGCCCAGCATTGAAGGAGGCAGTCGAGCAGGAAGAGGTGGCCGTGCTCGCCACGCATGAGCCCCTCGAACTCGAGGCGCACACAGCGACTGCTGTGCCCCATTCAGAGGAGCCTCTCCAATTTGAGACAAAGGGATACAATCGGCCGGGGGGCAGGGGTCAACGAACGCGTCATCAAAGTTGACAACGACCGCGCTCAAATTGCAGAAAGTGGGTCGACTTTTCTCGCTCTCTTCGGTCATAGTCAGATTGTCGACCATCAGCCACAGAGTTGAGCCGATTGGCTCTTTTCCTCAGAAAATTGCGGCTCTTGAAATCGAACGTGCAGGCGCCTTTTTTGCGTAAAGCAACTTTGAAGCCGCCATGGCGACAATGGTTCTACTTCGTAGTTTTCTGGAACCTTTTATGCGCTCGACCCTTCATCTTGGTCTTTCCGCCAACACGGGCATCAATGGCAGTCAGATTGACACCAATGCCCAACCAGGCTGTGGCGGCGCATCTCTTCTGACGTCGGAGCTTTAATGCGTTGGCCACTTCTTCTTGGCGTCTTCACCTCGAACATTTTCTTCTCAGCCTGCAACTGCGGCGTCGTTCCGCTGTCGACGCTGACGGCTCAGATTGGGGTTGAACCCGCAGCGCTTCACTTTGGGTCCATTCCTCTGGGGTTCACCTCTTCGCTTCCCGTCACCATCAGAAATGATGGCTCTGGCACGCTCGTCGTACAGCCGACCTCTTCTGACGCTTCAGACTTTCTGGGTCCCCGACAAAATCTTTCCATTCAACCTGGCGAACAGCTCGTCATTCAAATCTCATTCTCCCCCTCAGAAATAGGCTCGCGCACAGGCATGGTGCACCTCGTCAGCAATGCTGAAAATGATGGTGATGTTTCTATTCCCGTCGCGGGCAAGGGCATCTCTCCGCAACTATGCGGCGATTGTTCTTCGCCGCCAGCGGAGCAATGTGCCGATGGTTCTTCTCTCATTACCTACGACATCGTCGGCACGTGCCTCGACAATCAATGTCAATACGAAGCCCACCAGGTCATCTGTGCGGACTTTTGTTCGGCGGAAACCAATTCATGCGACTTTCACCCCGATGCCGGCGCAGGCGGGGGCGATGGTACGGGCGGTGGGGGTAATGACGCCGTGGGCGGAGGAAGTGGTGGCGCTGGGGGTGGGAGCGCGGCTGGCGGAGGCGGCGGCAGAACCGGTGGCGGGAGCGGAACCAGTGGATGGAGTCATAAGAATTACCTCAAAGCACTCAACGCAGATGTGAATGCTTATTTTGGGTCTACAGTCGCTGTGAGCAATGATGGAAATACGCTGGCCATAGGTGCTCCAAACGATTGGGGAGGGTTTTCCGGAAGTGGTGCGGTGTATATTTTCACCAAAACCTTAACCACTTGGACTCAACAGGCTTACCTCAAAGCATCAAACAAAAGTACGAGTGATGACTTTGGGTCTGCAATTGCCATCAGCGATGACGGAAATACCTTGGCCGTAGGCGCACCCAGCGAGAACAGCGCCGTCACAGGCATCAATGGCAATCAAGCAGATTTCTCAGCACCCTACAGTGGCGCCGTATACACATTCACTCGCAGCGGCACCGCCTGGACTCAAGAAGCTTACATCAAGGCCTCAAACACAGAGAAGTCGGCACACTTTGGGTCAAAAGTCACACTGAGTGGCGACGGCAATACTCTGGCCGTGGGAGCTCCCAATGAAAACAGTGCAGCCATTGGCTTCAATGGCGATCAAGCAGACAAGTCAGCCTATCACAGCGGTGCGGTGTATGTTTTTTCTCGAAATGCATCCACCTGGTCTCAGCAGACTTACGTAAAACCTTCCAATACACACCCAGACCAACGATTCTCAACTGTAGCCTTCAGTGGTGATGGCCTGACCTTGGTCGTCGGTGCCGATGAAGATTCGTTTACCGCGAGTCGAAATGGAGTGGTCTATGTGTTTTCTTTCAGCGGCGGCAGTTGGAAGCAAGAATACATTCTCTATTCACCGAACCCAGACAGAATAGATGGCTTTGGAGCGAACCTCGCGCTCAGCCACAATGGAGACACCCTCGCCATCACCGTCCCTGGAGAAGCCAGCAAGTCGACGGGTGTCAACGGTGATTCAACTGATAATTCGGCCCCCCATAGCGGAGCTGTGTATGTCTGGAGCCGCATCGGGAGCGAGTGGAAGCAGACCTATCTCAAAGCATCGAACACTGAGCCTTTTGACTCTTTTGGAGGAAGTGTCGCCGTCAGCGGTGATGGAAATCACATTGCAGTCGGTGCTAACCGCGAAGACAGCAAGGCAACCCGGGTCTCGACCACACTTGTTGGCCAGGGCGATAATTCAAAAGAAGACAGCGGCGCTGTATACCTCTTTGTCCGCCAAGGCGATTCGTGGAAACAAGAAGCCTACGTGAAAGCCTTTAATACCGACGAGGACGACCACTTCGGCAGCGCAGTCGCGCTCGACAATACAGGAAAGACGCTCTTCGTTGGCGCTGCCCAAGAAGACGGACGAAAAGCGGGAAGTGGGGCTGTGTACGTTTTGACCAGGTGATTCACTCGTCAGCGTCTGCGGTGGACAGGTCGGCATCGAAATCGGTGCCGCCTTTTATTCCATCAGCTCCGAGAGAAATGACGACGTTCTCCCTCTTTGAGTTGCCAAACCAAGTCATTTTTCCCCGGGTCTTTGGGCAGCGTCTTGAAACGCTTCTTCAAGCGCTCCATTGGCATGCATTCCTGGATGAAATCATCGCACTGTCCCTGCCTGGTGAGCGCGAGCCCGTTTGAGCACGTCGATGACGTCGACCCGAAGTGAATCGGCATCAATTTCTTT
>JAYUVR010000014.1:0-5566 GCA_043753955.1 Archangium sp. | reverse complement strand
GACCCGAAGTGTCAGAAACCCAAACCCCGACATGCCCGTCGCATCGGTAGCCTCGACGACGAAGGAATAAACACCATCGACTCCTTCGGCCTCGACAGTTCCCGAAAGCGTGCCGTTGGGGTCGAGTGAGAGGCCAGGCGGCAAACTGCCTTTTGCAATTCGGTACGTTGCGGTGGCGGAAGGCATCACACTGAAGGACACCGAAACTTCGCTCTTCGGCCGCAGCAATTCTGGCATGGCACCGATAACCCGATAGCGAGCACCGTGAACTGTCATCGAAAACTCCGTGCTGTCTGCGCGAGCATGACCATCTGTTGCCTTTACGGTGAAAGTAAATGAGCCCGGCTGGGTCGGGCGGCCGCTGAGCGTGAGCAGCTCGCCAATTGAGTTAAAAGTCAGCCCTGGAGGAACTGCACCTTCAACTTGGAAAGCCACGGGGGATACCACGCTCGACCCGTCTTGATTCGCCACCGCAATATCCTGCACGTATTCCTGCCCCACCAGACCATCAGGAACAAAAAGAGTGCGTAACTTGAGTGCGCCTGGAGGCACCAGCTTGAGCAGCAGCGCTCGCAAAGCTACTCCACCGATGGCGTCTCGCACTTCGACGGTGAACGCGACGTCGCCATTTGCTGCATTGCGTGGCGCGCCCGTCAGAAGCCCCTCGGGCGTCAAACTCAGCCCTGACGGCAACGACCCGCTCACCAGACGCCACGAATACGGCTTCACCCCACCGGCTGCACCTAACACTTGCCGGTATTGAATGGTGCTGAGGTTGGTAACGCTCGGCAAGTTGCTCGTCATCACGCCCAATTCAACAGGGGCCTCCACCACGCGTAAGACCAGGCCGATGATGGCTTGACGACCATTGTTCTGCACTGTCACTTTGAGGCCCAACAAGTGACCTTCTCCGCTCGGAGGCATACCGGTTATCAGTCCCTCTGCTGAAACCGACATCCACGGAGCCGTCGAGCCGAAGAGCGTTTCAATTTGCCAAGTCGAAGCACCTTGTTCACCGCTGGCCGCCAATCGAAAGTGATAAGGCTGGCCCACCACTGCGTCAGGCAAGGCGGTGGTCGCTATCTGAAGCAACGAAGGCACCACCGTCATCGATTCAGAAGCCAGGGCGTTGTTGCTGAAATTGAGATCCGTCGAGAGTGCTCGCTCGGGGTCAACAATGCAGCCCACGTAATACGTGCCCGCTTGCATCGTTGCCGGAAGCCGAACCAACTGAGTGCTGGTGTCTCCGCTTGAACGAGGCAGCGCAACTTCGCCGTCTTCATGCGTGACTCCCTGTTCCACAATGGAAAGGGGAATATCACTCGTCGTTATCAATCGATTGACTGAAGCGTAATACCGGTAGTGAGCCAGAGGCGCGTCGGCGTTGCCCACATTGCGAAGACTGCGGGTAACGGGAATGACGTCACCGGCGCCTGCCAGCGCGGGCGCATCGACCACGGTCACCGAGAGATCAGGCCCAGGAGCACTGAGTGAAATAGGACCAATCTCAAAAAGATTGTTCCCCTCGTTGTTTTCAAGCACCGCGCCCCTCGAATCAAGAACGCCGAAAATGTAATACGGCCCCGAGCGCAGCGGAGCTCCGAGCGAATCGGTCAATGGCAAAGTACAAGTGAGCATCAGCTCTTTGAAGGCCACGCTGGACTCGGCGAGCGCCACGTTTGCGTCGCAGACATACGTGTCGCTCAGCAAAGAAATCGTCGCGTCATTCGACAGAATGAGTGCCACGCGAAAGTTCGTCGCAGCCACGGTGCCACTGTTTCGGTACCGAACCTTCATCTGAATGGGTTCGCCCAGTCGGGCGCTCGTGGTTTCCGAATTGGAAAGCGGGTCGATGAGTAGCATGCGACCGACGGTTAAGTCGGGGCGACTGAAGTCGATTTTTTCACTCGAGCCCACGTTGTTGTTCTCGACGCTTTCAGGCACCACCTCTCCCGAATCGACCAGTATCAACACATAATTTTCACCCGCCGGGAAAAACGAAGTCTCGCCCCGAGCAGAAACAGTCACCGGCAACCCGCCATCGGCAAGGCTGGTCAGGCTCAAAGGGCCTCCTTCAGCGACCAACACATCTGTGCCCCCGAGCTGTTGATCTGTCGAAATGAAGGCACGCCACTTCAAATTCTCAGCCAGGGTGAACCCATGATTTCCAAGCTCAGTGGTCACTACAAAACTGACACCACCCGCCTCGGTCACGGTGAGCTCGGCGATGGCAACCTGATGAACCTGCAAGTCAGCTTCGAGCGAATCGGCTCGTGCTGAAGTGGGCACCGTCACAGCCAAGACGCTGCAGCACAACAATTTCACGACACGCAAAGAGCTCATCACGGAAAACATTCAGCTTGGTAACGGATGGTGAGCGTCTTTCCCGGTTCTGGAACGTAAAAGGGCTCGAAGTTCACCGTGTTGTTTGCGGAATCGTATTGCCAAATACGCGACGTCCGCGTTGGGTCAGGGTCGAACTCAGGCACCGGAATTCCATCGATGTCGACTTCAATAGGCGTCAACCCAGACAGGCTTGGTCGCGACGTGAGCGTAAAACGATTGCGGTAGCCAAAGGCATTTTTGCCGACGCGCTGCAGTGCCACGGCCCAATTAGGGGTGCAGATTTCTTCCTTCACACCATTGGTCTGGGAGACCATTAAGTCATGCTTTCCGTCGTTCGCCCCGTCGTAAGTACACCCTTGAGGAGGCATGTCGAGAAAGGGCCCCACCACATTGTAGGTAAACTGTCCGGGCTGTTGAGCTCCTTTGATGTTCATGAGTTGGTTCAAATAAAACGAAGGCGGCTGCGGGGCTTGGTCGGGAGCGTCAGTCACACAAACGATCGCCAACACTGCGTCAGGGCGTACGAAGCCAGCGTTCTTCGCTGTATCGGAAATCAGCGGTGCAGTGAGTGCTCGAGTAGCGGGTTCCATACATGTTTCATCCCCTCCTCCTCCGATACCCAAGCGCACCAGTTCCGCAAACTCCGCCGTCAAATTGGGCGTGGTCGAACGCAAAATCTTATTTCCTGCAGAGCTCTTTCTAAGCTCGCCGCGCGTTGGGTTACGCAAGTCGGTATTTGTCACTCCAATTTGAAAGTCGACCTGATTGTTCGAGGCATACTCAAGAAAGGCGCTCATATTTTCAGCGAGCGTCTTTTGTTTGTCATCCATGGAACACGAGTCGTCGATGACGAGCAAAATGTCGGCTTTCGGTTTCACGTCTTGTCTGAAGGTATCGACGTTCAGACCCACCGCATCACCCTTTCCTTTCAGAATGACGACGTAGTCCACCGTCTGGCCCGCTTGTTTGAGGGTGATGACGAAAGTCCCATAGTCAGCATCGAAATTAATGGGCGTGTATTTGAGCGAAAATGAAAGCGGTGCTGCACCAGACGAAGGCACTTTCGTTCCGTCAGCAATACCCGAAACCACAAAGAATTCTGGGCAAGGCGCATTGCCCGGACAATTGGGACCCAACGGTCCCTCGCCTGCTGATTGACCGAGCCGTGCATTCACAATTTCGAGATTTTCAATGTTGCAGGTGTTGTAAATTTGAAAGCTGCGGTCCGGCGAACTGCAGCCCTTTTTCACCACCCCAAAGTTCAATTCACTCGGTGAAATACTCAGACAGCTGGCGGTCACCGTCGCTGATACCGCCACTTCTCTCACTGGAGCTCCAGGGTCAGCCACATTCATTGAAACCTTGGCGATCACCTGCGCCGGCACCGGCGGCACCAAACCCTGGGGCCACGCACGCACTCTGACTTGCTTCAGCTCGCCGGGCATTAATTGCAATTCATCGATGGCACCGTCTGGCAACGAGAACACAGTAGGCATGCCAGCTGGAGTGCCGCCCTCAGGAAGCAACTGGAGATTCGACAGGTGACACGAATCATTCGGCCCTGTCAGCAGATTGCGAATCGAGAAGACCAGGTCTTTTGCCGCTGGAGGAGTGACGACTCCAAAATTCAGCACCAACGGAGACACCTCGATGGTGCATGGAGCTAAGGCCACGGCTTCAGCGGTGATGGTGAGCGTGGTGACAGCTTCGTCGAGGTCGTTCGAAAAAATCTTGAGTTCAAACTCACGTAGCCCCAAACCGTTGGGGGTAATGCGAATGGAAATATCGACCAAACTTGTCGCCCCGGTTCCGGCTACCAACCCCTGAACTTCATCGTAATGACCTGCGTTACCGGTCGAAAAATCGTTGCTACAGGTGTTGCTCATGGTGTCGAAAGCACCGACGCAAATTTCAGAAAGCGAAGAGCCGGCTTTGGCACTCACTTCCCAATACGGTTTTACATACTCGCCGCTGGCGTTGGTTTTACCCAACTTGAGATTGGCCCGCGGGTCTGGAGGTGACGGCCGTGTTCCGACGTTTTGCACCGTGACTTTTCGGTTGGCGAATGACGCGGGAGTGGCTCCCGGGAAGTAAGCGATTCGACCAAATTGCACCGTAGGAGAAGGCTTGACGTCGATGTCTGGACCGCCACCCACACCTTCAAGCGCGATGCTGATTTTTTCTTGAGTGCCCAAGTCAGTTTTCGCCGTCAACTGTCCAGTTTTGGGCCCAAGCACCTTCGGCTTGAACTGCACATTCAACTTCGCCGTGCCAGGTACAATCATCGAATTGGCATCGCGAACGCCAGCGGGGATGACGAGCTCACTCAAGTTGGCACTGTCTGTCTGAGTGACATGAAAGACCGTGCTTAACGTTGAACTCAACCCTTCGTACGCTGCCACCGTCGTCAACTGTACGGGCCGAATCGCTTGGTTCGAAAACGTGATTTCGCCTTCTACCGCCGCGCAACTGTCCTTGATGCATGTGTAGCCAAAGTCGAGACGGGCCGGCGTCCACGAGAGCACCGCATCGACGCCGGTGCCGATGAGCCGTACTGGTTTGTCGGGGCAACCCTCGGCACGTCGCATGCGAACCAAGCCTTGGTAGAGCCGCGCTTCCGTTGGTTTAAACGTAAAAGTGGCATTCTTCGAGCGCTTGCCGGGCAAAAGGAATTCACCCATCGGGGAATCGGGCGATAGGACGAAAATGCCCGCGCCCTGCTCTGATTCCACCGGGCCCACATAGGCCTTGGTGTCTTGGGTTTGTTGGTTCTCAATCACGTAGTCAATGGTGGCTGAGTCACCGCGCGCAACAGCTCCGAAGTCGATCACCCCAGAGAGCTCGCATTCACCAGAGATGGCCAAACCCTTCAGGGTGATGGTGGCATTCTCTTTACCAACCTGGGTGTTGTTCGAGGTCATCGTCAACACGGTCTCATGACTCGCTTGGCGGCTGCTCGTGACCGGCGGCGCATAGGTGAGATCAAATTCTGCAGACGTACCAGGGGCGACTACAGTTTCTTCGGCGAAGTCCACGGTGAAGATGGGTGCTGCTTCGTCGACAAACGTTCCGACCTTGGCTGCATCTCCGCTCACCTTTGAAAATCGAGCCACCGAAACGTTCCCGGCACCGACATTTTGCACGGTGAGTACTCTCATCGCGAGTCGAGATTGCGATTCGCCGCTTTGGCCAGTGGCGCGGCCGCCGGCGGCGCGGCCGG
>JAYUVR010000013.1:0-8542 GCA_043753955.1 Archangium sp. | reverse complement strand
TGCCGTGAGAGGGCACCGTCCTAGGCCACTAGACGACAGGGCCAACTGCAAAAGCGGCGCGTGAAGTACGGGAAACGCCGAGGTGTGTCAACTCGCTTTCTCCCCTTCTTTTTTGAAAAGCCAAGTCATCGATTCATTTTTGAAGAATCAGGGCCTCACTCGGAGCTCACTCTCTTTGCTCTAACCTGCAACTCGCCGCACGCGCCAAGAGGAGCTCTCGCTCACGGTTATTATCGGTCATCTGGGCGGCTTTTTCCCATTCTGTCTTCGCCTCTATCTTTCGACCCAGTTTGAACAATAGGTCTGCGCGAACTGCAGCAAACAAATGGTAATCGCTCAGCGCCGAAACCGCTGACAACTCATCGACGAGTGCCAACCCTTCTTCTGGCCCATACGCCATCGCCACTGCCACGGCGCGATTCAGTTCAACCACGGGTGAGCCGGTCAATTCGACCAGTGCATCGTAAAGCGCGACCACCCTCACCCAGTCTGTCTCTTCAGGTCGCTGAGCGAGCGCGTGACATGAAGCGATGGCAGCCTGCAAAGCGTAAGGCCCCAAGGGGTGTTGAAGCGCCTCAGCACGTTTAAGCGCCGCAAGCCCACGGTTGATCAACAAACGGTCCCACTGGCCTCTGTCTTGATCAAACAACAGCACCGGCTCGCCGTTCGGCCCTACCCTCGCTTTTGCTCGTGAAGCTTGGAGCTCCATCAACGCCAACAAACCATGCACCTCTGCATCATCTGGCAAGAGCCCCACGAGAATTCGACCGAGACGCATCGCTTCTTCACAGAGTTCAAATCTCAGCCAGGCTTCACCGGTCGTCGCCGTGTAGCCCTCGTTAAAGATGAGATAGACGACTTCCAACGTCGACCCAATACGCGCGTGGAGCTCCTCGCCTGTTGGAACTTCAAACGGAACCTTGGCTTCAGAAAGCGTGCGTTTCGAGCGCACAATTCGCTGCGCCATGGTCACTTCGGCACTGAGAAATGCACGGGCGATTTCTGCTGTAGTGAGACCTGTAATAAGGCGCAGTGTCAACGCCACGCGTGACTCCTTAGGCAACACCGGGTGACACGCAATGAGCATCAAGCGGAGCACATCGTCTCGAACATTCTCATCGAGTGCCTCGTCATCGAGCGCAATCGACAACTCGCTGGTGCGTTCAATTTCACCGTGCTTGTCGTCCATCATCGCGCGACGACGCCCCTCATCTGCGGCGCGATTCTTCGCGGTCGTCATCAACCAAGCGCCAGGGTTGTCGGGAATGCCTGTCTTCGGCCAACGCTCGAGCGCGGCCAAAAGCGCTTCTTGCGCGAGGTCTTCTGCGCGATCGACATCACGAACGATGCGCACAAGGCCTCCGATGAGCCTGGGGGCCTCAATGCGCCACACCGCTTCGATGGTGATGCGCGTGGGTGTTTCAAGCTCGCGCATGGGAAACGCTACGCTTTGCCGCTTTGTTTCTCGACCTGCTGGCGAAGCCGTTCTTCTTGTGCTCGCAATTCAGGAGTGAATTCCTTCCCAAAATCTTCTGCCTCGAAAATGGGTCGAATCTCGAGTTCTGCGTCTTCGCCGGGCATGGGGTCCGGGCATCGACGCGCCCATTCCACCGCCTCTTCTATCGAGCGCACTTGCCATAGCCAAAACCCGGCAATCAGCTCCTTCGTTTCGGCAAAGGGGCCATCAACAACGCTGCGCTTACTGCCAGAAAACTTGATGCGCTTGCCCTTCACGCTCGGGTGCAGGCCGTCTCCCGCGAGCATGATGCCTGCCTTCACCAGTTCTTCATTGAACTTGCCCATTTCAGTGAGCGATTTCTCGCTGGGCATTACCCCTGCTTCACTGTTCTTCGATGCCTTCACAATCACCATAACTCTCATTGTCTTGTCCTTTGGCTTGAGCGCCCCGCGAGCGCCAGTGGGTGTTCATGCAGACGACGAATGAGGCATTGAGAGATCGACATGCCCTGATCGTGTTTAGTACTCTTTGAGGAAAGTCCAACGCCTGCGATGCGTTACGCGTTCCTTCCGGTGTGAGTTTGGCTTGAGTGTGATAGCGCGTGACGCGCACTCATCATTGGGCGGGCATGATGGAACTCAGTCTGAAGTGGTTAAGAATGTGGATTTCGCATTGGCGCCCGGCTGCCGGGGAAGCGTTTGGTTTGCGCCATCACCTGGCCAGCATGCTCATCGCGCCGGTGGTGGTCATCGCGTACGTTGCTTTGCTTATTTTTGTGCGAATTCGCGGCCCGTATCGGTTGGAAAGGGCACTCCCAGGAGGAACTCTGTTCAACTGTCAGATGCCCGACTTGGTTCAATTTTCGATCTACATGTATGGAGTATGGGAACCCGACATTTCGGCTTTCGTGCGCGGCCGGCTCAAAGAGGGTGACACCTTTTGCGACGTGGGTTCGCACGCTGGCTACTACTCGCTCTTGGCCGCCAAGCAGGTTGGCGCAAGCGGGAGCGTGATTGCAATTGAAGCTTCGCCCGCCAATTTCACCCAACTTCAAAACAACCTCGCGCGCAATGCGGCGACCAACGTCAGAGCAGTGAACATTGCCGCGACCGCAGAAGAAGGGGTTCTCGCTGTTCACAATGGCCCCGCGTGGAATTTGGGTTGGTCCACCACGCACCCCAGCCGAGGCCTGCCGGTGGAATGCCAAGTTTCTGCGTTGCCCATTCCTCGAATCTTGAACGCGGAAGAGGTTCGGAAACTTCGTCTGGTGAAAGTCGACGTCGAGGGAACCGAGCGCGAATTGTTTGCTGGCCTGGTTGAGGTGCTTCGTAACGGCCGGCCCGAAGCAGAAATCGTTTTAGAAATTTCGCCGCGGTGGTGGAAAGGGCCCGCCACTACGGTGGAAGAAGCGCTCAAGCCCTTCATCGATGAGGGCTACCACATCTATCTGGTGGACAACGAATATGGGCTCGGGCGCTACTTCAGATCCGCCAACGTGCGCCCACCCCGGCGAGCGCGTCAGCCCATTCAATCGCGGTTTGGCCAGTGCGACATCGTGTTGTCGAAGGTTGACCAAGAAGCGCTCAAGTGAGGAACGCGCTCTTCACCGTTGAGGTTGGGGCCCGTGGAGGCGCTTTTCAGATCCCGTCCATTTCACCCGCCATCCTTGAGGAGCTCCTCGTTCCAGAATTTTCGAGAAGTGGCTCCCCATTTCGCATGCTTTTCGTCGAATCGGCGAAGTGCCCCGGCTTCGAGCCGCTCCCCAAGAGGATTGGGGTTTCAGTTCGCCTGCCCCTGCGAGTCGATAAATAGAGTCAGTTCTTTGATGCGCTTGAGGCCTGAAATCATCTTCTGAACGTCAGCCGGTGTGCTCGGGGCTTTCGAGAGCTGCTCGAGTGCCGCCCTATTCTTCATCCAGCGAATCATCACCTCTTTCTGTGCCACCGGAACCGATGAGGGCTTGAACATACGAGGTGGCGACTTCCCAACGAGGCCACGCGTTCTGAGAGCATCCTTGATGGCGTATTGATGGTCTTGCCCAAAGGCGAAGAGGACACGTCTGGAATGATGAGTCCGCGCGGCTTCGAGGCACTTTTCAACAATGCGTTTGTTTTGGGTAACGGAGAAACCATCTGCTGCTTCACCGGCCGCTTCAATCCAGCTTTCGTGAATCTGACGGGTCAGGTTCTCGAATTCGACGCCGTGCACCAAGTCGAAAAGGGTGACGCCTTTGAAGTGGTCAAGTTGATCAAGGAGCGGCTTGCGGAGTGACTCGACACCTTCAGGTGCAGACGATTCTGTGGTCGTTGACTTGAAATGATCGGCATCTAAATCTGCACGCCAATCGGAAGCAGCGAAAACAGCGTTCAATTCGGGAGCCAGCACCGCCAGGAATGCCGCTTCCGGAGGAAACACTCCCTCAAGGCGTGTGCCGAGGGCCTGTGGAACGATCTCCCCGCAGATGAGGTCAGGGGCCAAACCTCGTACTTCGGCCTCTAAATCGGTGAGTGAATAGCGAAAGCGTGCCGTCAGGTGATGCCGGTGCATTGTCCCGAGCACGTAGAACTCTGTAGACGTAACCGGATGGTGCTCGGGGTGTCGGCAACTTGCCAGCACCGACACCAAGACGCTCAAAGTGCAGAAATTCCGGGTCAGCAAAGGAGAGAAGCGCAAGCTCCCAACCGACGAAGTGGCAGTCGTTGATGAGAAACTGCGTATCTGGGTTTTACTTCGTGGAGCATCACCAAGCCCATCTTGCTCGATTGCTGAAGATGAGGTCGCTGTTTTCGCATCAAGTCGGTACGAATTCTCTAAAGGAAGACGTGTGGGGAGGTACACGTTTGACTGCTGAGCGACCAACACGGGTCAGTCAGTCTAGGTTTTTTTGACATGGTATGGCCTCAAAAAAACATATGGTGCACGCGAGAGCAAAAATGTCTTATTTGAACAGCTCACTTCTTTTATTGTTTACTCCTTATGTCAAAAAAACTGTTTAGAGGTGCTCTTCTTTTTTTAGTCATTCCGATTACAAGCAGTTGTGGGATCGCTTCGAACGTAGGCAACCCTGGCGCCTCTTTGGATGCACTTGATGCCTCGATTGCATCGCTCGATGCCTCGGTACCCGACACCGCACATAATTATTCGTTGGGAGAAGAGATAATTTCCGCTTGGTCGTCATCTTTCGATGTGGACCCGAAGACGGTGATTCGAGGTGAATGCACGACTGGTTCGATTGCAATTGGAATCAATCACTACGACGATTTGCCCCACAGCGTGGCGGTATCAATGACTTTGACATGCGTTCAATTGCTTCAAAGCCAGCTGAGCACGACAACTACCGCCTCCACTCTCATTGGTACTTTTATTCAGCCAAATCAAAGCAGTACATGTGCAAATGGCCTCATTGCAGTGGGAATTGCTCATGGCTCTGATGGTTCATTGCATACCGTCGCGCCGCTGTGCGCAAAAATGGATGCGTGGTTTGACGTTTCAAAGAATGCTTCGATATCAGAGGGAATCAAAATTGGAACCGAAGAGCTTCAATCTCGAGCATTGTGTCCTCAAGGTACTGCGCTCATCGGAATTGAAGGAAGCGTCCATTTCAATGGGCTACTCACCAGAACACTCAGAGCGGTTTGCGCTAAAGTTCAAGTGAATTAAGCTTGGATTCCTAAGAGATTGCCCTTTGAGTCTGCTGGCAATTCAAAGCCTAACAAAGCGTTCTCCGTTGAGGACATAGACAGCACGGCACCTCTGGTCGCGTCTGGCAAACGAGACCGGCTTCCTTCAAATTTTCTGCGTCTCCCAGACGCACCTATCACCGCGCAAAAGTGACCTAGCGCCGGATTTGGATCTAGACCACAGCCACGATTCCCAGCAGTATTGGGCTACCCCGCAAGGCCACGTGGAGATGGCTCAACAAGCCTGCGAAGAACTCCTGAGTCTTCAACAACAATGAGCGGCGGAAGGGATTCGAACCCTCGACCCCAAGCTTGGGAAGCTTGTGCTCTACCAACTGAGCTACCACCGCGTGAGCAGCTGAATACCTTCACCTGCTTCAAGCCGTCAACGAATTCGACACGCCTCCTCAAAACTTCATTTCAGAGACCGACCGACGATCTGTTTCAAAATGGGCTCCACCGCCTCGACTGAAAGCCCCAGACGCACGGCCACAGTAAGGAGTCGTTCTTTTACCACGACCTCCCTCTCTGCATCGACCCGCCCCACCCCGTGTTCTTGCTTCCAGCCCCAAATGGCATCAACCAGCGCGGCTCTCCGAGCAAGAACGTGAATCAATTCAAGGTCGACTTCATCAAGCTGCGCCCGCAGCAATTGTAAGTTCACAGGCCGAGCGTCCGCATGGTGCCAGCCGTAACGCCGAATTGCTCGTGAGCACTCAATCGTTCATTGAGCTCTGAGGGGCTCGTCTTCCCTGTCAACACATCGGCCCATGCCGACAACACCGAGCTACACGTCGCTTGGTCTTCCCACACAAATTCCACCCGCAATCGCTTCACGCCTGCTTTGAGCAACCGCGGCACTGCCTTCGCTGCACTCTGCGCCTGCGCGTTGAACACCGTATTCCGACAACCGATGTCCACCACCACTGGGTGACGCTTTCCTTCTCTATCTTCAAGCGCAATCTTCTGATTTTCACACGGGCGACCGCAGCTCCTGAAGTCGCGCCCGTGAGAAATGGTGTGCGCATACACGCAGTGCTCGGTGTGAAAGGTGGCAATGTGATGGTGCACCGCCACGGTGACGCGTTCGGCCGGCAAACGCTGCAACATCGCATGGAGCTGCGTCTCATCTAAATCATGCGCCGCCGTCAACGTGTCGCAGCCCAAAGCCAACAGATGCCGTGCGGTCACCGAATTGGTCACATTGAGTGAAAAATCACCATGCACCAACGGGCCATCAGCAGACGCAGAGCGGGAAAAATGCATCAACCCACCCCAATGCCTCACCAACACTGCATCAGGCTTGAGTCGTTCAATACGGCGATCAATTCCATCTTCCCCAGGCTTTTGCACTCGGGTGGTAGCGATGACGACATGAAGCCCCGCCTCGCGAGCCCGGTTGACTGCTTTCTCGAGACCGAGCAGTTCCATCCAATCGAGTTCAACTTCAGGCAAGCCGGCGGCAATCACCGCTTCAAGTTGCGCCGCAGTTCGAACCAGTGGAATGAGCCGAGGCTGCAGCGGAGCGACCCACGGCCTTCGTACTGACAACGTCGAAGCCCACGCCGCGAGCTGCGGAGCAACTGGCTCCTCTGATACTTGATGTCTCGCTGCAGCAAGCACCTTGGGTTCAAGCTCAGCTACAAACGCTCGTCGCAGTGTTTTCAGGGCAGACACTGGCAAATGCAGACCGGGACTCAAGCCATCGAGATCAATCAAACCCAAACAAAACGGAGTGCCACCGAAGCTCCCCAATTTCTCTGCCAGCAACTCAACACCAAGCCCGCCACTCTTCGCCGCACTCAGCACCACCTCACTTTGACCGGTGACCTCAACCTCGCGACCTATTTTACCTGTGGCGATTGCGGTCACCTGCAATGGCAAACCTTCGCTGCCAGTGACGATCAACCTCACCGGAATGCGGCCCGCAACTCCGAGTAGCCCTTGTTCCACGGCAGCGCTGGCTTCCGCGTTTAATCGAGGGTCACTCGACAACCACACTTTGTCTCCGACGCTGACCTGCTTGAGATTCGGCCCCGGCTTCCCAAAGTGAAACCACCAACCACTCGCTGTAGATTCCACTCCGAATAAGGGCCCGCCAGGCTCTTCTTCATGCGGCCTTCCGGTATCAAACCCCACGCCGCACCCAGGCACCGGCTCAGGAACCTTGAGAGGAACACCCCTTCCGTCATGCGGAAGAGCACCCCCAATGACCGGAAGCGCGACTTGAGTCGTCCCCACGGGCTGCCCACCGCCCAGTCCTATTCCCCCCGAGTGCGCTCGTTCAGCTCGACGTACTCGCACCGCTCCAGCGCCGATTTCGACCACTTCGCCAAGGAGCGCACCGCGGTGTTTAGGAAAACGCCCTTCAACTAAACTTTGATGATCCGCCCCACCCAGAAACCCATCAGAAAAGCCGCGCGAATAAGCAACCGCCATACGCCCGAGATCGCGCTGCAATCGTTCTTGCGCTTCGAGGGTTCGCTCAGTTTTGGTGGCGATCGCTTCTCGCCACCTTCGATACCCTTCAACGGCTGAAAGCACATACGCCGGGCCCTTCAACCGCCCCTCAATTTTCAGACTGGCGACGCCGATATCAGACAACTCAGAAACCGCGCGAGCTCCCCCCAAGTCCATCGGGCTTAATAAATACGCGACATCACCCAACTCGCGAACCTGCCCATCAACCACCAGCTGATAAGGCAACCGACATGACTGAGCACATTGTCCACGATTGGCTGAACGGCCTCCCCAGGCTTCTGAAGTGAGACACTGACCGCTCCACGACATGCACAATGCGCCGTGAATAAACACTTCAAGCTCGAGCGAAGTGCCTTGCGCAAAACGACGAATTTCAGCAACCGACAGTTCGCGAGGCACCACCACTCGACTCACGCCCAGTGCTTGCGCAAACAGCGCACCTTCAGCGCTGGAAACAGTCATCTGCGTCGAAGCGTGAACACTCAGCGTCGGAGCAAGCGCACGTGCCAGCAACGCGACCGCTGGATCTTGCACAATGATGGCGTCAACGCCTGCAGTCGCACACGCCGTCAGCACCGATTCGACGACCTGCAATTCATTCTCAAACACCAAGGTATTGAGCGTGACGTAAGCCAGCACACCTGCTCGATGAATACCTTCAACCAGCGTAGGCAATCGCTGCACTGAAAAGTTAGACGCACGTGCCCGCGCATTCAGACCTCCATCGAGGCCGAAGTACACTGCGTCAGCACCGGCGGCCAAGGCAGCCGCCAAACTGTCATCATCACCCGCCGGAGCGAGTATCTCTGGGACCTTCAAAGCGGCTTAAGCCGAAAACGACGAACCGCAGCCACACGACGATTTGGCGTTGGGGTTCTCAAACTTAAACCCAGCTGAAGTCTCGCTCTTCACGTAGTCGACC
>JAYUVR010000012.1:0-2965 GCA_043753955.1 Archangium sp. | reverse complement strand
ACAAACGTCTTGAGTGATGTCGATACTCGCGTTTCCCATACCTCACCCTTGCGACAGCAATACCGGTTTGACGCCTTCACCGCACGCCGCGCAGTCTTGTCGCCGGCGTACTCGCACCACTCGAAAACCCAAGTGTCGACCGTCAAGCACATGGAGCGGCGCTTCCCCCAGCTGCTTGAGCGGCGCAAGCACCAACGAGGCCTGCAGACTGCCCACCAAGCCCGCCATGGAGCCCAATACTCCCGCTTGAGCACAACTCACATTTTCGGTGGGTGGCGTTTCAAAAAGACAGCGCAGACACGGACCACCTTGCTCGATGCGCATAGCCAACCCCTCAAACCGGAGCACCCCTCCATAAATCAGCGGAATACCTGTCAGCACCGAGGCATCAGAGAGCAAAAACTTGGTGTGGGTACCATCGGTGGCATCGACCACCACGTCGTGTGCATTGAAATGAGCCGCTGCATTTTGCGCGTCGAGCCGACCCTGTATCCCCACCACCTCGACCAAAGGGAAAGCCCGCTTCAATTTCGTGGCCGCCGAATGCACTTTGGGGCTACCCACGTCAGCCAGATGGTGCCACGGCTGACGATGTAAATTGCTCGCCTCGACGAGGTCAGGGTCAAGCATCGTGAGGGAAGAAACCCCTCGACGCGCCAAAGCAAGAGACGCCGGACAACCCAAGCCTCCCATGCCGACGATCAACACCTTGAGTCGAACTGCTCTCACTTCGCCTTCATGCACGACATCAAGGTACACTGGCCAGTACCTTGGCGGACTTTGAAAGTCGTCGTGTGAACAGCAAGCATGCTCTTCGGGTTTCGCCTGAGGAGGCGTCGACTTCGTGGCATCTCGAACGATTCAGCACCCGCGCTCGAGCCCTCTTCTATGCGCGACTGATGTTTCTCATTTTAGGTCTCGCCATTCTCGCGGTGCCGGTGTGGCGAAATTACTTTCGCTTCACCGAAGTCGCCGTCGCGGCCTACGTCTTCATGCTGTTGTACACCCTCGCCAATGCACTGGTGCTCGACCACCGGTCTGCGGGCCGCATCGTCACCTACATTACCTTGTGCTTCGACTTGGTCGTGATGGTGGTGCTCATCGTCAGACCCCAGGGCGGAGGCCTGGCGAACCCACTGCTCGCGACGCAGCTGCTCTTCACTACGCTCTTCGCGCTGCTCTACCCCAAGCCACTGGCCATTCTTCCGCCGCTGCTCGCGCTGCCCATCACCGCTCGACTTGATCAACTGCTCAACCGCAGCCCGACCGCTGTCGAAGTGCTGACCTTGTTTTGGTATCTCGGGCTCAACTTCATCATCATCTACGTCTTGGTGTACCTGAACCAACGAGAGGGAGCCGCTCAGCGAGAAGTGTTGCAGCTCCAAGGCGACTTAAGAGAAATGGCTGTAGTCGATGAACGAAACCGACTGGCGCGCGAAATTCACGATGGGCTGGGAGCGAGCCTGTCGTCTTTGATTCTTCAAGCCGAGTACGCGGCGCAAATCACCAAAGATCCAGCCGTCAAAAAAGAAGTGGGCGAACTCAAACAATCGGCTGAAGAAGCCATCGATGAGTTGCGACGAAGTTTGCAAATGATGCGTGAAGACTTCGATCTCGCTACCGCCGTCGAAGACTACATCACCACCTTTGGAAGCCGGGCTCAGCTCCCCGTTCACTTCACCAAAACCGGAACGATGGCGGGCAGGCTCGCACCTGAGACGTCATTGACCGTATTTCGGGTGCTGCAAGAGTTGCTCTCGAACGCCGCCCGTCACGCCCAGGCCAAGCGTGTCGAAGTCAAACTGCACTTCGGGCCCCAAGCGGTGCACTTGGGCGTCAGTGACGACGGCAGGGGTTTTGACCCTTCAATTTCGACCCCGGGGCACTATGGGCTCATCAATCTGCATGAGCGGGCTCTCAAAATCGGCGGTGAAGTGACCCTCGAGGCTTCGCTCGGGCAAGGCACTCGCATCACCTTTTCCGCCCCGCTCGATGCTTAAATTCAAGGAATGCCTGTGGAAGCCGCCCGCCCTATTCGAGTTTTCGTGGTGGAAGATCAAACGAAGATTTTGAAGAGCCAACTCAAGCTTCTCGAAGGCAGCCCCGAGCTTTCCATCGTCGGAACGGCGCTGTCTGGAGAAACGGCCTTGGAGGAAGTACGTCGAATCAAACCCGACGTGATTCTTCTCGACTTGGGTCTCCCTCGCATGAGTGGCATCGACGTCACCTTGGCGGTGAAGGCCGAGTTTCCAGAAATTGAAATTCTCATTTTCACCATCTTCGATGAAGAAGACAAAGTGCTCGAAGCCGTTCGTGCGGGAGCCTCAGGCTATCTGCTCAAAGGCACGCCCGCGCACAAGATGGTCGAAGCGATTCAAGAAGTGCACGCCGGTGGCACCGTTATTCAGCCAAACCTCGCGCGCCGGCTCCTCAAACACTTTCGCATCGGAGAAGAGCCGAGCCCCGCTTCCATTCAAGCACAACCCGACGAGCGCCCCGAAGAGAAGAAGAGACAACTTTCAGCTCGAGAAACTGAAATTCTCCAGTTGATTGCCAAAGGCGTCTCGAACAGCGAAGCGGCTTCGGTCCTTGGGCTTTCCAAGGGCACCATTCGCACCCATTTGGAACACATCTATCGAAAACTCGATGTCACCAATCGCGTCGAAGCCGTCACTGAAGGCCTGCGGAAGGGCCTGATTCAAATGTAAATCAGGCCCTGATTTTGTCTTACAGACAGAAACCAACGCGTGCGCCGGTAGTACTTGAAACGCGGCGGCACGTCTTCCCACTTGCACATTTGGCGTTGGGCTCAGTCGCACAGCGCGAGGGAGCAACACCCCCGTCGGTGGGGTTACATTCCAAATCACACACGGCGGTGCAGGTTGCTTTGGCATCGGGGTCGAGCGATGTGCACATGTGCCCAGAGGCGCAGGCCGCCCCCTTAAAGGCGTCGGTCTCAGCGCAA
>JAYUVR010000011.1:0-18644 GCA_043753955.1 Archangium sp. | reverse complement strand
TTTTTTAAATCGTCCCTCGAATGGCTCTTTTTCATCGCCAGAAAGACGGTGAATGAAACCGTCGTGCTCGACGAAATCGCGCGCTATTCGAATTACGAATTCCCAGAGCGTTTCCGCAACGAGTTTCGCTATCTCTTAGCTCGCTACAATCTTGTTCGTGGCAAAGCCCTCGACGATGCAGAACAGACTGGCGAGGCCAACAAAGCTTTTGAAGAAGTGAAGCGCTTGGTGTTGATGATTCCCAAAGGAGACACATTCTACCAGCGGGCCAAGTATCTCGAGGGGCTCGCGTATTTCCGAGAGAACAAATTGGAAGCAGCGCTTTCCTCGATGAAAGAAGTGGTGCGAGCGCCTCGCAAGGCTGAAGAAGCCAAACAGATTAAGGCAGTTCGAGAATTGGCCTTTATGCAGTTGGCACGCACGCACTACGGGGCGAAGCAGAACCGCTCAGCCATTTTCTACTTCAATAAAATCGAACGAGGCGGGGTGCAGTGGCTCGAATCGCTTTTCGAGTCGTCTTGGGCGCACTACCGCATCGGGCAATACGAGCAGGCGTTGGGGAATCTCATCACCTTAAGTTCGCCCTTCTTCAGAGATGAGTACTTTCCTGAAGCGATGATTTTGAAGGCGGTGGTGTACTTTGAAAATTGCCGCTACCGCGAGTCACTGACCATCATCGAAGATTTTGAAAACATCTACGGGCCGGTGCAAGAGCAGCTTGAAGTATTGGTGAATAAAAATATGGAAGCGACCGAATACTTCAATGTGCTCGATGGCATTCAGAAGAAGAATCGAAGTGGGAAAAAACTCAAAGGTACCGATGAGATTCTCGAGCGCATTCTCAATTTGGCGCTCACTGACAAAGATCTCAAAAAGACCGTCGATTCGATTACCGAACTCGAAGCCGAGATGGATGGTGTGGGCGAAAAAAGCGACACCTTCAAGTATTCGAATTTGTCGAAACAGGTCATCGAGCAGCTCAAGGTTCAGCGACAAGGGTTGATTTCTAAAGCGGGCTTGATGGCCAAGGCAAAGCTCGATTTCGAAATGGGGCAGCTCAAGACGCTCAGAGCCAACGGGTTGCGAATCAAGTTTGAGACCACCTCGATGGAAAAAGAGTTTCTTGAGAAAATACTCGCGGCCGGCGGCCAGCAATCGGTGGTCAAAAATTACAAGTATTCGGTGGCTGTCTCTGATGACCAACTCTATTGGCCATACGTCGGTGAGTACTGGCGAGACGAGCTCGGCACCTATCAGTACACCTTGACTAAAGGCTGCATCGAGCGCGACAGCGCCAACACGCGGAAGGAATAAAGAAGGCTATGAGCCAGCAGCAGGTCACTGTCGCTTTCGACGTGATGGGCAGTGACCACGGGCCGTTAGAAATCGTGCGAGGCGCGGCGCAACTCACGCTTGATACGCCTCATATTCACGCGTTGCTGGTGGGAGATCGACAGCAGATCGACGAAGCCTTGGCGCAAGTTCGACACAACGCCGAGCGAGTCGCGGTGCACCATGCGCCTGATTTTATTTCGATGCATGAGAAGCCGCGTGCCGCACTCGATGCCAAACCCAATGCTTCAGTGCTGGTCGCCGCTCGACTGGTGCACGAAGGCGAAGCCGTGGCCATGGTTTCCGCGGGCAATACGGGAGCCGGCGTATTGGCCTGCGCGCGTACTTTTTCGCTCATTCCCGGGGTTCGACGGGCGGCCTTGGCCACGGTTTACCCAACAGCCGTAGGTCGCGGAGAGAAGAACGACCCTTTCAGTTTGATTCTCGATGTCGGTGCGACCGTTGATGCCTCAGCTGACGACTTGGTGGCGTTTGCGGTGATGGGGGCGGCCTATGCCCGCATCATTTCGAAGAATGAAAGCCCTTCTGTGGCGCTTCTATCGAATGGCATCGAGGCTCAAAAGGGCCCAGCCCGCGTCATTGAAGCGCATCAGAAACTACAAAAACTCGAGGGCCTCCGCTTCATCGGCAATGTCGAGGGCATCGATATCCCCAAAGGGACAGCTGATGTCGTGGTTTGTGATGGCTTCGTGGGGAATGTGTGTCTCAAGATGCTCGAAGGCGTCAGTGAGACAGTCATCGAGTTGGCTCGTTATGCCTACAAAGAAAGACTGTTGTGGCGAGCGGGTTTGGCGATGTTGTCTTCAGGCATCGAGCGCATCAAACAAGTCACTGATTGGGAACAATACGGCGGAGCGCCGATTCTCGGGTTCGATCGCCTCTTCATCAAAGCGCACGGTCGTTCAAAGGCGCTGGCCATCACCAACGCCGGCAAGGTGGCCGCGCGGGCGGTTTCAAAAGACTTGTCGAGTGCCATTGCGCAGATGCTTCCGCGAGTCGAAACAAAGCGCACGCCTTAGGGCAAGCGGGTCGCGGAAGGAACGAAGGTCGGCAGCGTAAAACAGGTCTGACCGGCACCGGTATTTAGACAATCAGAACCTCCATTGTTTCCATTCTCGGTGACTGCTGAAGCGAGATTGTAATTGAGGGTGATGGCGACCGACTCACCCACTTCTAAATGAAGAGGAGGGTCCATCGGGGCGCTGGTGACTGCGCAGGTATTGGCGACAAAGCCACGGGTGGGCACTCCATCGGCAGCCCAGCGAATGTTGGGCTCTTGGCCTGCGCCGTATTTGCAGAACTCAACGCGGGCGTAGCGGTAGTTGCCGGGCTCGACGCCTCGCGCTTGTGCGTTGAGCGCGGCGTTGACTTGTCGCGAATCGGCCGAGAAATTAAAGAAGTCGGTGATGACATGTTTGAAGGGGAGACCATCTTCAGCCGTGCCCGGTGCGACGCTGCAATGCATGATGTCGTCAGCACAGGTCGGGTTGAGGTAAATCATCGCCGTGTGCCCCCGATTGTTCTGCGTCGCGGGGTCGATGTCTTCAGTGAGGTACACGGAAATCAATTTCATCTCGAAGCGAGTTGGCGTTCGAGCCTCGAGGCCTTGCCGAGTCACTCCGATGCGCAGGGGTTGCTGGGAAGACGAAGCCAATTCGTTTTCAAAACGCAAGGTGACTTTGGTTTCGCCGCCACCACAACCGCTCAAAACCCAAACCCCACCGGCGAAGAGAAGTCTACGAGCTAAAGAGTGCATTCTTTTTGATGGAGCAAGGCAGCGGCCATCATCCATGCTCCTAAGACTTCAGATTTTTCAGCCATCAGTTAAAGGGTCACTCGACCGCAGCAGGGTCAACAACGCCTTGTCGCAGGTGAGGGAGTGTCGGCAAAATGGTCACTGTTCGCTTGATGACTCGCACCGACGTCGCTGAAGTGACCCGATTGTCAGCTGTGCTCGGGTACGAGGAAAACGAAGAGGCGTGTGCTCGGCGTTTTGAACAGCTTCAAGGCCGTCAAGAGCACGCGCTCTTTGTGGCCGAGATGGCGACGGCGAAACTTGGTGGGTGGATTCACCTCTGCGAGCAGTATGCGCTTGAAAGTGAACCCTTCGTGGAGATTAAGGGCTTGGTGGTCGACGCCTCGCGGCGACGAGCAAGTGTAGGTAAAGCACTTGTCTCTGCTGGCGAGTCGTGGGCCCGCGGTTTGGGCTTTCAGCGCCTTCGAGTGCGCTCAAATGTCAGTCGGGTGGAAGCCCATCTGTTCTACCCATCGCTCGGTTTTGTGCTTCAAAAGACGCAGACGGTCTATGAGCAGCGGTTGATGCAGGGAACCTAAAGGCGGGCTTCGACAGTGCCTCTCGGAGCGGCTAAAGAAGTCAGAAGGTCATCACCGTGAATGCGAATGAGCAAAGAGGTTCGGTGCAGCGCATCTACCGGTGGGATCTCGACAAGACCTATCTGCAGACAGAATTCGACACGCTTCGACAATTGGTGCGCACTGCTTTTCAAAAAGCGCATGAAAAAAAAGCCATACCCGGAGCCGCCGCGTTAATTCGCGAGTTGCGCGCCTCGGGAAATTCCCGCCTGTGCATCGTCTCGGGAAGCCCCACGCAGATGCGCAATGTACTCATCGAGAAGTTGAAACTCGATGGCGTTGAATTCGACGAGTTGGTGCTCAAAGACAACCTCCGAAACTTGGTACGAGGCCGATTCAAGGCCATGCGTGGGCAAGTGGGCTACAAGCTGCCCGTGCTCCTCGAGAGTCGCTCTCGGGCACCGGTCGACTCAGAAGAAGTGCTGTTCGGCGACGATGCCGAAGCTGATGCCTTTATCTATTCCCTCTACGCCGACATGGTGGCCCGGCGCGTTTCTGAACCTGTCGTCCACCGAGTACTTGAATCTGCAGAGGTCTACCCCGATGACATCGAGAAGGTCATCGAACAGTGGAAAACGATTCCGCAAGCAGACCCGGTCAGACGCATTTTTATCAACCTTGATCGCCTGACGCCTCCTGCAGCTTTTGCTCACTATGGGCCACGCGTAGTCCCCATTTTTAACTACTTCCAGGCCGCGCTGGTGTTGTTGGGCGACAAACACCTCACCGCTCCGCAGGTCTTGCGAGTGATGCTCGAATTGGTTCAAACAGCAGGCTACAACCTGCTGACGCTCTCGAACTCATTTCAAGATCTCATCCGCCGGGGGTTGCCCATTGTCGGAGTGGCTGAGGCCTTGCTTGAAGCCGTGTCTGGCCCCGCGGCCATGTTTCAAATGGTGCGGCCCGTGCCCGATATCATTGCCGCATTTAGCAAGCGAGTGGCGGCCTTGGGTGCGCCACCTCCGCCGCCTAAAGTTCGCGATATTGACTACCTTTCGCTGCTCGATGACGCCCGCCCGCGCACCCATAAGAAACGTCGTCGTTTTTGACTTGAGAGGGCGGGCCTTTTTTTCGACAGCGGTTGAGGTATAGGAATGCCCTATTACCTCGTGAGCGGCCTGGTTTTTGCGCCACCGTCGCTTTTCACCAAGAGGCAGCATCAGGAACGTGATGACCACTGAAAACCCCGCCCCAGCGCAGGGAACTGAGCCTCGCTCCTCTGTGCCGAAGGACCCCGCACCTGAGGAAACGAGCGCCGCCCTGTCACCTTGCGACCCCGATATTGAGCCGCAACGGCTCGATGCAGACGCCGTTCGAGTGCTCTTGCGTTTGCGTCAGCACGGCCATGAAGCGTATTTGGTGGGAGGCTGCGTGCGCGACTTGCTCATCGGCCACGAGCCCAAAGATTTCGACATTGCCACCAGCGCCACCCCAAATCAGGTGAAAAGCTTGTTTCGCAACTGCCGGCTCATTGGCCGTCGCTTTCGTTTGGCGCACGTGTACTTCAAGGGCGGCAAGATTCTGGAAGTGTCGACTTTCAGAGCCATGCCCACCTTGGTTGAAGAGCCGCAGCCCTCAGAAGCGCGCGAAGGTGAAGTGCATTCTCTGGGCACTGAGCACATCGCCACCGCAGACGCCGAAGCGTTGGTCGCCATTGAAGAAGGTAAAGAAGTGCCCACCGCGCTGGTGGAAGACGTCGCCGATGAGGCCGCGGCCGAAGCGCCTGACTTGTTCATCACCGAAGACAATACCTTTGGTACGGCCGTCGAAGATGCACGGCGCCGCGACTTCACTATCAACGGCCTCTTCTACGAGCCTTCTCAAGGGCGGGTGTTCGACTACGTCAATGGCCTTCGAGATCTCTCGTTGCGAGAAATTCGCACCATCGGAGACCCGGAAGTGCGCATGAGAGAAGACCCGGTGCGAATTCTTCGCGCCGTTCGTTTCGCGGGGAAATTGGGGCTCGACATCGAATCGCGCACCTACGCGGCGATGGAAGGCGCCGTGGAAGATTTACAGCGGTGCTCAGCGCCCAGACTGCTCGAAGAAACCTTTCGACTTCTGCGTGGGGGCTATGCGCGGCCCGCGCTGCAATTGATTGCGGCGCTCGATGCCTTGAAGGGGTTACTCCCGCCAGTTCATGGGTACCTCGCGGCACAAGAAGGTGAAGGCGCCACCGAATACTGGCGTTTTGTCGACGCGATGGATGCCTCGGTTCAGCGCGGCGTGGCATTTGACGATTCGATGTTGCTCGCCAGCATCTTGTTGCCCATTTCGTTAGATGAGCCCGACCAAGCCGGGGCAGATGAAGAAAACGGTGGCAAGCCGCCCAGTGTGGCGCAGGGGATTGAGCAGTTGCTTTCAGAACTCGTTCGAGCGGCGCGTCTTCCCCGAAGAATCGCCGAGCGCTGCCGCATGATTCTGATGGCCCAGCGCACTTTGGCCGGCCTGCGTCGTCGACGGGGCGGGTTGATGGGCTTTCGAGGGCACCCGCTTTTCAGCGAGTCTCTTGCAGTCTTCGAAGTGTGGGTGAGCGCAACGGGCGAGCACAAAGAGCAATTGGCCAAGTGGAAAGCCGGAGCTGCGCCTCAACCGGTGTCTGATGCGCCGGGGCCTCGCCGTCGCCGTCGTCGACGCCGTAAGAGTGCACCGGTGAATGAAAGTGCGCCGCCTGAGGAAAGCCCCTCAACGCCGACGACCTCTGAGTAGAGAGATTTTTTACGGCCCTTCGTCTCGTTCAACCCGGAGCTGCTGGTGTGTGCGCGCGTGTTCTGCTCGAGCGGCTCCTTCGCGTTTGTCTTCGACGTAGAAACCATCGCGCATGTGCTCGGGGTCATCTTCTTTGAGGTCTGCAGTCACAATGGCTTTGGTTCCGAAACGTGACGTGATGGCGTCAAGGGCCTGATTCAGTCGATCATTTTTCTTTGGGCCTTCTTCAGCCGCAAACAAAGTGAGTTGAGCTCCGCCGTGAGTCAGCTCTTGCCCTGAGATTCCAGTGAGGCGAATTCGGGTTTTCAAATCGACCTTCGAAAGTAGAGCCAATGACTCTCGATAGAGTGTTTGTCCGTCATCGGTCGGCTGGCTCAAGGTGATTCGCCGAGTGATTTGCGTGAAGTCTTCGTACTTCACCGTCAATTGAACGCAGCGGGCCTTGAGGTTCGATTTCCGCAGCCGACGGCCAACGCGAAGTGCTTGCGAATGCAAATGGGGCCGAAGCTGCGCTTCGCCCAAGAGATCTTCCTCAAATGTATCTTGTGCGCCGACGCTCTTCGCGTCGCGATCAGCCACCACGGGCCGCTCATCGATGCCGTTCGCGAGTTCCCAGAAATGTTGCCCTGATGAACCGAGTCGCGAGACGAGCCACGTCAGCTCGTGAGCTGCGACGTCTCCGATGGTGCCAAGGCCGTGACGTTTGAGGGTCTCTTCAGTTTTTGGCCCTACGCCCCAGAGCCGAGAGATGGGGAGGGGGCCCAGAAAAGCACGTGAAGTGCCGGGAAGAACCTCGTGTTGCCCCTGAGGCTTGGCAAAGTCAGAGGCAATTTTCGCAACGAATTTGACGTCGGCGATACCCGCAGAAGCAGGGAGTTCGACTTCTTTTGAGATTTCTTCTCGAATTTTCGAAGCGATGAGCGCTGCCGGCCCAAAGAGATTGACGCAGCTGCTGACGTCGAGAAAAGCCTCGTCGAGGGAAAGGGGTTCAATCAACGGCGTGTAGCGCTCGAAAATGCGAAAAACCGCTTCACTGGCTTCGACGTACGCAGGAAACCGAGGTGGAACAACGATGGCATGCGGGGCCATTTTCAGCGCACGCGCCATGGGGAGCGCGCTGCGTACCCCAAACGGTCTTGCCTCGTACGAAGCGGCCAATACGACTCCGCGTTGAGCATGGCCGCCCACAATGACGGGTTTACCGCGCAGTTCAGCGAAGTCTCGCTGTTCGACCGACGCATAAAAAGCGTCCATGTCGATGTGCACGATGGCTCGGTTCATTTTGCGGTCTTCTCTACACGTTAAAGTTGATGAGCAGCCAGCACCGCGGCGAGCTCTTCTGGCAGGGCACTCTCGACACACAGAAAGTTGCCCGTCGAAGGGTGCCGTATTCCCAAAGAAGCCGCGTGGAGAAAGAAGCGCTTGAGCCCCGGTTCTTCAGGGCCTCCGTAAAGACGGTCGCCGACGATGGGTGCGCCAATGGCCGCGAAATGTGCACGCACTTGATGCAACACGCCGGTGATCAACTTGACCTCGACGAAGGCGAAACTGCCCTTTCGAGAGCGCACATGAAATTCAGTGATGGCAGGTCTACCGTCGTCAAAGCTCGGAACGACGTGGTCGCCTGCATGATGCAGAGGCACTTCGATGATTCCGTCATCAGCAAGCGGCCCTTTCACCAAGGCGAGGTATTTTTTTTCGACCGCTCTTTCTTCTGAGAAGGCAGCGCGCATCGCAGTCCACACCTCCCTCGTTCGCGCTGCCAGAAGTACCCCCGAAGTTTCTACGTCGAGGCGATGGCACAACCCTGCTTCTCGTGGGTCTTCTCCGACGCCACTCATTTCTGGAAACTGAGCGATGAGGGCATTGGCAACGGTGCCTTGTTCTCCCGGCTGGAGCGGTTGAGAAGGCACATGAGCGGGCTTGTCCACAAAGACCAATGCCTCGTCAACGTAGAGCACCTTCAGTTGGAGAGAAGGGTCAGCCACGGCGGCTGTCGATGTTTGATTTTCGGGAACATCAACTTCCAACTCGTCGCCCAGGGCCACCATCAGGCCCTTTTTGGCTTTCTTGTGATTCAAGCGAACCGCGCCGTTTTCGAAGAGCGTCTTGATGCGAGCTCGCGAGAGCCCGAGCGATTCTCCGACGATTAAATCGATGCGCTTGCCGGCTGCTGCCTCATCGATTTTCAACGAATGCTTCATTCGATCAACGCCTCATACACTTCTTCTGCCGTTTGCAGGCGATCGTCAGGCTCTTTACGAATGAGTCGATGCGCGATGCGCGAGAGGAGCCGGTCGCTTCTGCTGTTGATGCTGTTGATGGGAACGGCTTCAGTCTCAAGCACCTTTTGCCACAACTCATAAGGCGTCTTCGCCTCGAACGGAGGCCGACCTGACAACAGCTCGTAGAGAATGATGCCGAGGGAATAGAGGTCAGTTCGAGTATCGAGCTTTTCCCCGAGTATTTGCTCGGGAGACATGTAGCGAAAAGTGCCAACCAAGCGGCCGTCTGCAGTCACGGCTCCGTCGTCACTGATGTACTTGGCCAGCCCAAAGTCCATCAGTCTCACCGTGCGGTCTTCATCGACCATCACGTTAGAAGGCTTGAGATCGCGATGAATCAGCCCGTACCCATGAATATACGAGAGCGCCTCACACAGCTGCAGCATTGCATCTTTGAGCCGGCCGACGCGCTCGGGCGAGTTGAGTCTGTCGAGATCAGCCTCGCTCATTTTGACGCTGAGCGGGCGTGCATCAGGCAGGGGAAGATCGAGCGGTAATCTCAGTTCAGCAGACACGGTCACATTGGTGTCTGGCTCATCAGCCAAGTCTGCCCACGCTCGAACGCGATCAGGCCCTTCTTCGAAATCGTCCTCATTCGAGTTCGAATATTCTTCACTGGGAGACTCTTCACTGAAAGTGGCCAGGTTGAAGATGCCGCTGTTGGCGTTCTCGTCTTCTTCGTCGGCATCAGATTCATCTTGGGTGTCATTCTTGGTTTCACCCAGCGTGCGGTGCGCAGAAATCGCTCTCGAAAGGGCTGCATCGCTCGCGAGATCATCTTCTGCCAGCGCCAAGTAGTGACGCAGCGTCAACCCTTCAACCAGTTCCATCGCGAGGTACGGGTAGCCCTGGTAGACACCCGTGTCGTAGACCTTCACCACATTGGGGTGCGAAAGGCGCTGCAGCGTTTCAAATTCACGCGCCAAACGTCTCGCGGCACGGGGGTCGAGAGCGGGGCCCGTCGAGAGCAATTTGAGGGCAGCGACATCACCCGTGCGGCGATCGACAGCACGATACACAGTCCCCACGCCACCGCTGCCGAGCGTTTCCAGCACGCGGTACGGACCGATAACTTTTGGGGCCATTGCTGGGGCGCGATGGTAGAGACGGGAAAGGGCGCGGTCAAACGAAGCTTCTCCACACCGTTTGGGTTGGCTCTCGCCGCTTAAAAAAGTGCAGTTCAACCTCGACGCTGCGCGCCATTCGGGTAGGGTGCCGCGCCTCGTAGCAACCGGTCGTACCGATGGAATCCATCTCTGAACTTGAAACTCGATTGAAGACGCGTCCGCTGCCTCGGCATGTCGGCATTATTATGGACGGCAATGGCCGCTGGGCTGAGGGCCGAGGGCTCCCGCGCATCGAAGGGCACCGTATTGGCTCAGACAGCGTGCGCGAAGTGACTCGCTGCGCGCGGCGGGTCGGTCTCGAAGCGCTGACGCTGTACGCGTTTTCGGCTCAGAATTGGGCTCGCCCCGCCGAAGAAGTCGCTGCCTTGATGGACCTTCTTCGCGAGTACCTCATCAAGGAACGCGACGAAATTCTCAGCAATCAGATTCGCCTTAATGCGATTGGTGAACTCGATAAATTGCCCAAATATGTACGCGAACCACTCGAGGCGTTGCGTACAGAATCTGCGAGCAATTCGGGCATGACGCTGACGTTGGCGCTCTCGTACGGCGGCCGCGAAGAGCTGGTCGCCATGGCGCGTGCGGTGGCAGAACAGACGCTCAAAGGCGAGCTCGAGCCGGTTGCCGTGAGTGAGGCTTTGGTCGATGCGCTGATGTGGACTGCGGGTTTGCCTCCAGTTGATTTGGTGATTCGCACTTCGGGCGAGCGCCGCTTGTCGAATTTCATGTTGTGGCAGACGGCCTATGCCGAGTTGGTGTTCTCTGAGATTTTGTGGCCCGATTTTAGGTCCCGCGAGTTGGTCGACTGCCTGTCTCACTTTCAGCAACGAGAACGCCGTTTCGGGAAAACCGGAGCCCAAGTGCAGCCACTGCCTTTTCTCCGAGCGAGCTCGTGACTGAAAAAAACCGAAATCTCCTGATTCGGTTGGTTTCCGGGCTGACGTTGCTCCCGGGCGTGCTGTACCTGCTTTACCTCGGTGGCTGGTGGAGCGCGGTGTTGATGGGTTTTGCCGCGGGCGCCTGCGCTCATGAGTACCTCCACATCACGCTCAAGAAGCTGACGGTGGTTTGTTGGTTTACCGTGGCGATGGCGGCGGCCATGCCTTTTTTGCCGATCCTCACTCCGATTCATGCGGCGGCATTGGTTTTAGGAGCTACTGGAGTCGTTTTGTTTGCGGGTTGGTCTTGGCACTTACTTCGAGGCCCGCTGCCCGAAGCACCCCTGCGCACCGCGCATTTGTTGATGGCCTTTGTGTATGGCCATGGCGGGTTGACTTCCCTGGCCGCTCTACGATTGGTGCCTGAGCACGGTTTGATGTGGGTGGTCTCGGCCCTCGTCATCACCTGGGGCAATGACACCATGGCGTATTTCTCGGGGCGCTTCTTAGGTCGCCACAAGCTGTACCCTGAAGTGAGCCCCAATAAGACGTGGGAAGGTTTTCTGGGCGGCTTCGTCGGTGCCATTGGTTTTCTTTTTCTGCAACGGGCCTTCTTTTTCCCCACCTTGACGGTGATTGACTGTTTTGTTTTGGGCACTTTGGGCAGCGTTTTGGGGCCTGCCGGCGACTTGTGCGAGTCGATGTTAAAGCGTGCTTACGGGGTCAAAGATTCGGGGCGCATCATTCCCGGCCACGGGGGAATGCTCGATCGCATCGATGCGCTCATCTTCAATGCGCCGATGGTTTTGCTCTACGTTCAGTTCGGGAGAACCTGGTTTTCCTCCAGTGGCGGATGAATCTCGTCACGCAGCCGGTTAACCTGCTCGGCACATGGGTACTTTTCAAAACATCGTCTACTTCGCCATTTTTTTAGGCGTGCTGGTGACGGTGCACGAGGCAGGTCATTTTTTCGCCGCGAAATGGCTGGGCGTCAAGGTGCTTAAGTTTTCCATCGGTTTTGGGCCGACGGTGTTCAGTGTGCGGCGCGGGGAAACTCAGTATCAAATCGCTGCGCTGCCTTTAGGCGGCTTTGTCGCTATGGCTGGGCACCACCCCGGTGAAGAGGTGGCTGAAGAAGATGCGGGGCGAACGTTTCTGGGAGCGCCGTGGTGGAAACGGGTCATCATTTCGCTCGCGGGCCCTGCGTTCAATTTGCTGTTTCCGATATTGGCGCTGTTCTTTGTCTATTTAGGTGACGCGACTGATTTGAGCCCCCGCGTGGGAACTGTTGTGCCCGGTTCACCGGCTGCTGTCGGCGGTATTTTGCCTGGTGACTTAATCGTCAGTATCGACGGCACCCCGATTCGCACCTTTTCTGAACTCTCGAAAATCGCGAGTGTCAGCGCCGATAAAGAAATAACCATGGTGGTCGATCGCGCTGGGAAGCACGAGACGCTGCACGTGACGCCGCTCAATGTTGACACCGCGGGCATGATTGATGTTGTCCGGAAAGGGCGCATCGGCATTGAAGTCGCTGAACAGGCTGCGGTGGTCGGCGTACCGGACGGCTCTGGAGCTGCGGCGGCAGGGCTCCGCACTTTTGACCGAGTGATTTCGCTCGATGAACAGCCCGTGCGCACCCAGCGTGAACTTGAAACGGCAATCAACAAGGCAAGCCATTCGGCCAAGCTTCAAGTGGTTCGTTTTGTCTCGGTTCTCGACGGGGTGGTGGTGCCAGAGCTCATCTCAGCTGAGATACAGCTGATCGAAGGCACTGGGCTAGCTCGCATCGGAGCGGAAGCGGGCGATGCCTATGTGTGGGAAGTAAGGCCCAATACTCCGGCTTCGGCGTTGGGCATTAAAGTGGGAGATCGCTTCATTTCTGTCAGTGGCCAAGCCGTTCATTCTGCGGGTGCGGTGGAAGATCGCATGGCCTTAGCGCGGAAACGCAAAGTAGATATCGAATGGCGCTCAAATGGCGAAATGCATGCGGCTTCGGTGGGCCCTTTTGTTCCTGAAGGCAACGCCAAGTACTGCATGGTACCCACCGATTTCGGAGTGCGCTTTGGCGCGCCCAGGCTTCCTATGGGCCCTTTACTCGGGGAAATGGTGACCATTCACGTGGGGCCGTTAGACGCGTTAAAGGCCAGCTTGCGAAAACTGCCCGAAGGTATTCTTTTGATTGGCCTTATCTTGGGCAAGCTTTTCACCGGCGAAGTCCCGTTGGAATCAATGGGCGGCCCGGTTCAAATTTTCCAAGTCGCTTCGCAGACCGCCGAAGCCGGCCTGGCTTCATTCTTAAGTGCGATGGCCATCGTTTCGGTCAATTTGGCACTGGTCAACCTGCTGCCGATTCCCATTCTCGATGGCTTCAGCATTCTGACTTCGCTGTGGGAAGCGGTGCGCAGGCGCCCCGTGCCTATGCGGGCACGAGAAATTGCCACCTACTGTGGTTTCGCGGTGCTGGGCCTGCTGATGGTGGTGGCTTTTCGAAATGACATCGCGAGGTTGCTGTTCTGCTGACGGTGGGCGGTCGCTTTAGGTTAGAGCTCCCGTTGGCTTGATTCTCTCTCTCGACTGTTCCACGTTGACGCTGTCGCTCGCGCTGTTGCGCATCGATGGCGGTGTGCTCGAACACCGTCAGGTCGGGCCTCCGAAACGTCAGAGCGAAGTGCTCCCCGGCGAGATTGAAAGCATCTTGAGCGCGAATGGTTTTCGGCTCTCGCAGCTGAGTGGCTTTGTGGTTGGGCTCGGCCCCGGGAGCTTCACCGGCCTTCGCATCGGGCTTGCCACCGTGAAAGGCCTCGCCTACGCCCTTCGGGTACCGGTAGTGGGTGCGTCTTCATTGGCGGCGCTCGCACTTGAGAGCCCTGAAGCGACTGAACTGTTCGCGACCGCAGTAGTGAAGAAGGGTGAGTTTTACGTAGGGAAATACCGGCGAATGGGGGCGAGCCTGGAAGCACTTGTTCCAGAGACCTCACTGACGTTGGTGCAGTTGGCTGACGCGCTCAAACAAGCGCCACTGGCAAAGATGGTTGGCCCTGCGCTGACCGACTGGAAAGCCTCGCTTGAAAATTTAGGAGTGCCTTCCACCCAATTTCTCGATGGGCCCGTGGTGCCTTCTGCAGTGGCGTTGGCGCAGTTGGTTGCTGTTCCTCCTTCTTTTGATGCAGATGCTTTGTTCGCCCTTGAGCCTCATTATCTGCGCGGCTCAGGAGCTGAAGAAAACCCGAAGTTCCCTCCGCTGCCTGGCGTTGAAGCCAAGGCGCGTCTGAAAGAGGACTGACTATGGCTGACCCTATCATTGCGGTTGTCGGTGCCACCGGTGCCGTCGGCCGACAAATCATTGCTTCGCTTCAGTTGCATGATGTTGAACCTGAGCAAGTGCGTTTTTTCTCAAGCGAGCGCACTGAAGCTGAGGAGCTCGATTACGAAGAGGAAACGCTCCCCAGTGAGAAGCCCGGCCCAGACGCTTTTCGCGGCGTGCAGGTGGTGATTTTGGCCACGCCACCTCAGGTGGCCAAGCCCCTCGCGCTTGAAGCCCAGCAGCATGGCGCGTGGGTCGTCGATGTCTCAGGGGCATTTCGAGTCGACGCGGCCGTACCCTTGGTCGCGCCCGGCGTGAATGACGGGGTGCTTGATAGACCCTTTGCTGGCCGCATCGTTTCGGTGGCTCACCCTGCGACCCAGGCGCTGCTGAGCGTGTTGCAGCCGCTGCGAGAAAAGTTTGGGCTCGCTTTCGCTGACATGGTGATGCTGGTGGGCACGGCGTCGCGAGGGCAAGCGGGGCAAGATCAACTCTCTCGGCAGACGGCAGCTTTGATGAACGGAAAAGACCCCGACATCGAAGTCTTCCCTCATCGCATTGGCTTTAATGTCATTCCGGCGGTCGGCGGGTTCGAGGGCGGCTTGTGTGAAGCAGAACGGCACGTATTGGTTGAAGCCGCTCGCATCTGGAGCGGCGACGCACTCCCGGCGCTCACCGCCACTGCACTCACGGTGCCGACATACCATGGGCTGACCATGGTGATTTCAGCGCATCTCAATCGGCCGGCTGATGCGGACACAGTGCGAGCAACTTTCAAAGAAGACTCAGGCCTTAAAGTCATCGACGATACCGCGCAGAATATCTACCCCATGCCGATGCTGACGACGGATGACGCCACCACGCATGTGGGCCGGGTGCGTGCCCTAGGTACCCGAATTCAATTGGTGGCTGCGACCGACAATGTGTTTCGCCTCGCTGACACAGCCGTCGATCTCGCCCTCAAACTCGCTGAACGCACCTGACATTTTGTCACTGAGATTTCCGCGCAAGTGGCAGAGTCGATTGTCTTTTCAATATGTTGAGTTGGTCATTGCGCTGGCCTCCAACTTGCTCAAAGGCGCGACATGATGCTGCGATTTGTTTCTGGTTTTGCCGTGTTGTTCAGCATGAGTGCCTTCGCCCAGACAATTTTGTATCCCCAAGCGAGCCCGCCGACGACCGAGACTTATACGTTCGGAGCTGCAGGCTGCACTACTTCCGTAAGTGTCGTGTGGAATAGCAACAGCGCTCTGATACAGGCGTGCCTGACCACTCCACCACTTGAGCTTAAGTTGTGGTCGACCGAAAGCACCTGTGGCGACAAACCTCAAGCGGGAGACACTCTGTATGAAACCGTCGCCGCCACCAGCTTTAGTACCCCACCTAAAACAAGCTCTTTCGAAGTGAAGATTGGCGAGCTGCCCGGCTTTTTGTCGACTAATGCTGATGGTGGCTCGCCCGTTACTTGTGACGATACAAGGGGCCAAACCAAAACCCATTGGGTATGCGGAAGCGTTGCCTATCTGCCGCCCAATGGGCTTGGCGTTGGGTGTGGAACCGAAACCTTCGCGCACGCTCGGGGTCTGAAGTTGGTTTACGACACAAAGCCGCCAGAACTACCGACCTTCGACTTAGAGGCGCAGGACGCCGCGATCGTAGTGAGGTTTAAGGTGGGCACAGATGCTCAAAAAGTGCAGGTGGAAATGCGAACGCTCTCAACCGATGGAGGCGAAACGGGGTACGACGCGGCAGGCGAGACTGAAGCAACCAACAGTTCTCTGCGAATCGAAAAGCTTGCGAACGGTACGACGTATGAGGTCAGAATGCGCGCGGTCGATGAAGTGGGCAATGTCAGCGACCCGAGCGAGGCACAACAAGTGACGCCTGTTCTTACCCAAGGCTATTGGGGTCGTTACCGAGCAGCTGATGGCGATGAGCAAGGCGGTTGCTCCACGACGGCATTTTCGCTGCCTTGGCTATTCGCCGCCCTTGTCCTTCGTCGCCAACGCAGACATTCGAGGAGCATTTCCCTGTGAGAAATATTCTCTCATTGATGGTGGCCTTCACCGCGTCAGTGGCGGCTGCACAATCGTTTTCGCTCTCTGAAAGCACCAAACGAGTCGAGACGCCACGGCACCTCTTTGTTGAACTCAAACTCTCGCCCTACACGACATCCGTGGACAAAGGCTTAGACTCAAAACCCTTCGCCAAGACCTTTGGCGAAGGCCCCATGCTTTTGGGTGAAGCGGAAGTCGACTATCAATTTTTCCAAGCCTTCGGCTCGTTGGCGGCTGGCCTGTCAGTAGGCTACGCAGAAAAATTTGGTCCTTCTACCTCTGTCGCAACCGAAGAAAAGGTCGGTGGGAGCACGGGGCTCCGAGTCTTCCCCCTCAAGGCGCTCTTGGTGTACCGCTTCGACTGGCTCAAAGAGCGATTCCACATACCGTTGGTGCCCTACGGCAAGGGTGCTTTCGTGAGCATGCCTTGGGTGATCGTCAACCAAGGCAAAGTCGAGGTCGCAGAGGGAGTACGAGCTGAAGGCGTGAAATTCGGCGTGGCCGGAGTCGCCGGTCTGTCGCTGGAAATCGATTTTCTCGACCCCAGGCTCGCGCGTGACTTCGACGTGAGCATGGGCGTCAACCACACATACATTTTCGCCGAAGCGACTTTTCAAGGAATGAACCTGTCTCCCAAGGGCGATCACCCACTCAATTTAAGCTCGCAGCACTTCATGTTCGGTCTCGGTTTCGAGATTTGAGTCTGCGTGCGTGCTAACCCAAGCGCGCAAACATGACGGCCGATTCTCTGCGACAACCACTTCGCACACCTTGGTTTGAAGTGGCCTTGGCTGCATTGCCTGCGGCGGCGCATGCCCTGATATTTCTAGGGCGACTCCACCCCGACGAAGTCTTTCAATCGCTCGAGATCGCTCTCAACCGAGTCTACGGCTTTGGCATCTTGCCTTGGGAATGGCAGATGCCGGCCAACCCTCAATCTGCGCCCAACCCGTGGGGCATTCGCAATCACGCAGTGCCGATGATTTTGGCCGCCTGCTTTCGATCCGCCGACCTCGTCGGGCTCAACTCGGTGATGGGTCGTCGCTTCGCGGCAGAAGTCCCTCAATACCTGCTGCACACCGCGATGCTGGGCGCTGTATGGCGGCTCTCAGCTCGTCGAGTCGGGAACACGCTTGCGCGCGCCTGCTTGTGGCTCACTGCTTTTTACGGCCCGGTGATGTGGTTTGGCGGGCGCACCATGTCAGAATCGTTCTCGACCGCTTTTTTGGTGTGGGGTTTAGAGCGTCTCGACAGCCAGGAAGAAAAATCAATCGTCTGGGTCTGGGGTGGGGCTCTCTTGGGCTTTGCTCAAGTCACTCGCTATGGCTCGGCGGCAGTCATTCTTCCGACGATGCTTTTCCTGTTGTTCGCACGGCGTTTTCGCACTGCCGCGCTTGCCACCCTCGGAGGCCTGACTGTCGCCGTGGCCCTTGGGCTCTTAGACAAATTGACCTGGGGAGAATGGTTTCATTCCTTCATTCACTACGTGCGCTTCAACGTGATTTCTGGAAATGCCGCGGCTCAATTCGGCGCGCAACCCTGGTGGTCTTACTTTCCTCGGCTCCTGGTGGCACCGTGGGCGGCAATAGGTTTGATTTTTACCGTTCGAAAAGATCGTTGGCTGGTTCCTGTAGGGACCATCGGAATTCTCGCAGCGATCGCGGCAGTCGCTTCTTATTTCTGGCTTCCGATGGCGTCGCCTTGGTTTGGGTTTCTCGCTGGTGGTGTCATCGCTGCATTGTTGTTGCGCAGAGAGGAGAATGCTCAAGGGCAGGCGCTCTTCATTGCCGCAGCACTGGGGTACCTCGCCATCGTCAGCGCGACTGCGCATAAAGAAGACCGGTTCATCTACCCCGTGTTGGTGCTTTTGACGGTGGTTGGCACCTGCGAATGCGTTGCCTGGGTCACTCAAGGGCCCCGTCGATGGAAAACAGTGACGACGGCCTTTGCGACGGCCGCAGGTGCTGCTTTTTTCGTGCTCCCTTCGCCCTTCGACGTGCAGCGGAAAGAGCAATTTCAACTCGCCGTCAAAGCCAGCCACGACGCGACTGGGCTGGTGATTATGAATGAGGGCGTCTGGGGCTCACCTGGTTTCTTCTACCTCGGCAAAAACATCCCCTGGTGTACCTGCGATTTTCCTCACGAAGGCTGCTTTCAAGTCGCCTCCCGAGACCACCGTTTTAACCGCGGCATCTACTGGAGCAGCGAAGCAACGCGCGATGCGAAGGCTCAAGCAGCGTTCGAAGCCGCCGGCTTTCAACTGACAGAACAACGCGGTCTCGCCTGGTATTTTGAGCGCTAAAAAGAAAAAGCCCCGTCACGGCTCGCGCCAATGACGGGGATTTCTTAAAATAAGGACGGCCAGGACACACGCGAAGTAACGCTACCGTTGCTTCCTTCCGGACCTGGCGGGGTTCACGGCCCCGCGTTGCCCTGACCAGAAGTACTCATACACCTTCTACGGAGAGGGTGGGATTCGAACCCACGATACCCTTTCAGGTACACACGCTTTCCAGGCGTGCGCCTTCAGCCACTCGGCCACCTCTCCACGACCG
>JAYUVR010000010.1:0-22394 GCA_043753955.1 Archangium sp. | reverse complement strand
GTCCGTCGCACCCGAGCATCGGCGTCGGCCTTCATAACTTGGCGCTCCTCTCTTCATACCGGGGGCACTTTACGCAAGCTGAAGCGCTCATTCGGGAAGCGCTCACCATTCAACTTAAGGCACTGGGCGATCGTCACCGAAAGGTTGCTACCAGTCGCCAAGTCTTGGCGCACATTCTGACTCGCCTCGGTCGCTGCTCCGAAGCGGAGCCGCTTCAACGTCAAGCGCTTCTCGTGCTGGAACCCGCGTCCGGTACGCTGCACGCCCGTGCCGTCGCCGCGAAAGCCGGGCTGGCCGAATGCCATTGGCTCGAGCGCCCCAGTGCTTTGGTCGAAAGCGAAGTGCTCGAAGCGGTCAAGCTGGCTCGCCCTCTTCGGAACAAGGAGCCAACCATCGTCGCCTCGGTGCTCATGACAGCCGCGCAGATTAAATTTGAAGAGCGAAAATGGCCCCAAGCACTCGAACTTTCGGAAGAAGCCCTGACGACGTTGGCCGCCTACCCGACAGATGTGATTTTGCTGGCTCGAGTTCGTTTTCTGACCGCTCAGTGTCTTCGCGTGCTTCGAATTGACGAGACTCGGTCAACGCTGCTTGCGACCCAAGCACGTTCAGCAGTCGCCGCGCCTGATACCGAAACTCCGCAGCTGCGCGCTGACGTCGAGGGGTTTCTCGCCCTGAAACAGTGAGTGATTTGACATTCCAAAACTGCGACAAAGATGGCGCATTTGACGGGTTGGCATTTCTTTCGTCACCTCAATGCGCTGACGTCTTGTTAGGCATTACATTTGCAAAACCGAGTGGCATGAATAGAAGACCAGGCATCTTCAAATCAATCACAATCTTTGGTTGTATTTTATTGCTTGCTTCGTGTTCCATCAGTCCTCAACCGGCAGGAATGAATTGCACTGAAGACAGAGACTGCGACACAGGTCTCGCATGCTTCTTTGGTCAGGGCGTTTCGAGTGGTGGGTGTCTTTTGCCAACGGTCGCGCAGTGCAGCAAAGCGTGTAAGAACGACGCAGATTGCGCAGGCATGCCGGTGCCCAAGGGAAAAACTCAAGTCAATTGTGTGAGTGATTGCGGCCGAGGCGATGCAGGGCGGGCGCAATACTGTCAGTTTTACTGAACATCGAGAAAAGAAGGTCTCGCTGGCGTGAGAACCGGCGCGGTGCCAATTTCGGCGTTCGACAATGAATTCATTCTTTCAAGTGACCCTTCGCACGAGCGACGTCGATTTGGCGCGCTCGTTTTACGCAACCCTTTTGGGCGGCGCTGCCCCCCACATCGTGAAGCTTCACGAACAAGCGGTGGCGCGCGGAGCTCGACCTCATTGGCTCGGGTACCTCAACGTCGATGACGTCGACCGCGCAACTGCTGCATTCGTAAACCGAGGAGCGACCCCACTCGCACCCAAGTGGGTGAACCCCGAAGGCCTCGAGGCCTCAGTGATGCGCGACCCAGGAGGAGCGATTGTCGCACTCGCCAAACCGCCCGCTGGTGCACACGCGACGAGTTTTGGTCCAGAAATCGTTTGGTACGGGCTCAACACCGCTGACGTTGAGCGCGCCAAATCGAACTATGGCGAGTTGTTCGGCTGGGAATTTGGCGCGCCACTCAATCTCGACGACATTGGTGTCGTTCACCCGTTCGCGTGGGAGCGCGGTTCGCCACGTATTGGTTCAATGAGCGATGTCAGTGGCCGCGCAGGAGTGCACCCTCATTGGCTGTTTCACTTCAAAGTCGCTTCGCTCGATGCCGCGATGAGTGCTGTCCGCGCGGCGGGTGGTCTTGTCATCGGGCCCTTCACGCTGCCGACAGGTGAGCAGATTGCCGTCTGCGATGATCCACAAGGCGCGGCATTTGCGATTCGGCAAGGGCCGTCGACATGAATGGAACTGTTTTCACGTCTTAGTGATGAGGCACTGGAAACCCGTGGCGCAGGTGAAGTGCCTTCAGAAGCTCATCTTTGTCAGCAATGAAGTGCCTTCCTTCGTGCTCTCGTGTCGTTAATTCAGGGTCGCTCTCGTCACCTAACAATAGAAGTGGAAGCCACTGATTCGATGCACCCAGCATTTCGATGACCGAGTGGCGTGGCCTGGGCCATGCCACTCGCTTGACTATCAGTTTAGAAGTCAGCGCTGGGAATGAAGCGAGCAGGCCCTCGAGCAAAGCGCAGTGCGAGCAGTAGAACTGCTGTCCGGGGAAGACTGGGTCTTCGAAGCCGGGAATCAGTAGAATGAGCGTGTCTGAAACGCCGCGAGACAGAGTCATTCGCTGCTCTTTGGGGGGAATGATTTTGATGTCAAGGTCGCTTGAAGGCCGGGCTTCGAAACTGCATTGTAGAACCCTCACGCGGAGTAGATCTCTGCGAGCAAGGTCGACATGACGCCCGATTCAAAACGCATTCGCTCATTCAAAGATGCCGCCGCTTTTGAGGCTTGGCTTTCGAAGAATCACCAAAGTGAACCCGAGCTGTGGCTCAAGATTCACAAAAAAGACTCCGGGCTCCCCTCGGTGACGTATGCGCAAGCGCTCGAGGTGGTGCTGTGTTGGGGGTGGATCGACGGGCTGCGAAAGAGTTTCGACGAGCTCTCGTTTTTGCAACGCTACACGCCGCGAAAATCCAAGAGTATTTGGAGCCAAGTGAACCGCGAACATGTCGCGCGACTCACCGCGGCAGGGCGCATGACGGAGCACGGTCAACGACAGGTCGACGCCGCCAAAGCCGATGGTCGGTGGGATGCAGCGTACGCGCCTATACGCTCGGCGTCGCATGCCAGCGTTCCACCCGATTTGCGCAAGGCCATCGACGCGAATTCAAAGGCGAAAGCGACTTTCGCTTCGTTAGATCGCACAAATCTCTTCGCGCTCATCTTTCGCCTCAACAACATGAAGACGGCTGCTGGCCGTGCAAAGAAAGTAATCACTTTGGTTGAGATGTTGGCGCGTGGAGAAGTCGTCGTGCCCATGGCGGCCAAGCGCAAGCCCGCCGGTCGGGCTCAAGAGCGATAGTAAAAAGTGTGCCCCATTGCCCCTGAGGCGAGAGAACTTCCCGTCGTTCTGACGCCGGGCTCAGCAGGTCCAGTGTTCGATGCGACAGGTCTTCGTTTTCAAATCACACACCGAGTCTTCCTCTGCATCCTTGCAAGGGCGGACTCGTTTCTGATGCTCGCGGCGTACCTTTTTCGACGAGACCGGGTGAAGGAAGGGCTCGCGGGTGAGGCTGCAGTCCTTGAATGAAGTGCAAGGTACGGGCTCCACGGTGAACCGCGTGCACTCACCCTTTTCACAGATGCAGGTGTCAGCGGGCTCGTTGACGGCCCCGCCTTCTCCCTTGAGGTCGACGGTGGCCAGGCTGCAGGTCATCGAGATGGTATCGAGGGCGCAATCGCTGCGTACAGCGCAGCTACCAGCGTCGGGTGAAGCGGTCAGTAACAAGGTAAGCCAAAGCATAATGGTGGCTGTAGCCCAGTTACAAAACCGTTCCAATCAAGTTTGCGCGTATCGAGTTCACGATGAGCAGCGTGTCTCATCGTCACTGGCTCAGGTTTTTTAACTGACTTCCACTGCGCTTGAAATGGGCCGTGTTGCCATTGGCCTGAAACCTGCTCTGTGCAGTGGCATCTATGGCCAAAAAGCCGCGGCACCGGTGTCTGGCGATTGCATTGGTTGCAATTGTGTTTGTGATTGGGGCGCTTCAGTGAAGCGCACCGTTTTTCGAGAACGCACCGAACCAAAGCGCTGTCTGATTGCCAGACTTCCACACCTTTTCCATTCGAAGAAATTGCTTCGAAAGCCCATAGTCTTTGTGACCTGGCTGCAGCAGACGGTTTTCTCCAAATTGGCGCGCGGCGAGCTCTGCAACTTGATCGAGGCCCGCTGGTGGCCCATTGAGCTTTGAAATCTGTTTCTCTTCACCAATCACATTCATCCTGCAGAGGCTTGCCAGCCAAACAAGCCCGCATCCAACAGATTTATTTCAAACAGGGCTGAGGCTGTTAGAAATACCCCAGTGAACTTTGGTGAGATTCTTGTCCTTTCTCTCGGCCTGGCGATGGATGCCACGGCGGTAGCAGCAGCGAAGGGGTTGGCGGCTCCAAAGATTCAGGCAAGACACGTGCTCTTGGTCGCGGGGCTTTTTGGTGGTTTTCAGGCGCTGATGCCATTGGTCGGCTGGTTCTTGGGAAACCGTATCGGTCCGCTCATACAGGAATGGGACCATTGGGTCGCCTTCGTGCTGCTCGAGGCCATCGGAGGGAAGATGCTCTGGGAATCAGTTCATCACCAACCCGAAACGCTCGAAGCCACTGATGTCGACCCCTTTAGTCTTCGCGTGATGCTTATTCTCGCAATCGCGACCAGCATTGATGCCTTGGCGGTTGGAATAACGCTCCCAATGCTGAACGCGCCATTCGTGGTCTCACTTGCGACCATCGGCGTTACAACTGCACTGCTCAGCACCATCGGGCTTCTTGCGGGCCGTCGACTGGGCCCCGCCCTTGGAAAGCGCCTCGATGTCGTGGGTGGGCTCGTGCTGATGGGTTTTGGAATCAAGATTCTAATCGAGCACCTCAGCGCTGCGTAGAGCGTGAGTCCCATGAACTACCCTGACTGCTTTATGATTGACATACAACCACTAGGTTAATTAACTAAGTGGAACGATATGCGTGACACTCTCAGTCAGACTTTTTCTGCACTCGCAGATCCCACGCGCAGAGCGCTCCTCGCCCGGCTTTCAGACGGTGAAGCCAGTGTGGGCGATTTGGCGAAGCCGTTCCTCAAGGAAATGAGTCTCCCAGCGGTTACGAAGCATCTCAAAGTCTTGGAACAGGCGAAGTTGATCACCAAGAGTCGAGATGCCCAATTTCGCCCGTGTCGCCTCAACCCCCCCGCACTGAAAGATGCATCAGATTGGATGGAGCATTACCGCGTGCACTGGGAAGAAAGCTTCGACCGGCTCGGTGCGTATCTCAAAACCGTCACCTCAAAAGACCAAAGCAAAGGAAGACCCCATGGCCGAAAAAAATAGAACCAACGAATTGAAGCTGACCCGCCTTTATGACGCTCCGCTGAGTGCAGTCTGGGACGCGTGGACAGATCCGCTCCAGGTGGCGCAATGGTGGGGCCCGCGAGGTTTCACGCTCACCACGCACAGCAAAGATCTTCGAGTGGGAGGAACCTGGCGCTACACGATGCACGGCCCAGATGGCGTCGACTACCCCAACGTTACGCGCTACCTCGAGGTCGAAGCGCATCGACGACTTGTCTATGATCACGGCAGCACTGATGAGACGCCAGCAGTCTTCCGCGTCACCGTGCTGTTCAGCGAGACCCCGCGCGGAACAAAGATGGACATGACGATGACCCTGCCTACCCCTGAGGCAGCAGACGAGGCTCGCAAGTTCATCAAGCGCGCGGGAGGCGAGTCGACTTGGGACCGCCTGAGCGAGTTCCTCACAAAACGCGCCTCTGGCAAGGAACGATTCATCATCAATCGCTCGTTTGCAGCGTCTCGTGAGCAGATGTTTCAGATGTGGACACAGCCAGAGCACTTCGCGCGTTGGCTCCCACCGATCGGCGCCGAGATGTCTTTCATTCGCGCCGACATTCGGCCTGGTGGCGACGCGTTTTACTTCATGACATTTCCCGATGGCTCGAAGATGCACGGCCGCGTTCAGTATCGAGAAGTTCAAAAGCCAGAACGAATCGTTTACACACAGCAATTCTGCGAAGAGAACGAAACCCCAGCGCGTCACCCCATGTCGCCTACCTGGCCCGAGACCATGACCACCGTGGTGACGCTGACCGACGAAGGCCCAGAGCAGACGCGGGTCACGGTGGCCTGGGAACCTGATGCAGCTTCAAAAGCCGAAGAAGTCGACACCTTTGTGAAGGGCCGAAGCGGAATGACCCAAGGCTGGACGGGTTCATTCGACAAGCTGGAGGCGTTGTTGGCTCAGCCGGTTGAGTGAACACTTCAAGTCGAATCTGTCAAAATTCCGCTCTCAAGCTTCCACTCATCATTGATGGCCTGCTACGAGGCCATCTTTGGGAGAGAAGGTCGCTTGAAAATTCTTATTCTGTTGAGCTGCTTATTGGTGCTGATTCAGGGGTGTGACCGGCATTGTGATGCATCGACCTGTTCGGGCTGCTGCTTCGAAGATGTTTGTTATCTCCAATGCGATAAAAACAATGGCACCGGAGGTGGAAACGCAATCAATTGCATCAAGGAATACCATTCGTGCTCATTGCAGGCAGCCTGTTGCTCCCAGAATGACGAGGGCGACCCATTGAGCTGTAATTCGGGTACTTGCACGAAGAATTGTAAGACTTCAGGCTCATGCAGTTCAGATTCAGAGTGTTGCAAGAGCCCGTTGAGCTCAACTTCGTATAGTCAATACTGTGATTTTTCGAGCAATAGCTGTTCTCTCTGCAGTCGAAAGGGCACCGAGTGCTATGGCTTTCGCAGTGGTGAGTGTTGTGCTGGTTTGAGCTGTGGCTCAAAACCATCCACTCCCAATTTCAAGGAATGTTTATGAGTGCGCTGTTGATGTTTGTGCTCGCCGCGACATCCCCCAATAACTGGTCGACCACTTTTGAGCCTTCCATTGTGGAAACCTACCTCGATGGAGAAGCTCCCGCTGTCTTGGTTGTTGGCGGTGACAAGAGCGAAGCGACGATTGAAGCCGCGCAAGCATTGGAATCAGCTCTGCGGTCCGTCAAACGAGTGAGCCTGGTGATGAACGGCGCCTCCATCGGAGATCCAGGAGAGTTCAGTGATGAACAATTGGCTCTCAAAGCCAAAGGGTTACCGATTGGCTTCGTTCTCGTCGTGCGCGTCTTTCCAGCCACCGACGCTCCAGTGGTGGTGGTCAGCGTCCTTAATCTCCAAGGAAGGGTGATGGCTGCTTTCACGGCGAATCGAGGGAAATCGCCGGTGGCAAGACAGGGTGGGGCATCGCGTGGTGTCTCTGAGGCCGCGCTGGCCGCCGTCGTAAGTGACCAAGAGCAGAAAAAAAGAAGCCCCAGCCCCAGCGAGCCTCAAAGCGAATATGACCAAAAACGCATCGAATGGTCTTCTCGGGCCACGAACGAATGGGCAATTCCATACCAAGGCGCGCGGCGTCGCCCATTGCGCGGCGCTGAGTTCTATTCGGCTCTCGGGCGAGGTGATTTGGCCGAGTCGTACAACAGTCGCCGCACTCTCAAAACAACCTTGCTCGTTGCGGGGCCAATCGCCATGGGAGCCGGTGGAATAATGATTTTCATCAATGGGCTCTGGGCGCCCTGTGTAGTGAATTCGGGAAGTCCCCGAAACCCGGGCGCGTGTATCGAACGAGACCGGAGTCTTTTGGTCGGTGGAGTCGTCACCGCAGGCGCGGGAATCGTTGGGCTCTTGATAGGTGCTGCGCTCAACCCACAACCCATCGAACTGGGGGAGGCCCGAAAACTCACCGATGATTTCAATGCCAAACTGAAGAGCTCGGCTCAAAAGCCCAAGCTCCAATTCGATGTCATTGCCACCAAAGACAATCTTGGTCTCTCGGTGCGAGGTGCCTTTTAGATGCTCACTCTTCTGTGTGCTCTGGCTTTGGCTACTGACCCGTTAGAAACAATTTCCAAGAGCCAGGAAAAGCTCTTTGAAAAGTTAGCGGCCGGTGTGGTGTATGTCTCGAATGTCCAAGGGTTTGGCTCGGGTTTTTTCATCAATGACAGCGGGCTCATTCTCACCAATGCACACGTGGTTGGTAATGCGAAGACAGTCACCGTAGTGCTGCACGACGGGCGACGTTTTCAAGGCGAAGTGGTCGAACGAGGTGACGATAAAATCGACGTCGCTCTCATCAAAATTCCTCTCGAGAATGCACCTGTGTTGCCAACAGAAGGAGCCACCCCTCGAGTTGGCCAATGGGTAGGTGCCATCGGCCATGGGGCCGGCGCGGTGTGGACATTTAGTACCGGCATGGTTTCGAATGTCTATTCAGAAGGTTCTGAGCAGCCGGTATTTCAAACCCAAATTCCACTCAACCCAGGCAACTCTGGTGGGCCCATTTTTAATCACAAAGGCGAAGTGTTGGGCGTGGTGACGGCGGGCCTCAAGGAGGCCACGGCCATCAACTTCGGAGTCTCTATTGAAACGGCGCGTCGAGCCCTGCGGAAGATGAGTGAAACATGTCAGTGCCTCCGCATTACCGCACCGGCAGGTCACCCCATCTTCGTTGACCAAAAGATGGTGGGAAGTGGGCCGGTGGTTGTGGTGGCTTCCATGAAAGACGGTCCACACGAAGTCTTTATGATTCGGAGCGGGAAAATGCTGAAGCAGACCATAAACTTTCCCCAGCAACGTGAAGTGACGTTGGAACAGCCGCCTCAAGCAGATGGTGGGTGAGATGGAGTGCACCATGAATAATCATCATCAAAGGATGAATATTCATGGACGACTGAACTGAGAACTTCGATGACACCCTGTTGTGCGTCATCGGCTGTCGGTTCGAAGAACCAGAAAAACCCGAACTGAGAAGAACCGAACTAAAAGTGCCCAGAGCCGGAATCGAACCAGCGACACGGGGATTTTCAATCCCCTGCTCTACCGACTGAGCTATCTGGGCGGGAAGCCGCGCGGGTCTTTTGCCCGCACTGGCTCAAGGCGTCAAGAATGATCGAGCACAGAAACTCCATGAGTCTCGATTCTCGCGGCTTCCGTCCCATCAACCAGCTTCCCATCGGCCATTAAAACCACGCGTTTTGCTCGCCTCATGATGCGGGGGTCGTGCGTCGAAAAGAGAAAAGTCACTCCTCGCGAGGCGTTGAGCCGTTCCATCAGCACTAAAATTTGCTCGCTCGTTGCCGAATCAAGATTGGCGGTGGGCTCATCGGCCAGCACGATTTCGGGTTGTGTCACCAGTGCCCGGGCAATGGCCACGCGCTGGCGTTGCCCACCCGATAACTCATCGGGGCGATGAAGCAGAACCGACGTCAGGCCGACCTCTTCAGCCAAGAGTTCAACCCGCTTCCGCAGGGCAGGGCGATCTTCTTTCCTCAACAGACACGGAAACTCAATGTTCTCCCGCACGTCAAGCACGGGAATCAAATTGAATGACTGAAAGATGAACCCGATTTTCCGATTCCGCAGTGCCGCCATGTCGTTGAAGTCGCGACCGGCCAATTCTTCGTTATCGAGCTTAAAACTGCCCGAATCAGCGCGATCGAGCAGCCCGATAATGTTGAGAAGCGTGGTCTTCCCGCTCCCAGACGGGCCCATGACCACTGTGAATTCTCCAGCTTCGACATCGAGGTCGACCCCGCGGAGTGCAGGCACCGCGGTTTGCCCTAACTGATACGACTTGGTGATGCCTTTCAAACTGATCAATGCCATGGGGAAACTCCCTTGCTGTTGTTGCTCTTTTAGAAAAATGCCCGCGCTTGAAGCATCACCCTCGTTTTGAAGGGCGACAGTGTAAATTGGCCATAGTCTGAATCACCCACCTGCAACCCCCACACTGCGACGCCTGCAAAAGGCACGTAAACAGCCGCGGTGAATTGCAACCATTCTTGCGGCATCCACTGCACTTGAGGCACCAATTGCATCGAGAGGTCTTCCAAACCAATCAGCGCTGAAGCCGTGAGTGTCCAGTCGTCCCACAACTGAGGCTTTGAGGCTTGCAGCACCACGTAATGTCTTCTCAATGCTTCGAGAGTGAACTTCTGAGGCGTGCCTGGGTCTGCAGAGCCACCCGACAATGCCTGTTGCGCCAGTATGGGGTTGAGTAAAGCAAGCCGACCCAATCGGCGAAATCCGTCGACATCTTGGCCTTCACCGTTGAAGTAATATTCTGCCGCCAAAAGGCCGCCATCGTCGAATTGATAGCGAGCGCCAAACAAGACACGTGCATTGAGCCAGTTGGCTTCAAGCGAAGGTCGACTGATCAACGGTACGCCGCGCAAAAGACAAAGCTCAGGAGCGCTAACACACTCTGCTTTGGCTTCGATTCGGGCTGAACCTGAATACAGCAATCCTTCGCCATGCACTTCCAGCGAGCCGAATACCCGCGAGAAAGAAATTCCACCGCGCGATTTGGTGCGAAAGGCATCGGTGTATACATTTGAATACGCATAAATGAGATTGATATCGATGTCGGCCAGCAGCAAATACATCCGGCTGGTAAAGACAAAATGTGCGTCGTCGTCGCGATCATCGATGGCCACACCACGGGTCACCTCGGCGGAAGGGTGATCTGGGTACACCACCAATGCTGTAGGCAAGCCTGCATATTGCCGAGTAGCGCGCCCGGCCAGCACCGCTGAAAGCGCTACTTTTTCAAAACCCCATTCAACTTGTCCCAGCCAAGCCCCTGCGCGCTGGGAGGTTGGGTCAGTGGGATCTTTCGGCGGGTTCAAAACGTCAGTGGGGTTGAACGAAAGCCCCGAGCCCCAGACGATGCGCTTTTTACCCGCCAAGACTCTGAAGTGCTCTTGTAACGGCAAATCAACATACGCTTCTGACAGCACCACTGAAGGTCGATATTGAGCGAGATCTTTGTTCCCACCTTGAATCAGCCAAGCGCCTTGCCAAAAAAGAGAGGTATCGGTGAAGAACGTCACTCTTTCATGAGGCGTTAACTTCAACTGCACGTTGCCCTCTGCCAACTCAGTGAGCCCAGGCGTCCCATCGATTTGAGTCCATGCGCCGGTGGTGCGTGAGTCGACGTAGCCCGTCGTCGTCACCAGCGGCGTTTGACTCAGCACGAGTAAGAGGAACGGGCTCATCACGTTCAATGCCCCAAGTCAGAAAGGCCAAACTTTCCATCGCCTACTGCTGCAGTCGTATCCACCGATTCCCACGTCATTTCGCTAAAGCGCTGTGTGGCGACTTCATTGCGCATGGTGATGCGTGCGGGGCGTTTGAGGCCGTTGCCGAAATCTTTGATGTCTGCAAAATCGGCCGAGCGCAGCATCTTGCCGCTCGAGGTGTAGTACTCGCCACGTACCGGAAGACCAAGCGGGCTGCGCGTCACCCACAACTTAATCGAATCGTAAGCGCTGTCGGGTGTCTTGGCTTTGAGCTCCAAGAGCCACTGCTCGGGATGTTTGGAATCTTCCTTCACCACTCCGGCGTAGTCGCGCGTGTAATTGGCTCGCAGTACGTCGGCATTATTGAAGTCGCCCCCTTGAAAATTGTCGCGAGAGGCAAGTCGCAGTGCACGCTTGAGATTGGGCATGTAGACCCAAAAATTTTCACCGTTGCGGAGCATTTCTTGGCCGCGCACGGCAGCGGGCTCGTGAAACCAAACTCGAGACCTATCGTCTGCGCCTTTGAGAAAGGTCATCTTGTAGCTCCGCGTGCTGCCGTCATCACGGTGGGCGGTCATGGTGGCAACGCCCTTAAAAGTTGCCGGTGCCATCATCGCGTCATAGCGAGCCAATACATCTTGAGTCGGAGGCGCCGGTTCAGCCGCAAGCAACACTGCAATGAGAATTGAGCTCATGATTCATTCCTTTGTTTAAGGTGCTGAAAGGGCTTCCACCGGCCGCATGCGTGCAGCGCGTAGAGCCGGGGAAAGCGCTGCCAGCACACTGCCAATACATGCAGAGAGCACCACGATGACCGGCACGACAGGAAGGAGCGTGGGCATCACTTTGAAAAAACCTTGGCCCGAGCCCATCGACACGACAAAGCCGCCGCCATTTCGCGCCAAGGTGACTACGACGAGTGCAATCGCCAACCCCAATAGCGCTCCGATGAGCGCTTGGAGTAAAGCTTCAATCATGAAGAGCCGCGCGATTTGGCTGCGCGTCATGCCTACCGCGAGCAGGGTGCCGATTTCTCGAGTTCGCTCAAGCACACTCATCAGAAGGGTGTTGGCCACTCCGAAGAGCGCAATGACGAGAAAGAGCGAAGAAAGCCCGCCGAGAATGGCTCGTTGCAAGAGGCGCGCGTCACGCAGGCCAGGTCGGAGCTGTTCCCACGTCTGCACTTCATAGTCATCGCCCAGCTGCACTCTGATGGCTTGTGCCGTTCGGTCGAGTAATTCCACTTCATTGATGGCCACGACGTACTCGGTAATTTTCCCTTCCATTCCCAACAGCGCTTGAGCGAATGAAAGCGTGACGGTGACCGAACGCTTACTTTCGAGCGGGTTTTGCCCTGCCAGCACGCCACGCGGTTCGAGGTCGAGGGCATTGTCACGACCTCCGAGACCTTGCGCTTGCAGCATGAGCGGAATGCCAGGTTTGAGATCGAGGGCTCGAGAGAGCTCCATGCCAACGTGAGCCCCATTTCTATCTCCTTCATGCAGCCCTTCGCCTTCGAGATAGAGATCAATCTTTGGCAACACAGCCTTCACCGTTTCGGGCTCAACGGCGGTAATGACAGCGATGGTGCCGCGGCTTCCATTGGTGAGCAGGCCAGAGAATGAGATGCGGGGTGTGATGGCTTTGACATTCGGTATGGCTCGCAGCTTGTCTTCCATTGAAGCATCTCGAGAAAGATTGAGTGCCAAAGGTTGCCGGTCTCGTTTTTCAAAGTACCCGGTGCGGTGAACCTGAATTGCACCGACGCGCGATTGAATGGTTTCCGCCACCAGTGACTCGCCGACACCCATTACGAAGGCAGACAGCAAGAGGCTCATCATCACTCCGAAAAAGAGAGCTCCGATGGTGATGGCTGAGCGCGCTTTCGCTCTGAAAACATTTCTGGCGGCCAATTGAAGCAGCATGGTGTGGGAGCTCCTTTCCAAAACTTTAGCGGCCAGCCAGTGCTTGAACTGGGCGAAGTCGGCTCGCTCGGAAGGCGGGGTAGAGGGCAAAAAGTACGGCCCCTCCGACGGCGACGACTGCGACACCGACCGAGAAGGGGAAGGTGAGAAATGGAAAGACATCAATGGCCATGGTGGCGTTGGGTGGGGTGAAATGAATGCCTTTGGTCCTAAGCCCCCAGGTGATCAGCATCGTCAGTGTCATGCCGCCGAAAGCACCAAAGACCCCGAGAATGAGCGCTTCGGTGAGAAACAAAACCATCACACTTGCGCGCGTCAACCCGACCGCCATCATCGTGCCGACTTCTCGCGTGCGTTCCAGCACACTCATCAACATGGTGTTGGCGACACCCAGCAGCATCAGCATGAGGAAGACGAAGGAAATCACCATCGACACTCCGTTTTGTATGTTCATGATGGTTCTGCGCTCGGGCATCAGTTGATCCCACGTGTGCACTTCGAACGAAGGTCCCAATACTGTCTGTAATTCTTTTGTAATTTCAGGAAGCCGCTGAAGGTCATCGACCGCAACAGCCAGTTCAGTCACATGACCTTCCATGCGCAGAAGACGCTGCGCTAAAGATAAAGGCACCACAGCGATTTTCATCTCTCCCGGCATGATGGCGCGCATGGCACCACCTACAGATGAGAGTTCTCCGTTGAGCGAGCCGTCCCTGTCTGGAGCCAAGAGAATCGCTTCTGCCCCTTTCTTCGCTCCAAAAGCCGTCGCGAGCGAATCACCCAACACCACGTGGGTCTCATCAAACACTGTGCCTTCAGTAAAAAGCCGAGTTCGCTGAGGGCACACGGCCGGCTCGAGCACAGGGTCCACTGCAACAGCGGCGAAGAACAGAGCCTCTGGAGCTTCTTCTTCATTGGTCGCCGAGAGTGTCAAAGAGCCAGCGAACTGAATGCGTGGGGCTACGGCCGTTACCCCTTTCACCGAACGTATTTTCTGTAACAGCGATTCGTCCGCCTCAAAATCAAGCGACAGCGGAGTCGACATCACATTCGCCAGATAGCCTGCACGATGTATTTGAAGTGCCCCCAGCGCTCCCTCAATGCTTCCTTTGATGATGCTGTCTTGGAGGCCGTTGAGAATGCCCCGAATGCTCCCCACTGCGGCAACACCAATCGTGACTGCCATCAGGGTGATGAGTGTGCGACGCCGGTTTCTTAAGACATTCCGAAAAGCCATCGAGAGCAAAGGGTTCATCGCCCTGCTGCATAGAGCATCGTCGGTGCCAACACCCCGTCGCTCGTAAGGGGTTCAAAAAGTGTCGTGAGTTCCGACAAGAACCTGTCGGGTTTCCGACAGGCACTTTTCTAAAAAAATGAATCGCAGTGTCGAGGTACGGCCAAAGTCTTGCTGGCTTCAAACAAGCAATGGCGTCATGAATGTTGTCGGCAATAGAAGCGATGAACGAAGTGCAGTCGCACTCTGGGAGCCATTTACTCATAAGTGCGATTCAGCAAATAAGAGCGCGATGTATGGGTTTGCATCGGCTGCTACGCTGGCGACTTCGATGGAAAGCAGAGCTCTCGACAGATAACAGGCGCCGCGTTGACTGATGGCGGAAAAGCCAATATCGCCGCCTCATGGCTATTGTTCGTTCGCAACCCGCTGCCAAAACGAAACCTTCGAGTCTAAAACGACACTTCGAAACAACTCGCCACCTGGACGTATCTGAACTCCCCGGCCGCATTGTTCGCGAAGCCGCAACCCGTGCGAACGGCCGTCATTAGCGATAAGGCAAAGCAAATGAGCGCCCGCTCGGGAGGTTGGACGACCTCTGCGCAAAAACTGACGCCCCGCGAAGCTCAAGACCTTTTCGACGACTTGACTGCCCTGGCCAAGACCAACCCATTCTGGGCCGACCTCAAGGGCATGGGGGTCAAGGACCACGAAGCCTCAGTCGTCGTTACCAGTATGATTAAGGTGGACGGCGCAGAGCGTCAAACTTCGGTGGCACAGGACAAAGGCGCCGACTGGCTGAAGAAAGAGTTGGCTGCAGTCGGTCCCCTCTCTAATACGGTGGATGCGCTGTTGTCGGGTGCCTCCATCGATGATGCCGTCAAGGGTCTGCCGGAAGTGCGGGCCAAGGCGATTCTCGGCGCGAAGAATTCGGGACCAGCGGCGGTTCTCGCTCTCGCAGTCAAGCAACTCGAGTGGCAGCTTGGCCAGGCATTCACGGACAGCGCCACCGACCTTCTTAATCACCCTAAGGAACTGTGCCAGGGTTTCGACGCGGCACTGCGCGGTCGAACGGAATGGCTCAAGACCAAGGGCTCAGAGCGCCTCGCAGTCAAGCAGTTCATCCTGAATGGTGATTTTGGTGATGCCTTCGTCCAACTGAGGCAGCTGGTAGTGCTCGACCCGGCAAAGGCCCACAAGTTAGGTAGACTGTTTGTTGATCAGCTTCGACAGGCAGCGGTCGGAACGGACACTGATTTCGCTCCCAAGTAACAGCTGTTGCCGCCATCGCTTGTTGTGTCAGGCGCAGCATCGCAAGGACGGACAGCAATCGCGAGCATAACGGCTCTCATGGCTGTTTCGCGAGCATCGCCTCTACATGGGCCAATGCTTCTTTTCGGCTTACATCAATTTGTTGCTCAAAAATCTTGAGGGCCTGTGCGTATCGTTCCCCGACTCCCTCAAATGCTCTTCGAGAGAGTTCTTGTAGCTCTTCGTCAGAGGGCTCGAAGTCTGGGTTTGAGAGCTCAACTTTGCGATTCATTCCCACGAATCTAACAGACTCAGAACCACTTCCTGCTTTAGCGAGCTCGAGCGGTGAAGGTGTTTTGCTGAAGCACATCGCCCTTGCGAGGTTCCGGCCGAGGAAGTTGTCGCATGATGGGCACGTTGACCGGGGTGCTGCTCTCGACCGTCACCACTTTCGTACTCCGCGGTCCACCATAGGTACCAAGCGCGAGTGAACCGACGATGACCAAAGCGCCGAAGCTGAGCGCTCCGATAACTACGCGGCGATTGTTGAAGAGTCGTTCTACGAAGCCGGGGACATCGGAAGCATGTGCGCTCATGTCGATGAACCTGAGCAAAGGTTGGGCCTGAAGGGAGAGCTCCTCTATTCACGCCCTTAGTGAGGCCGGAAGACCACTGTGGGTGCGCCGCCCTACAGCGACTGGAGTGCACAGGTCTCACTGTGCGCATGTTTTACAAATCGCAGGTCGCAAAGTTTCAAGAGGTGCGCAGAGGTGGTCTGTTCTGTGGCCGTGAAGGCAATCAGGCGACTGAGTCTTGAAGATGTAGAAAGCGCCGCATTTGAAGCGCTATTTCAGCGTGGGGTGCAACTGCGGCTCTATTTTGCGCCGTTTGTATTTCTAACTGCCATCTCGTTGCTCGCTTGGGACCCCGCGCCATGGCGTTTTTGGGTGGTTGTATTTGCGGTTGCCTTTGCCGCCAGTCGGCTGACGATGGAATACCGATACGCCCGTCGCGAGGGCTTTAAACGCAGCAGGCTTTCCTCACTCATCGTGGTGCCCGCGACATTGCTGCTTTTGGTTGTCGGCGCTTCTGGTGGAATTGACAGCCCGATTTTCGTCATTCTTCCGCTGGTCACACTTTTTATGTGTCTCTTTTTTAAGCCCTCGTACGGCCTTGTATTCGCCAGCGTCTCGGCAGTGTGGGCATGGGCGTTGACCTTGGTGGCGTGGAATGAATGGGTGCCCACGCTCATTCCCCTCGCCTTCGGAGGCGGGCCCCGTGTGCCAGTTCCTGCAGCACTTCTTTTTACGCGCGCCGTATTTCTGACCATTGGTTTGTTATGGGCATCGCTCATTGGGCGAGTGATGCGCGGCGCTTTCCAAGATGCCATTCAACGTGCACTCAATGCGCGTGATGAAGTTTTGACCAGCCACGAAGAATCGACCAAGGCGCTCACCACCTTGGTTGCTGAAATCGCACATGAGCTCAAGAACCCGCTCACTTCAGTGAAGGGTCTCGCTGCGTTGGTCGATCGCGAGGTCGAGGGAAAAGGAAAGGAAAGACTCACCGTTTTGCGGCGCGAGGTCGACCGAATGCAGGAAATTCTCGAGTCTTTTCTCAATTTCAGTCGCCCCGTGGTGCCTCTTGACGTGGCTCCGGTTCGGGTGGTGACTGTGGTGGACCAAGTGATGGCTCTTTACGAAGGTGTAGCTCGAGAACGCGGGGTTGAAGTGCGCCTTGACGCCCGAACCGATGTCGTCGTCAAAGCCGATGCCCGAAAGCTCAAACAGGTGATTATCAATTTGGTTCAAAATGCACTCGATGTGACCGTCGACGGAGGTGTCTTTGACGTCACCGTTGGCCACGAAGGCAAAGGAGCTAAAATCTGTGTGATGGATCGCGGCCCGGGTATTGACGATGTCGAGCGTGTCTTTGAACCGGGAGTCACGACAAAGAAGAGCGGCAATGGGCTCGGTCTCACCATCGCGAGACTCCTTGCACGACAGCATGGAGGAGAAGTGCGCTTGGTTCCTCGCGAGGCCGGAGGCATGGTGGCAGAACTCACACTCCCCGAGGCACCGCCGACATGACGGCTCAATTTCAAGTGTTGGTCGTCGATGACGACGCCGGAGTGCGATTTACCCTCAAAGGGTTGCTTGAAGATGAAGGCCTTCAAGTGCTCGAAGCTCGTGATGGCGAAGAAGCGCTCTCACTGCTCAGCACCCACAACGTCGGCTTGGTTGTGAGCGACGTGCGGATGCCCAAGTTAGATGGGTTGGGTTTGTTGCAACAGATTCAAAAGCTCCCCGCGCCTCAACCTCACGTCATTCTCATCACTGCCCATGGGAATGAGCGCCTGGCCGTCGAAGCCATGAAGCGCGGCGCCTACGACTATTTTAGAAAGCCTTTTGAACTCGACGAAGTGCTCAATGTGGTGCGTCGTGCACTGGGCACCATGCGGTTGGTTCATGAAAATGTGCGCTTGCACAACGATGTGAGTTTGTTGCGCAGCCTGGTATTTGTTTCAAAAGCGATGTCTCATTTGGCCGAACTGGTGAGTCGAGTCGCCCCCCGCGACGTCACCGTGCTCATCACCGGCGAGAGCGGCACCGGCAAAGAGCGGGTGGCGGAAGCGTTGGTCGCTGGTTCCAAGCGGGCTGAAAAACCGTTTGTTCGCTTTAACTGTGCGGCGCTCACGGAAGAATTGGCTGAAGCCGAACTCTTTGGGCACAGCAAGGGTGCTTTTACGGGCGCGGTTCGTGAGCGTTTGGGGCTATTTCGACAAGCTGATGGCGGCACCCTTCTGCTCGACGAAGTGGGCGAACTGGGAGCGTCGGTCCAAGCGCGATTGTTACGGGTACTTCAGGAAGGTGAAGTGCGGCCTGTTGGCCAAGACAAACCTGTCAAAGTAGACGTGCGTGTCCTCGCTGCCACGCATCGAGATCTCGCAACTGAAGTGAAGGCAGGGCGCTTTCGAGAAGATTTGTATTACCGACTCAAAGTGGTGACGCTTCAGGTGCCCAGCTTGCGCGAACGACCTGAAGATATTCCAGTATTAGCTCGCCATTTTCTCTCTCGGTCCGCGAAGTCTTTTGGTTTGCCACCGATGCAAGTGACGCAGGCTTTATTAGACAAGCTGGGGGCTTGGTCCTGGCCAGGCAATGTCAGAGAACTTGAAAATGCGCTTGAAAGCGCGGTGGCTCTGAGTGCTGACGGGGTGGTTGAACTTTCGCTGCTTCCTTCCTCGTCGACCCAGACTGAAGACGTCACCGGTGCGGGCCTTAAAGAGAAACTTGAAGCGATTGAGCGCGGTTTCATTGTCGCTACTATGAGTATGGCGAAGGGCAACGTATCTGAGGCAGCTCGCCGGCTTCAGATTGGCCGTGCCACTTTGCATGACAAACTCAAAAAGTATGGTTTAGGCGGCCTCGACTAGAGCGTGAGAGCCCGCCGTGTTGTCTACATACTAAGGCGCGATTGTCTTACTTGCGTTCAACGCTCGATGACTGTGGTTGGCTCGGCGCACTTTCCATATGCCTTGAGTCGGCACGACGAAATGTTTGAGGTGCATTCTGTACATGCGCTTACGAGGCAGAGTCTGCCGGTTCAACGTCAGATGACGTGTTGATTGTGAGGGAAGTCGGCGTGGCACCCGTAAACGCCCGCAGTCAGGCCATGCAACAGATTCTTCCATCGGCACCTGGGGGGTCAACGGGAACAAGTGAAGCTTTTGCGTACTCTGGTGACCCAGGCTTCCTCGTCAGTCGCCTGACGCTCTCTCATGCAAAATGGCTATTTCGCGCATGACGCGTCAAAGAGCCCCGCTGGCAAGCAGCTTGCTTTAGGGACATGCCGTGCCGAATAACAGCGCTACACCCGTTGAATTTACCAAGCGTCGAGAGCTGATTCGTCTTCGCGCTGAAATTGATCGTTTGCGAGATGAAAATGAGCGGTTGTCTGCGCTTGCCTATCGCGATGCGTTGACTGGGCTTCGCAATCGTCGCTGCTTTTCAGAGCGCCTCTCAGAAGAACTCTCTCGGCTCAAGCGCAATAACCCCGAGGGGAGCCTTTCAGTCATTTGCATTGATGTGAACGATTTCAAGCACCTCAATGACACTCAAGGCCATGCCGCGGGTGACACGGCGCTGGTGGCCATTGGTGAGATTCTCGAAAAGACGGTGCGGGCAGAAGACTTGGTGTGCCGCGTCGGAGGAGACGAATTCATCGTGTTGTTGCCCGACACCCTGCGGGTTCAAGCTGAGCGCGTGGTCGCTCGCCTTCGGGCACGCATGTCGAGTTTGGTCGACGTCGGGTTGAGCCGTCGAGCGCTGGCCATTGGGTTGGCCAGCTGGGCGCTTGGCGACAATGAGGGGACCTTGTTGGCGAAAGCCGATGAGCAGATGTACGCAGACAAGCGGCAGGCGCATGTAGAGGGGGCAGAAGGACGCACCCGCAGCTCGTTTGTGAGTGCGGCATAAAAATCGGGGACTTCTTGACCGGTGGGGGAATCGTTGACTCGTCCGGGGTTGGGGAACCCAAGAGATGACGTCGCGATGAAACGGGGAATCGGTCAGAAGTTTGGGTGGCGAGGCTAAAGCGGGGCGAGTCGTGAGAACGGCTCGCCTCGCTCGTATTTTTTGCCACCAGCCAACGAGGCTAGCCTTTGAGGGCTTCGGCGCCAGAGACGATTTCAACCAGCTCTTTGGTGATCTGCGCTTGTCGGCTGCGGTTGTAAAACAGCGTCAGTGAGCTGATCATATCGCCTGCATTGCGCGTCGCATTTTCCATCGCGGTCATTCGAGCCGCATGTTCGGCCGCATAACTCTCGAGCAGCGCTCGATAAATCTTAATCGCCACCGCTTTGGGCACGAGCTGTTCAAGAACGGCCTGAGGGTTTGGCTCGTAGATGTAATCAACCTGCGACTCGCCCGCTTTGCCTTCGCCCACCTTGGCCTCGAAGGGCAACAGCTGCGCCATATGCGGTACTTGCGCGATGGCCGAAACGAATTCATTGAAGAGCACGTAGACCGCATCGACTTCGCCATCGAGAAAGCGCTTGCTCAGCTCTTTGGCCACCCCTTCTGCCGCGGCGTAAGACAGTTTCTGCAGCATGCCGGGGTTGTCTTTGCGAATGCTCGCTCCGCGGCCACGAAGAAAGTCATGCCCCTTACGGCCGACCGTGGTGACCGTGACTTGCGTACCCGGTTGCTCTGACAAAAATTTGAGCGCTCGACGGGTGATGTTGGCGTTAAAGCCGCCAGCCAAACCGCGATCACTGGTGATTACCACCAGCTCGATTCGCTTCACCTCGCGTCGAGTGAGCAATGGGTGCGAAAGTGCACCGGGCTCTGAGCGGCTGATGAGCGTCGACATCACCGCATCGAGCATCTGCGCATAGGGGCGCGCTGAAATTACATTGTCTTGCGCTCGGCGAAGCTTCGCCGCAGACACCATTTTCATGGCCTTGGTAATCTGCCTGGTATTCTTGACCGAGCGGATGCGCTTTCGAATATCGCGAAGGGAGGCCATGACGGCCGCGCCTTAGAGTGCTCAGGAATTCAAGTCAATGAGGAAGGCACTATGGGCCAAGTCTTTGATGATTCAACGCGTGTAGGCACTCACCCGTAGGCGCAGACCTTGCTATACCTACACCGCTTTGCGGCAAACTCTCCCTATTCTCTTCGTGTCGTGTGTCGTGTGCGCTTCTGCCTGCCGGAAGGACAGCCTGCAAAAAACGCTGCCTCCGGACGTTCGCGTCGATACCTACCAGCAACAATCTGCATCGAAAATCGATGTGCTTTGGGTCATCGACAATTCAGGTTCGATGGAACTGCGGCAGAAGAATTTGGCGCGCAATTTTCAGGCTTTTATCAATGAATTCACTAAAAACTCTGTGGATTACCGCATTGCGGTGACCACGACCGACATCTTCAGAGAAGCAGGTCAATTTGTGGGCACTCCCAGCATTATTACGCGGGAGACACCCAATGCGGCCGCCGTGTTCGCGCGCAACGTTAACGTGGGCATCAGTGGGAGCCCCTACGAAGTCGGTCTTGAAGCCGCTCGTCTCTCGCTCGAACTTCAGGTTGCGGCCAATGCGACGACGTTGATGCAATGCCAGGCCGCTTGCCCGCAGGCTGATCGCGCCGCATGTCAGGCGAACTGTGCCACCACCGCTTCGTTTCAGTTTTTGCGTCCCGATGCGTACCTGTACCTCATTTTTGTCACCGATGAAGAAGACCGGTCGAGCCAAGACGTGCGCTTCTTCTATCGCTATTTTTCTACCGTCAAAGGCGTCGGCAATAACGGCATGGTGACGACAGCGGCCATCATGGGCGATGTCCCGTCGAATGCATGCAGCGCGACGCCGGGCACCCGATACAAGGCCATGTCAGACCTCACGGGAGGTATCGTCGGCAGTATTTGTGATGAGAATTTCTCGACCACGCTGGGCAACTTGGCTCGCAACGCCGTCGGTCTCAAACGCAAGTTCGCACTGCAGTCGCCTCCGAATTTGAAAACGTTAGAAATACGGCTCCGCTACCCCTGCAATGTGCCTGAAGAGCAGCTCGTTCCCTGTGCCTCAATTGACAAAACCGCCTGTGACTCGCAGCCCATCGATTCGGTCAATCTCGTCTGTACGCCGAAACAAGGGCAGCCCGATGGCTGGGCCTATGAGCCCCAGGGAAACCTGGTGTTCTTTGATGGCGAGGCCGTGCCTGGCTTGTCGGCACAAATTGAATTGCAGTATTACGAAGAGGGGACCGGCCCGTGAGAGTTGTATTTTTCATTGGGGTTTTTGCCCTGCTGGGGTGCGGAAAGCCCGACTTGAACCGGGTGCAACCTCAGTTGGTGGTCCCTTTTTCTCCTTTCGAATTTGGCAATTTGCCGGTGCTCAATACGAAGTCTGAAGAGATTGCTTTGATCAACGCGGGGCGCGCGCAGTTGACCATCGCCAACGTGGCGCTCACAAAAGACGATGGCATTTTTAAGATTGAATCAAAGCCAGAGCTCATTGCGGGTGGTGGGACAGAAAATCTGGTCATCACTTTCACCCCTGGCGCAGAGCAAGACTATGAAGACACGCTCACCTTTGAGACCAATGACGAAGAGAACCCGAAGGTAGAACTCGTTTTGACAGGGGTGGGGAATACGCGCGCCGCCATCGAGGCGCAACCTGCTTCGCTCGACTT
>JAYUVR010000009.1:0-34320 GCA_043753955.1 Archangium sp. | reverse complement strand
AACCATTTGAAGCAGAGCCCACTTCGGTGCCTGTGCTTTTGGTCATTACCCTCGCGGCTTCGTTCCTCGCGATCAGCGCAGGGTTGTGGTGGCTGTTTAATTCGTGAAGAATGGCGTCGCGGCGCGGGGGTTTGGTGATGTCAGAAGAGAATGACAACGGCCCAAAGGCGCAAAACGACTCGACCTCGAGTGGTGCTGCGCGTTCTTCTTTTGGCGCCGATGGCCTTTCTCAAACCATGAATTCATTCGACCGACTGATGTCGTCGCTCGAACCCTTTGGGAAATACCGCATTGCCGCCACCATCGCGCAAGGTGGTATGGCTGAACTGGTGTTGGCGCTCCAAGAAGCGGGGCCGGGTTTTCGAAAGGTGCTGGCGCTCAAACGAATTTTACCGGGCTTCGAGGGGTCGTCCGTTTTCGTCGACATGTTTCTTGAAGAAGCGCGGCTCATCGCCCGCCTCGACCACCCCAACATCGTTCGCGTCAACGACTACGGCGAGGCAGATTCGAGGCACTACCTGGCGATGGAATACTTGCCCGGCGAAGATGTGGCCAAGATTCAGCGGTTGTGCCGAAAGCTGAAGAAACCCGTTCCCATCGACATCGCGGTGAGCATCGTGCAGGGCGTCGCGGCGGGTTTGCATTATGCGCACAACCTCGTCGATGCCGATGGCAACCCGATGAATTTGATTCACCGTGATGTGAACCCTTCAAACATCATGGTGACCTACCAGGGCGCGGTAAAACTTCTCGATTTCGGTATCGCCAAGGCTGAAGGGAGCTCGAACTTCACGCGTACTGGGGTGGTGAAAGGCAAGCTGTCGTACCTCGCACCTGATCAACTCATCGGTCTACCTCAAGACAGACGCCTCGACGTTTTTTGTCTGGGCATCGTGATGTGGGAATTGCTCACGGGGCAACGGCTCTTTCAGGGGCCGACTGACGCCGCGATTATTGCTGCGGTCGTTCAATGCACCGTACCCAGCGTGCGCTCGATTGTGCCGGGCCTCAAAAATCAATTGGCAGAAATCTGCCATCAGGCCCTCGCACGCGATGCAACGGCCCGCTTTCAGTCTGCAGGCGAACTGGAAGAAGCACTCGAGGCCTACAACCTCGAAGGCAATATGCGGGCTTCACCCCGGCGCATCGGCCAATGGCTCGAATCGCTGTGTGGAGGCGAGCGCGCTAAAGCCAAACTCGACGTCGCCATGGGCACCAATCTCCCGCGCGCGCTGCCGCTGGTGATGACCATGCTTGAACACAAAAAGGTGCAAGACGACGGAGGAGACAGCTCGCGACGACCCCCTCGTTCAAACCTCACCCCCATTTCCAATTCAGACCAAGAAATCGTAGCGCTAGCGACGCCGCATCGGTCGAAACCCTCAATCCAGGTTCCTCCGGAAGCGTTGGTTTCGCAGTTTCAATCTTCCCCCACTCGAAAATTGGGCTTGGTTTTCGCAGCCTTCGCGCTGGTGGTGTTGCTCGGTTTTTTCGGGTGGCAAATGTTCCTCACCAATAAAGCAGTACCGGCCCCACCATCGGCTGCGCCTGCCCCGCTCGAAGCCTCGCTCAGCCTTGAAACCGAAATTCCGGGCGCGATTATTTTCATCGATGGCGAATCGACGGGGAAGACGACTCCAGCCGTCATCAACGGTCTCTCGGTGGGCGGCACGATTTCAGTGCGTCTTGAAAGCCCGGGTTCTGTAGCCAAGGAATTCTCAATCAAACTCGAACAACCGGGCCTCACGGTGAAGCGCGTGACGCTTCAGCGATATGTAGGCGTCATTCATCTCGTCGACCTTCCCGCCGGCGCTGGAGTACTCGTCGATGGAAACAACGTCGGCGAGCGCCGACAATTGGAACTCAGCTTCGGTACCCACACCATTCAGGTGCGTGTAGGACAACGCGTGGTCGCCACCCGCAAAGTCGATGTCAGTGAAGGCGACCTTGAGTTGAAAGTCATGGCGGCTCCTTAAAGGAACCAAAGACGTTGATGGAAGTTTGAACCTGGCGGCCCTATGAAAGCGCTTCCTTGACCATGTCCTCTCGATCGATGGCAACCTTCGCTGTAGCACTGGTGGCGAGTCTGTCTTTCTTGGCCACCATCATTTGGCTTCGTCAGATGACGGCAGCAACGACGGCGATGAATGCTGAATTGAGGCAGCGTGACGCGCTTCGTGCAGTCACCGTACTCGACGACATGCTTCTGGCTGAGGCGGTAGCGCTCGATAGAACAGTGAGTGTGCTCGCAGAAGACTCTCGCATCAAAGCCAACCTGGCGACGCATGCTTTTGATGCCGCCACGCTCTCAGACATGCTGAACGAAATCCGCGAGAAGTCAGGGTTCGATTGGCTGGCCCTGGCAGACGCTGAAGGCAAAGTCGCCGCAGTCTCAGGCTTAGAGTCACTCAAAGCGTACCAAGGTGCCGATTTGGGCCCGACGCCCCTCATCAAACAAGCCCAGGAACAAGAGACGTCAGTCGCCCGCACCTTGTGGTTTTCATCAGGCAAGGCCGTCGCCATTTCATGCACCGCGGTGTGGAGAGCCAGGCGAACCATTGGTTTCGTTCTGCTTGGCAAAACGATTGACCAAACACAGCTGGCCCGCAGCGAGAAGACGCTCCAGGTTGCAGTGGGGCTGAGCGCTGTCAAAGGAGACTTAGTCGCCTCATCAGACACTGAAGTGGAAGCCCTCAGTGCCGCGGCTCGCATGACGACAGACGTTCCAACGCTCACGACCATCGGCGACACTTCGGTTGCCTTGGCCAGGCGTGAAACCACAGGCTGGGCCAATGGCATCGTGGTCTCGGCTCAAAAAGAATCGCATTTATCGTTACCACCGACGCGCCATCTGTGGCTCCCCGTCATTTTTGTCGGGGTATTGGTAGCGACCATTCTGACCCATCTGTGGGGGGCAAAATCTCATGACAAAAAGAGCTAGGCGATTTTCCCACGCACTGCTCGGTGTGGCTGTCGTCACCCTGTTGGGTTGCGGTTCCATCGACGAAGCGTTGTGTGGCACGACGAATTGCGAATTCAGTCTCGAAGAATGGACAGCGTTGAGATCTCTTTCGGGGCTGGGCGCGCCTCCGCCCGACCCTTCGAATAAATACGTCGACAATACGAATGCCATCAATCTGGGTCATCAATTCTATTTCGACGCTCGCTTCTCTGGAGAATCGACTCAGCTCGACATGCTTCGTCGCCCCACGCCTTACTCGCGGGCCCCTCGAGGAGAGCGCATCAACATTTCGTGCGCGACTTGCCACGTGCCTTCACACGGAGGTATCGATGCGACCTCAATTCCTAACAATGTTTCGGTAGGTGCCGGCTTCTACGATGTGAACGGCCAGCCCACCGTCAACGCCGCCTACTACCAGATGGTGTATTGGAATGGCCGTGTCGACTCGCTGTGGGCTCAAGCTGCTGCTGTTTCGGAGAGCTTCGTCTCGATGAATGGCAATCGCTTGAACATCAGCTGGGTCATTCTCGATAAATACAAGAATGCCTATGAAGCGGTGTTCAAAGATTTTCCGCTGCCCTTTACTCAAAACAACTCGGTCGCCCAGCAGCTGCTGCTCGAAACCAATGGCGCCTGTGCGCTGGTCGCTGGGCAGTGCCCGGCAAACGATTGCCATCTTGTTCAAGCGAGCGATGCAACGATGGCCTGTGTCCCTCGCTTTCCCTTCAATGGCCGGCCGGGGTCTAAGACAGGTTGCCAACTCGACTCTCGCGATGAGCCCTTTGGCGATGCGTATGACTGTATGAATGACGCCGACAAACGTTCAATCACTCAAGTACTGGTGAATTACGCCAAGGCCCTCGCCGCCTACGAATACACGCTTCAGAGTCGAAATTCGGCGTTCGATGAATTCGTCGCTGAAGGGCCTCAATCGAGCAAGCTCAGCCCCGCAGCGCAACGCGGCGCCCGCTTGTTTGTGGGAAAGGCTGACTGTATCGAATGCCATTCCACCCCGCTCTTTTCAAACAACGAATTTGAAAACATCGCGGTACCGCAAATTGGCCCGGGCGTACCCGGTGAAATCGACTGTCCTGAAAATGGTGTCTGTGATTGCGTCAACGGCAAAAATTGTCTGCCTTGGGGCGCATGGGACGGGTTGGGCAAACTGAAGAACAACGGGTTTCGCCGAGATTCAACGTGGAGCGATGACCCGACTGATTCTTCTCGTTCATCTTGGCTCTCGCTGACGCTTGACGATTCGCTCAAAGGCGCCTGGCGTACTCCCAGTCTTCGAGATGTCGCATTGACTGCTCCGTACATGCACAACGGGGTGTACCAAACGCTGGAAGAAGTGGTGGTGCACTACAACAACGGTGGTGCAGCCGCGGGTGTACCCGGAATACCCTCGAAGCGAATCAAACCTCTCGACCTCAGCGACCGAGAGCAACATGACTTGGTCGCCTTTCTCGAATCGCTCACTGGCGCTCCGCTCCCGGCGTCGGTGGTGCAAGCTCCCTCCCTCCCATAGGACTTTAGCTCTCATGAGTGTCTCACTCATTTATTTGACGGCGATGTCGCTCTTTTCAGGGCAGGTGCCGCTCAATGAAGACCGAGCTGTGCTGCCCGTGGCCGATCGCGTCGATACCCTTGAGGAAGAACTCGAAGCCCTCAAGGAACGACTGGCGCGTACCGAAGAAGCGTTACATTCCGGTCAAGACCGAGTGCAGGTCGGTGCGTATTTCGACGTCGGCTTTTTCGTCCCCTCAGGTGACGGCTCGGGCATCATTACCGATGTCGGCAATCGCTATTTTCCTGAGTACGCAGACCGTTTTGGCTGGGTATTTTTAGGAGACCTCTACGCACCGGCGGTTAACAGTCGAGGCGAACCGGCCGACTTGGGAAATCTCCCCGGGGTGGAACGCTTCGACAGCATTCACTCGCGCGGGGCGCCTGGCTTTCTCATCAATGAATTGAATCTCAATTTAAAGGCAGGCATCACTCAGACACTCTTGGCGCAAGTGGGCGTCAACTTTGTGCCTCGCAATGGAGCGAACTTTGCCTGGGGCGATTTTTTTAACGTCGACATCGCGCAACTCGAATGGATGCCTACCGAATCGGGGAAAACTTCTTTCTTCATCGGTAAATTCGAATCGGTCATCGGCATTGAATACCGAGACAGACGGGCCTCGCAGCGCTTTGGCATCACGCCCAGCTTGATTCAGCGCTACACCTCCGGCACGCCTATCGGCATCAAAGCGCGCACTAAGTTCTTCGATGATCGCTTGGTGGTGGCCATCTCATTGACCAACGGCTCATCGGTGGTCGAGCCCTTTCACTTCTTCAACGAAATCGACACCAATGCCGCCAAAACCGTGAGTGGGCGTATCTCGGTGCGACCACCGTTGCCCGGGGGTTTAGACCTTGAAATCGGAGCCTCGGGCCTGGCCGGAGCGCAAGATTTAAGCCGAGCGAGCACTCACTTGGGGTGGTTCATTGGGGCAGACGCGTTGTTCACCTTTCGAGATTTCATGTTGAAAGTGCAGTGGCTCACCGGCCGACAACCGGGCTCAGCAAACGAAAATGTGTACGGGCTCGAACTCAAGAGCGGAGGCTATCTCGAAGCCAATTGGATGTTTGTGCCCTGGCTGGGAGCGCTCGTGCGGGGCGAATTCAGAGATGCCTTGGTGTGGTTGGCTGACGAACGCGCCTACCTCACGAAATCATGGAGAGCGACACTCGGTCTACGCGCGGTCATCAACGCGCACCTGGTGGCGAAGGCTGAGTATTTGTACAACGGCGAATACGGGGGCATTCCATCAGTGCCGAACAACATCTTCACGTCGTCTCTGGTGTGCACATTTTGAAGGCATTTAAAGGTGCTTTTATGAACCATTCTTCGAACAGAGTTTGGTCTTTCGGAGTGCGCGGCATCATCGTCTCTGCACTGCTTTGGGTGAGCGCCTCAGCCTGGGCTCAGAGCAAAAAGGGCGAGCCGGCCTCGGGTGATTCTGACCTCTCAGCTCAAGTGGCCCGCCTCGAGCAAGAAGTCAGCTCGATGCGACAGGTGCTGACGTACCTGCTGCAAGATCAGCAGCAAAAGGCGACCTTGTTTCTCCAGATTCTGAAATCTGAAGCCCCAGTCCCCAAGCTGGTCGGCCTGAGCGACCCCGGCCCCGCGATAACGGCGGGTCCCGACGTCATCGCTGGGGCTGCGGCACCTGCTCCCGCTCCGAGCGCGCAGAGAGCCAAAGCGCTGCCCGTCATCAGCGGCATCGTCACTTCGTCAAGCGGAACGCTTCCACCGGGCACACACGTGTATGTCGATGAAGCGGGCACGGGCCCTGCCAGAAACAAAACCTTAGAAATTCGCCAGCAAGACAAACAATTCATTCCCTCTTCAGCGGTAGTGCAGAGAGGAACCCGGCTCGTCTTTCCAAACTATGACGCGATTTTTCACAATGTCTTTTCACCTTCAGCGGGCAACACCTTCGACCTGGGCGCCTACCAAGCCGGTGAAAAAGCCCGCAGCGTGATTGTGTCAAAACCAGGGGTGGTCGAGATTTTTTGCAACATTCATTCGCGCATGGCAGCGAGTGTCTTGGTCGTGCCAGGGCCGAACTTTACGGCTGTCGATGCACAGGGCCGCTTTCGTCTCGAAGGCGTGCCGTCTGGCAAACGCACGCTGGTGGTGTGGGCGCCCGAGGCAGAGCCGGTTTCGAAAACCATTGAAGTCAGCGGCGATACCAATGACGTCAAACTGACGATTGAGCCAGGGCGAAACAAAGCACACGTGAACAAGCATGGTCAGCCCTATGGCTCATACGGTGACTAGCGGGCGATGGCTTTCGCTGGCCTTGCTGTTCCTCGCCCAAGGCTGCACGACCTCTGGAACGAGTACGAATACCGCAGTCAGTCAACCTGCGAGCGAGCAACTGGTCGACCCCTCTGGCGGCGAAATCGTCCGTGCGCGCTGCTTGCGGTGTCACCATCAAGGGGGAACAATTTTTTCGCTCGAGACTGCGGCTGACGTGGCAGAGCACCGCGAAGCGATGGGCCACGTCATTTCTGAAGGTTTTATGCCTGCGTGGTTGCCTTCAGATGAGTGCGTCGCCCTCGCCGGAGCGCGGCGACTGGCGCGTAAAGAACGAGATGTGCTGTTGCGCGCCCTGATGAGCGGTGAAGAATTCAATGTGCAAGGGCCCCCATGGGAACAAACCCATGTCTTTGAGTCTCAGAGCACGCTCACCGCTCAAGTCGAGTTCTCACCCCAAGCCGAAGTGCGCTGCTTCGCGTTGGGTGGAGGCGTGTTGCCCACTTCTATTTCTGCGATGAAATTGCGCCCCACGTCTGTGCCCGGGCTTGAATTTGCAGATGTCTTCGCACTACCGATGAGCCGACTTCCTCCGCGCGGAAACGAGCGGCTGTGGGACTGCAGCAAAGCCGTTTCTGGGAAATATGTGGGCACGCTGAGCCGGGCTGCGCCTGTGCTTCGGTTTCCTCAAGGGACAGCGCTGGAAATTCCCCCTGATTCGTCGCTGGTCATTCGAGTGGTCGCCAGTCGCGACACCAAAGACCGAGACATTCCGGCCATTAAACCCGAATTGGCGTTGCAGACGCCCGCCGCTGGAGATTCGTATTCTCGAGTGCGCTACGAGCACATTGAAGCAGCGGCGAATGCGGCGGCCGTATTTCCGTTGGCGGCAACAATGGCCCTGCGAGGCCTCATTCCCACGGGTGACTCTGCGATTGAAGCCATCAAGCTTCAGTATGGCGATAAGTGCGCCGTCGACATCCCCCAGTGGGAAAGACAGTTTTCCGAGCTGTACCGATTTTCAGCGCCGCGCGGGTTGCCGCTTCGAGAAAACGAACTCCTTCAAGTGTCTTGTCGTCGGCGTGAATCAGCCCGCCCAACACCAGCACATTGTGGGTTTTGGTTGCTTCTTGAATGAGCGACGAGAAAACACGGAAGGCAACGGTATTGTGGTTGCTGCTCGCGCTGGCCATATGGGCCGGCGGAACTGTGTATTCGAAATTCTTCACCTCTGTGTCTGATTTGAGCCAGGCGCAGCAGCAATTTTATACTCAACTTCGGAGGCAACTTCTCGAGGCTGAACGTGAACGCGGGCAAACCAAACACTGGCCTCAAGCCGAAGGTGTCTTCCCAGCCGGTTTTCAGCTCAGACAACACGGGCTGTACATCAATTACGTCGGAGAAGCCGAAGGGTTACGCTGGCTGGTTCTCTTCATCGAACCCGACAAGCGGGTTGCGCCTGAAAAACCTTCGCCAGAAGATGATGAGCATCACTTTTTGAGCGACGGAACGCTGTTGCATGTGACGGTGTGGACTCAGCCTCAAGACGAAGTGATGCCACAGGAAATCGTCGCTTTTCCGGCTGCGGAAGGGTGGCTCGAACGTATTCGTCGCTAAGCCCGGCGCACGAAGAGAGCGTCTTCGTACTTCACCACGTCAAACCGCGGCAAAGGCCGAGTGGCAGGCCCATTCAAAACGGTGCCGTCGAGGGCGAAACGAGAACCGTGACACGGGCACTCAAAAACTTCGTTTTCTCGAGGCTCGACGATGCAGGCTCCGTGAGTGCATACACCCCAGACAGCTCCGAATGAACCATCACTTCGACGCAGCGCCCAAACGCTGATGAGCGCTTCCGGCCGTTCGAGCAGCGCACTCCCGCCCGCATTTTCCAACGCAGGAAAATCGGCCAGTTTGAATTGAGCCCAACCGTCCCCCTGAGGGGCCACTTCTTGTTCCACAACCCGGGGAGTTTGGGCCTGCCCACAACCGGCAAACGCCAGGGCACTTGCACCGAACAACGTCGAGCGCCTGCTCAACGGGCTCATTCTCTCGTCACCTCTGCTCATGGGTTCTGCAGTTACCAGAAGGTCAGTTGCAAGTGACACACACCGTCTTCTCGTGGGCACACCTTGGCTCACGTTTGAGGTCGGCTGAGGTCGCCCGCACCCCGAGCGGAGCCCTTTCAAACCAGCCTTGAGTGCCCGCATTGAGCTCTGGTTCAAGTCGTTGCGCACGCTTGTGGCGGCCTACAGGGTTGTGGCCCGTCATGTGCAGTCTAAGCGACACATGCTCCAGATCCGCGACCTCCCTCTCGAGTTCTGTCTGGCAGTCGGTAGCAATACTTCTCTTGCGCGAGTGGTCATGCTCGCCACAAAAGCAGGCGCTCGCTACGTCCTGGTTCGCCAACCATCGGGTCTAGTCAAAGGCGTGCAACTCACTTCCGTCGCCAAGTGGATGGCGAAACAGTCACCCACGACTACCGCTGAAGAAATCCCCGTGGTCCCTGGTGTTCAAGTTGAACTGGGCACTTCGGTTTACGAGGCCTTGAGCATGTTGGCGCATTCCACGGCCGCAGTTCTCATGGTGCGTGAATCTCGGCTGGAAGGGTGCCGCATCGTTCAACGCAGCATGGTTGAAATGACCGCGGGCGCTGATGCGGCGGGCTTGAGACGAGCAGAACATTTGAGTTGAGCCACTGCTTGCTGCAGGGCGCGCGTATGCTAGTGGCGCCCTTATGCTCCAAAAGACTTTGCTGGCTGCGTCCTCTGCGCTGTTGGTGACTGCGTGTGTCAAAAGCGCTGCTGTGGTTGAACATTCTGCTGAGGCCGAACCCAAAACGGTTTCAAAGAAGCTGTACTCGGCGCTGAACCGCCTTGAGTTCAACGCTCGTGCTCAAGAGCACTTTCTGCCTCTCTTTTGGCGCGATGATGCCAATAAAAATGGTGGCCTCGAGCCGTCTGAATTGGTCGTTTTGGTGGGCCCTTGGTCCCACACGCTTGCCGATTTCGTACAAGGCGATGCGTTTACGCCCAACTTCGACGCACTCTATGCGTCGTTGCAGCAGGCACCCGATGAGTCACAACTGTCTGATGAGGTCAAACGCCGTCGCGCCGCACTTCGACTCGAACTTTCGCAAGGCAGCGCCACGCTCGTCGAAACGGACCTCACGGCCGCCTCTGAGGCTGACCGTAAGGCATTTCCCCACTTCGTTCGCGCGGCAGCGGGCATTGAGAAGCTGTACGCCCGTCAGCACGCCGCTGTTGAACACCAGGCGATGATTCCAGCGGGAGATACCCTCGGCCAAGCCGTCTTTCATCGCAATCAATCTTCTTTTTGCGTGGCCCCGAATACTGAAAAAGACGCGGCGTGCAATGCACTGAGTCCGAGTCCGGTGCGATTGGTTGGCCTTTACCCTGCCCCCATTCAGGCAGACCCCAAGTTCTGTTCGACCCTCGAAAAGGCCAAGAACAAGTCTGCGTTGATGGACCACTTTTCGACGGTGGTGGAAGACGGCAAAGGCTTTAAAGCCATTCCTTACAACGAGGCCTACAAAGCAGACATGGAAGCCGTCGCTGTCGAACTCGAGGGCGCTGCGGCTGCCCTGACGGCTGATGAAGACGCTTTTAAGACGTACTTACAAGCTGCAGCCAAAGCGTTCCGCACCAATGACTGGGAAGGTGCTGATCAAGCCTGGGTCGCGATGGGGCCACTCAATTCAAAATGGTACCTGCGTGTGGCGCCTGATGAGACGTATCACGAGCCTTGCAGCTGGAAGGCTGGCTTTGCGCTCCAATTGGCTCGCATCAACCTCGCGTCGTTGGAATGGCAGAAGAAACTTGAGCCGGTCAAAGGTGAGATGGAAAAGACTTTGGCGGCCCTCGCTGGCCCGCCGTACGTGGCGCGCGATGTGAAGTTCAAGCTGCCTGACTTCATCGACGTGGTGCTCAATGCGGGAGATCAACGTAACCCCCACGGTGCCACCATCGGTCAATCGCTCCCCAACTGGGGCAAGGTGGCTGAAAAAGGTGGGCGTACGGTGGTGATGACTAATTTGTACACCGATGCAGACAGCCGCGAGTCGCTCGAGAAAGGAATCGCGTCTTTGTATTGCAAAGGCACTTTCGAGAATTTCACCAGCGACCCGAAGGCAGCGTTGCTCTCGGTGGTATTGCATGAGGCGGCGCACAACTTGGGTCCCGCGCATGACTACGCGGTGAAAGGGAAAAAAGACGATGAAGTCTTCGGAGGTCCTTTGGCTTCCACCATGGAAGAGCTCAAAGCTGAAACCAGTGCCATCTTCTTCATTTGGTGGCTGGTGGACAAAGGGCTTCTCACTGACCAAGAAGCGAAACACGCTACTTTGCGATTCGGGGCTTGGGCCTTTGGCCACATCAGTCGTGGCATGTATGACGGTGCCGGTGGTGCAAAGCCATACAGTCAGCTGGCCTCGATTCAGTTGGGCTCATTGATGAAAGCCGGAGCGTTGACGTGGAAGGCCGATGAAAAGGCAGCCAATGGCAATGACGTGGGTTGTTTCGAATTCGAATTGGCCAAATGGCGACCGGCGGTGAATCAATTGACCAAGCGGGTCTTGATGGCCAAAGGCAAGGGCGATGCAAAAGATGCCAAAGAGATGAAGGCCTCGTTCGTCGATGCGAAAGATGAATGGAGCACTTTGCGCGGCACTATTGCTGAGCGTTGGTTGCGCGCGCCTAAGGCCACGTTTGTCTATTCTGTGAAACGTTAGCCTTTAAAGAAATCGGCTGATTTCAGCCACTACGGCAGAAGTCTCTTTCAGCCAGCGAAAGTGAGGGTTCATCTTTCGCGGCTGAGGAGGCGGCATCACCTTCACCCAGCGCACCTGCGCATGTTTGACTTTGCGCAAGAGTGCTTCGGTGGCGGACTGGGGAGCCATGGTGTCTCCCTGAATGTGAATGGCGAGCACTTCAGGTGCGAGCTCGTCGAGTTGGTGTTCGAGAACGCCTCTTCGATGGCTGGAAAAGGCGCCGGTTCGAGCTGCGTTTGACCAATCGATGATGAGGCTTTTTCCTTGAAGTCCGCCGAAGCCGAGGCGGTGACCTGGGTAAAAGCCGAAACTGCGAGCCACCAGTCCCGCCAATTGTGAGCCTGCCAGCACACCCCACCCGCGCACCCCTCTCCAAGCGCGGTGGTGCACTGTGCCCGATGCGACCAGTATCAACTTCGCTCCTGGAATGAACCAGCGCGAGAGGCCGATGGTGGCCAATTGGCCTCCGAGTGAATGGCCGAGCACGTTGACTGGGCCTTTCACATGAGGCCGCAAGAATTCGAGGTGCACTTCCATGTCGCCCAGGAGCTCGGCGTAGCCATAGTCGATACCGACGTGAGCGCGGATAGAGGAACTGTCACCTCCGCGGTGTTCGGCGACGAGGGTGGTGATACCTGCTTCCGCCAATTCTTCTGCCAGTCGATGGTAGGCCCGCGCATTGACGCCCATCGCGGGGAGCACCAGGAGACCTGGGCCAGGTGTCGCAGCCTTGTAGAAACGGGCTTCTGCCGTCGCGCCGTCGATGAAGCGCATTGGAATCAATTCCATGGGCATGAGGCTCACTCAACCATCGAGGTTATCTCCAGCAGCCTATCTTTCGAAGATTCTGAGCGCAGCTTACGCGTCTATTCAGCTGCCTGATGCCGGAAGAGTGTTGCAACGAGTTGTGTCAGTCGTTCGGTGAAATTGGAAGAGTGTCCCACGAAATAGCGCGCTCAAACGCACCGCCTGCCCTTCTTGTATAGGCGGCTCAAAGGCTCTCGAGATCGTCCTCCTCGGCAAAATCCATCGGCTCTGACAAGACCAATGTGACCCATCGTTCTCCAGCCCCAAACTTCATCAGGTTCACCAGGTACTCTCGGGCGATGGACTGACTGCGCATCGCGAACGCGACCGGCAACTCCTGCGGATCACGCTCTGCGTACCAGTTCTCGTGGATGGGCTCGAATCGCCCAGCGCGCTTGATGTAGACATCGCCCCCGAGCACGGCGATCTCCTTCGCTCGAAGCAACTCCAGCACCTGAGCTGCGTCCTCCGGATGCCAGGCGAACTCCTCGACCCCAAGCCCCGACAGGCTCTCGGCTTTGCTCCAGAGATCCTTGGTGACCATCAGCCTGATCATGGTGTTCCCCGGCTTGGGCACGAACAGCTGATGGTTCACCGTACCGTTGGGCTCGACGATCCACTCGAAACGGCCCTGCTGACCGTCGTAGCTGCCGTCCAGCTCGATCTTCGTTTCCTTCTTCTTCATGAACATCCGACTTCACGAAGCGAACAGCCCGTAAATGCCCCTTGCTCGAATACGATTCTGAACCGCTCAGAGGCGTAAACTCCAGGAGCGAACTCATCGAGACGTGCCATGTCGCAGTTAGCGAGAGCCTCGCTTCGCAGCACGAGTCGTCTCACGCCGCGCACTTTGCCCCGTCGCTCCGGCAGAAAGTAATCCTCCGGAAATACATCGTAGTCGGTGCGAGAGAGATCCAGCGCGGGCCTTCTTTCAACAACGTTCACTACCGAGAACGGTGTCTCCGCAAGGCCTCTGCACCTGCACCGGTAGGTACTGAGCACCCGAAACTTCTGCTTCCTCCAGTGCGCGGCGAAGCCGCGGCGAGAACACTGGAACGCCAAGGTGACTCTGAAGCACATCATCTGGAACCCCGTCGTCGCCATCAGATGTTGCGCGGACCCAAGCCGATCGCGGCCAGTTGTCGATAGGCTGACCGGTTCTCTTAAGAAACCCTTGGTTGTCGAAAGCGTCTGGCTTCTTCAGGTAGTCCTGAAGCTTTTGCCTGTGCTCCGCAATGTTTTGCTCCAGTGGCGATCAGGTAGTGGAGGGAAGTGGACTTCCCGCAACTTACCCATGGTTTCAAATGCACTTAACCGGACTGAATAATCGACTTCGTCTCGTTGCAATTCAGACAGATGAACACGTAGATCATACCGCAGTCGGCGATTGCAATTGCATCGCCGATAGAATCGAGTTGTCCGTAGAAGGTCATCTGCTCTCGGCAGCTCGGGCAGGCTGGCCAGTCAGGCTGCTGAAGAAAGTCAGGGGCGCCACCTAGCCGATGACGTTTGCCAACATCATCGGTGGCCCAGCGGAATCCCTGAACCTGCTTAGCTTCATCATTCAAGGGTTCCGAGATCAGCCGAAAGGGCGGAATAGTCTTCATAGTCCTCATTGCCTGTAAGGGTGAATGGCCATATCACTAAGATGAAACTCATCCATCATTCGACCAACCTGTTGATATACGTCCTTCGCTGTCGCGTTTGGGTTGTTCTTGATGAAGTCAGCCCACCTCTGGTTCCATCCCCCTGGAAGATCGCCAAGCCCTTTCCCGTGGAGGCCTTTGAGGTGAGTCGCTCTTGGCAAGGTTACCGTGTACTTATGAATATCGATCCCGCGCTGAGCGAAGAACTTTGCGAATTGCCTCGGGAGCAGGTGGTGTTCAGCTGCCTTGCCGGCCTCGAGAAGCCCAGCAGTACCCTTGGCCCCGAACGCACAAGCGTTGTGAACCAACACTCCCTGCAGGCCCACAAAGTAGGTGTGGAAACCCTCTACCTCAAAATTGTAAACGGTCGTCAACTCTACAGTTGGTCGAACACCCGCTACAAATCCCCAAGTTCCTGAACGCTGCAGTACGCGATCGCTTGTAAGGAGTTTCGCCGCTCCGATCCAGCCACGTGGTGTCCAAAATGGATGCTCAGTTGTCGCACGCAAGGTTTCGGTATTTGTTCCATCCCGAATATCAATTTCAATAACCTCTTGATTCGGAATCACAAACGTTCGCACCACTCTTTTGAGTGCTATCTCTCCAGTACCTTCATTTTCTGCCCAAACAAAATCACCTTGCTGAATTTTCTCAATCGACTTCTCTCCAGTTTCTGTGTGTACAAGGCTGCCAGCAGCGAAACACGCTCCAGACCCTAAATTTCCACCGAGGCCTCTGGTTGCAGCAGCCACGGCCCTGCTGGCACTGAGAGAGGCGAGGTTGCCTGCAATCTCTCCCCCCGCTTCTATATCGTTAAGGGTTAGTTGCCCCGTGCTGACTTTTTGGACAGCTTGGATAACAGCATCCTTGATTTCTTGGGCTCCCCCGTGCGCCAAATGGTAGCCGGCATAACCAATTCCCAAAACCAATAATCCCACGCCAAACGAGGCGGGCAGTGTACCTATAACAACCGTCGCAACTATGCCCTTGGCAAATCCGCCAACAAAGCCTTTGGCGGCCAACGTAAACGACGCCGCAATATTATCTCTGGCCAATCTATCACCAGGATCTAAATGACCAGAGCCGGCCGACAAAATTTCAGCTGGACCGTTTGAGTCAGGCCCCGTGGCCTTCGTTCCTGAAACAAATGCGAGTGATTCATAAGCTTCGGTGTTGGTAGAAGTCACGACCCTTCGCGAACCAGGTTGGCCTATTATGAGTTCATCATCGAACTGCTGTTCACGTTCCGGGTCTAAACCCGAGGGATCTGTAAACATTGCTGGAGAGTTCAATGCATAACTATATCTATTGAGACCTTGTGCAGTCGCTCGCCCAATTGGGTCGGCGCTTACGAAACGAGAAAGGCGTGGTTCATAAATACGTCCCCCCATATTAATAAGGGAAGAACCCTCTTCGGGTGTATGCCCTGTAAAACCGTAAGCAGATTGAGTATGCGCCTGTGAGACAGGTTGAGCTAAGGCCCACGGGTATCGTCGTTCACCAAACGGCTCGTAACGTCCGCGTTCAACCAACTTCGGAGCACCAGAATCTTCTGTCGTGATCGAATCCGGATTGCCTAGATGATCAAGGTGAACATAGTTGCTGGAAGTCGTGACTGCCGAGCTACCAAACTCCATTCCAAATCTACTCTGACTCACGAGGCCTTCTCGACCATAGACGTTATAGGTAACTTCCTGCCCCGCAAGCGAAGTCCGTAGTTCGTAGAGTCCACCAAGAGTTATGGTGTTAAGGCCAGCGCTCGATGTTGCTGAGACACGCTCTCCAAAAGCATCATAGGCAAGCCTCGTTGTCTCTTTCTTGGATCCAATTTGAAATGGCAAATCAAAAGGTGTCCATTTAAACGTCGAGCCTAATGCGCTCGTTACTTGTCCTGCCGCAAGATATTGAATGAGGTGATCACTGCCATCCATCTCAACGCTTGTCACCTGATGAGGAGATGGCCCTCCGTAGGTCATTCTTACTGAATCTGAAACCTGGGCACCTGAGCGCCGTTCTTTGTGAAGCAAGTTGCCGGAGGGATCATAATTGTATGTCCATTCATTGGATATACAATTTTGATTGACAGTCCAACTCGTTAGTCTTGCCATGTGATCGTGTTTGAAAATCTCTTCCGAGCCAAGATCTAGATCGTAGCGGCCCTCTATGAGCTCGTCGGCGCCCCACCTATACGCGATTCGTTGAAAATTTGAGTTGGCTTCCGGACCACTCACCCCAAGGTATCGCAATTTCAGGCTGTCATCATATCTATGTACAGCCTGAATATTGGCACCGAATCGTTCCTCTGTAACTTCGCCAGCCGCATTCAGGTTGAGCATTCGCCAAACTGATTTTCTCGTGCCTTGCGATACAGTATCCACAGCCGAAATACTGCCCGAGGCGTCATATGCATATTCAACTGCAAAATCCATCGCAGGCGCAGCCGCGGGCTGAAATGTCGGATAAGCGATGGACTTAAGTAAATTGAGATTGTCGTCATAGCGATATCCAAACACCCGCTGAGTCCCACCCTCACTCCTAATCAGTTTTGACTGTCTTCCTTTTGAGTCGTACTCAAAGAGAGTGGAAACGCCGCCTTCTAGAAACTCCCCGGACGGAGCCAACATGCTCGTTGCGCGGGCTATTTGACCAATCCCATTCGCAGTCGCGTCATACTCAAAGACATTGCGACGAGAATACGCCGAATTACTATCAAGCGACCCGTATATGGTGTTTTTCGGAGTTTCTTCCAATACAACGCGCCCGAGCGAATCATAATATGTACTGGTAATCCCACCGTTTGAATCAGTAGAGCGATAAATTTCGTCAAATGCAGTGAAATTCATCGATACCGTTCCAATATCTGGGTCCTCCATTTTGGTTCTTCGTCCATATTCGTCATAATAGAGTCGCGTTTCTGCGGGCTGTAGCGCGCCAATGTGTGCAGGGTGAATGATTTTTCCCAGCAAACCCCAGCGAGAATACGAATATTGTATTGTGACGTCGTCACTTGGTGCAGATCCTCTTGTTGTTTTCGAACGAGGTCGACCAAGTGCATCCATCTTTGTCTCAGTTACAATGTTTCTTTCACTTGTTTGGGTAGTGTGCAAACCATCATATGACGAAGTCGATCGGCGTCGCGGCGCAGCCAGCGACTCTCCAGGACGAGTAACGGAAATCATTCTACCCGCAGAATCATACTCATAAGAGACATACAGAGCATTCGCTTTTGTGTTGGGCGACAGGAAGGGAAGACTCGAGTCCAACAGTCTTCCAAGCTGGTCATATCGATAGGCGGTTTTTGATAGCTGATAATAAGCGCCTTGAGCCTTTTCTACGACCTGACCCAATTTATTGAAGACAGTTTTTTGGAGATAGTCGCCTCGAGTCATTTCCACAACTGAATCGTCCCCGCTCAGGCTGTAGCTGTAATTTGTATCGAGCCCAACATGAGGTCGAATCTTCTTTAATCGCAGACCCTCGTCATGCAGAAATTCCGTACGCTGCGCATTTACGTCATCAAACGCTACGACATCGCCACTTAAGGCGTATCTATGAGTAAATGTTGGGTAACCATGGGCATTGTCGTGTCGGACAGGAAAAATGTATTCTGTATCCTGAGGAGCAAATGACCATGTTTCGGTGCGCAGTGAAGGAGAATTCGAGGGAATATTGGACCCAAGTGCCTCCTTTGTTGTTCCAATCACATTTCCCAACGGAGAGCGTTGATATCGAGTTTGAATGCGATAATTATCAGGCGTTGTCCATTGAGGAGGAACGTCTTTTGTACTTGTTTTGATCTCTGTGCTATTCGCTTCATATTCGAGACTAAGCAATATCCTTGAGGTCTGACCCACAAGACCACCTTGGGCGAGTGAAGCGTGTCGGAATTCGTGCTTTGGGTATCTCCCGATAAGCCATCCTTCCCCGCATCCAATTGCGCAATCCGCATCGGACCCATACATTTTTTCTTCAAACATTTCCCAGTCGCCTACAAATGCGCTACCGAGCGAGTCATCTATTAGACTAGGAAGCTCCTGATCTGATGTTGTTCGAGCTCTCCGAGTAGGAACGTGATGATCGTCGTATTGCAATATGTCTCGGGTTGATCGAAAGACATCTTTGCCAGGTGTCTGTTCGGTAGTGACGGATACCAATCCAGAAGCACTTAGTATGGTATTTGTTTCTGTGTGCAATTCCGTATCGATGATTCTGAGACGAGGTATAGTGAGTTGATTATAGATGTATCCTTCATAAGGGAGAGAATTGGGGCCTGAGAAAGAACGTGGTTCGCCGCGAATTGAGTCTAGGTCAAAAATATCAAGTATTTGACCGCCCGTTGATAACGACAAAAGATGTTCCTCAACCCCCAAAAATCCGCGCCCATTCAGATCAGACCGAGCGTCTGCGTAGGAATGGTTGATGATTGCGCCAGTTGGCAAATGTTGCTTTGCGACAACCCACCCTAGGTTCCGATTGCAAATTTGAGGCTCACTGCACGTCTTGGTTACATTGTAGACGGCATCGTGATTGGCGACGGTAATTTGAGTTCCATTTGTACGCGTAACAATGTGTCGTCCAGAATTTTCACCACGCGCATACCGATACTCAAGAGTCTCCCCCATTGTGGTCGTCGAAGAGACGCCGGTTACAAGATTGGGTTCAGTGCTGTCTTGAAGTACGGCGTACACGTTGGCTCGCCAGCTCCCCATAGTAACGATGTCAACCAAGCCATCACCATTGAAATCACCAAACTGAGTCATCCGAGGGCCATTGCCGTCCGAGGCTATCGGCTCAAATGTTCCTGCGCCTTCGTAGATGAACAGTCCATGTGGCGCCATAGGGACATTGATTTCTTGAGTAGAAAATTCGCGATTTGCTAGTCGAAACACTGTCATTTGGCCCGGCGATACTCCATGAGATGATACCTGTACGATTTCATCGATGCCGTCCCGGTCGAGGTCGACCACTCGGAGCCCATTGTCTATCGACTGCCATCCGGTAAAATGCGAATAATCTGAGCTCAGTGCTTCAGGACTACCAAAACGAATTAAAGAGGGAATTGCTGGCCGATTTCCGCCTTGCGTCCATGGGTTTCTTGTCGCAAACGCAGGAGCGAACCCCGAGCCTTTATTGATATTCATAAAAACACTCTTAGAATAATCGACATTTTCACAGCCATACAGTCCAGTGAAACCCCATTTACAGCCACAGCTTCCGACTTGGCGTGCAGGAAAGGAGAGTATATCTCCCAAACCGTCTCCATTAAAGTCCCCGATGAGACGGGAATAAGGGGTACGAGAGTTGGGATCACTGTACCAATTGCACATAGTAGGCACTGCCACTTGATAATGCGCCGACTTGCAGACACCAAAGGTCGTTTCTGCAAGAGAAGCACGCGTGCCCGACGGAGCATTGGGGTCAGCACTATTTCCTGTAAAGTATTCGAGGGGCCCCGTTGGAATTGCGCTTTGCACTGAGTGGAATTGTCCTTTTGAATTGCGAAAAAAGACCGACAGATTCCAATTACTAAAAGTGTCAAATCCATCGCCCGAAAGCCCAGTTCGAGCCAAACGCGACGTATCGCATGTTTGTCTATCAACGTCAGATATGAATTCCGTTGTTCCGTCACCATCAACGTCAAGCGCGAGGTGTTCCTCGAACTCAAACACTCTAGTTGGCTTATTATTCGGCCAATACATTTGAGATGTAGGACCAAAAATGCCGTGTTGAAGAGTGCTATTGGTGGCGCCTCGGCTATTGGGGTTTATTTGATTCCAACATACCGATTCACCCGACTGAGTTGATTCGCAAAGAAGTACATACCCAGCAGAGTTAGGACCAGGATCGTCTCTCATCATGTCGAGCGTTCCGTTACCATCGAAGTCTCCCATGCTCATCGGGGGACCCTTCTGTAGCTGCGCCCAGTAACTCAAGTACGGCATTGATAGCGACTCACGTCCTTTTTCAACAAAGGCGCCGTCCTTATAAGAATAGGCGACATATCCAAAAAAGAACTGGCCGTTGGGCTTGTATGCTTCCTGATAAATTAGAACCTCGATAATTCCGTCGCGATCAATATCAATTATACGTGGCATATATTTACTATCACCGCCGTACCGTGAAGGAAGTCCTACAACTGAGGTAAAGGCGCTCAGACCTTGAGATGTCCCGACCCTCATTCTCCATTCCCCAAGTATGCGCCCTGGGGTGTACGGTGAATAGTAAGGCTCATAGGCGCCCGTAGGCTCACCTCCAGGGAAGTGCAACGGAAGCATGGTAGGAACTTGGTAGAGCACGTCATCACGGCCGTCTCTATTGAAGTCGCCAACTGTCAAATTATAGACATCGTCAACTCCCGAGAACGAGGACCACGATCGCTCGTAGTCAAGCTGCGCATCTGCAGGAGGCACTTGCGGAGAGAACAGGAGGTAAGGAGTCCTTGGACCAGACCAAGAAAATTGAATAGGAGCGCTGCAGCTACCACTCGGGAAGCACCTCTGTATAGTCTGGAGAAGGTCGGCGCGCCCTTGTCCTGCTGCTTCATAATCAAAGACATATGTCCACAGTTGTGTCTGTTGATGTGTTGCTTCTGAAGTGAGTCCTGAAGGGCCGGTGACTTCGATTGACTTGAGCAATTTAGAGCTTCTAAATGGTAAACCCATGAAAAAACCTGTTTTTGAGTCTCCTTTTGAATTGGAATCGTAGAACAGCCTGGCGTGCCTTAGGGGAGGCAATTTCGCGGCAGAATTCGCCGTCCACGAGATATGGCTGAGCACCATTTCGATGGCATCAGAATCTGGCTCTTGCATCGAGTCATAATCGTAAAGGACTTCATTTCCATAGCGATCTCTCAGCGTGTCTTGACGCCATTCCGTCGCAATGAAGGTACCGAGGGCTTCCTTGAGAGAATCTGTGGCGAATGCGCTATCTGCAAGTTCAGGAATGAGTCGGGGCCCATCGAGAACTTTCAAATGACCTTCGCGGCGAGAGTGCGCCTCGGAGTGCCGAGTTCCAAAGCCGAGAATCAATCCATTTGCTTGATAGACCGTAAATGAACTTGGATTGAGAGCGTTTCCCTGTGCAATAATTAAGGTTGAGGGATCGTTGTCGGGAGAGAATCTTTCGCTGGACTCATTTGGCCGTGGGATGAGGCGTGTTCCATTCAAACAATATGTGGGCGCGACTCCCGGGTGAGGCGACGGATGCGTCCAGTTGTTCGGAAGCAGCGCCTCTGGGAGCGCTGGTCCGTCTGGTTGTGCTCTTACAGGCCAACATCGGGATATCTGCCCTATTCCAGTTAGCGAAAAGCCTTTTCCTAGAATTCCCGTTCCCGCACGTGATGCATAAGAGAGAGTGAGCTGAGGAGCTAATTCGTTTCTTCCAGGAGGAAAGTTGAGCGGGTAATTCCAAGTGGCTTCTCCGCTTGAGGAGATATTGAAGGTCGTCGGAAACTCTTCTGTGTTTGAATCCGTTGCTACTGGTTGTAATTGTCCCGGAATTGGCGGTGACAAGGGAGCAGGAGCTGGAAGGGCCGGCAGAAAATCTCTCCGGTAGGACTGAAATGTGGTGCGCTCTTCGTTTTGTTCAATGCCACAACCCAAGACGTGAACAGAAACAAATGATGCACATGCAATCCAAGCAACAAGCAGTTTAAGTGTATGGTTCATTTTTTTTGATTATGAAATTTATATAGGGAGCGCTGTTGACGCTGGTGGATTACTTACGCCTTCAGACGAGAAATGAATTTCATTAGACTATAGCGGGAGTGAGCAAAAGACATCTTCAACTACCAATAGATGCACGACCCAGGGTGCAACTGATCACATGGTTGATGTCATCGGTACATGAGGCTAATTTGAATTTACTTGACAGACTCCGGGCCTGCCATAATTGACCGCGCCGGTGGGTTGTCTGTTCTGATTGCCTGTTTTTAAGCAAGCCTGATGAAACGGGCCCCAACAAGCACACAGACAACACAATCCAAGTGACTGCTTGTGTGTTTTGATAGATTTATTCATATCGTCTTAAAATTGCTTGATTGGAAAAGGTGACTTGGGGTTTTTCAATAACTGCGGCGATATGCAGGATGTATATTTATTGTTACTGCACTGGTCGGCAAAAAGGTGCGCACGCCGTGGAAATTACTGCAGTTGTAGCCGGCGCTCGCCGAGCGCCGGTCGACTATGACCAGGCATCCGACGCACCGCACGCGCCAGTTTGCCTGCGGCGTCTGCGCGCCTTTTGCTCAGCAACTGTCATTGCACTGGCAGAGGTTAGCCACGCACAGTTCTGGAAACCCGAAGTCGGCGCAGGAGATTTCTGGGGCCGTGCAGGTCACGCTTGGACATATCTCTTTTGCCGGACAACCACAGACATTGGGCGTTCCACCGCCGCCACAGGTCATCGGCGAGTTGCATGTCGCGCAGGTCAAGGTTCCGCCACACCCATCGGGCTGGGAGTCACACGATGTTGCATTGCAGACCCGTGGAATACACACACAGGCAGTTGAAGCTCGACAAGCATTACCCTCATCGATGAGGTCGTCGCACGTGTCGTCCAACCCGTTGCACTTCTCTTGTTTCGGTGATGAGCAGGCTGACCACATCCCCAATTGACATGACGCTGCCGAACAACCTCCTCCTTGACAGCTTTTCTTAAGAAGTGTGCCATTCGCAGTGTCCAGACTGCCGTCGCCGTCGTCGTCACATGCATCGCAGGTTTCAGTTCGGAGCGTCGACGGCCTGCATTTCGATACCGCAACCAACGTGGTTCCGGTGCCGGAGCAAGCCTGATAGCCACCATTGCCACATTCAACACACGGCCGAGTCGATGACACCGATGATGAAAATTCACACGACTTCAAGCCACCTGAGCAAATGCTGACGCCACTACAGCCGTTGGTTTGAGTGCACGCTTCGCTGAGCACGTCGTCGACGACGCCATTGCGGTTGTCATCACAGAGGTTGCATGACTCGACTTGAGCTACGGGTGGTTGGCAGACGGAGTAGCTCCCCCCGCCCAAGCAGCGCTGGACGCCACCCGTGCCGCACGCAGAGCACGGGCGTGTCGACTCGCTTGATGAAGTTTGACAAGAGGTAACCCCATTATTGCATACTGTATTTCCACTGCATCCATCCGATTGTGTACAGGGGGCTGGCGTTAATCCCTCATCGATTTTTCCATCGTGGTCGTCGTCGCACGAATTGCATACTTCTGAAGAAGGAACAGCCGCCCGGCACACGCTCAGACTTCCTGCACCGGAGCATTGCTGGAAGCCTCCTGAACCACAACTTGAACAATTCACATGCGCAGTCGGTGTATAGCAATCACTGAAACCAGTGGTTTGATTGCAAACTGTCATTCCTGTGCAACCGTTCGGATATGAGCAAGGGGTGCTGACAAATCCAGCGCAAACGCTTGGGCAATCGGTGCAATTTGTTTGTGCAACACAAATTCTTGAAAGAAGGCAAAGTCCTAAAATAAATATTAAATCAGTAGAGAATGTAAAAATGGTCTTCACTCGCCGCCCCGTTCGGACTGCCTTGATAGTTGTATGATTTAAGTGGTGATTCCGTGAACCGTGTATGTCGGATTGAAAAGAGCATTGTTGATGACGCCGCTCTCGACGGCCGGAGACAAGCGTTTGCAATAAGCTCTCGACTGAGTCGACATAGTGAACACCATTAAATTTTGACTCAGCAAAATGCGCGCCAAATTTCCTAATCGTCTTTTGGGCTTCTTGCATCAGCTGGGGGCAAGTGAATGAGGATGGTATCTCTGCGGCTGGATGCTGATCCCAGCTCATGGACAGATACTTTCGAGTGGCGCACTCACGATGAATGGGTCGCGCGAAGAAGTGCGCTCAGGGCATTCGATTTGCGCGGGGCCGTGCGCACCTCTACGCCGTGATGATCACGCGCCTATTTCAATTCAACTCCTCAAAGGACGGTCGTTGAATACGTAAAAGCAGTTACATTCGCCGAAGCGCAAGAGCTTGCACCAAGTAACACTCGATGAATCGCGATGAGTTGAGGCGCAACCAAGGCAAGCCATCTTGCTGCTCATCGATTCTAAACTTCGCTCGCTCAGCTAACTCAACCAGCGCGTCATCTGAGCCAGTTCCCAGCGAGGGTTCAGAGGTGGTGATGAGTAACTCACCCTGTTTTCGAAGCACGGCACGAGCCTGTTGAAGAAACTCAAATGGCTCATCAAGTAAGTCGACTAGATGTTCGGCCAGCACCATGTTGAGAGTGCCATGTTTTACCGGAAGTGCCTGAGCATCCATCACCACGCCCACGACGTCTGCTTCGTGTCGTGCTGCCCGAGCTCGAGCGCGAAGAACTGCGCGCAAAGAAAGGTCACCCACAATCAATCGACGTGCATGCGTGGCCAACACTTCTGAACGCTCTCCAGCTCCACAACCCAATTCCAGAATGACGTCGGTCGAATGCAACCGACTGTTAAACCAAGATGCAGGGCCGGTTTTGCGTGCAACCTTCAACAACGCCGAAAGCGAGCCCATCGCAGGCCCGGGAATGGGCACTGGAGCAGCACTTTCATTCATTTCATGCGCAGCCCAGTCATCGCCAAAACGCTGCGGAGTTTGCGAAGGCGCCTGAACAAATGCATCAACGACGGCAACGGTTTCACGCTCGGCAAAGCCGTATTGAGCCAGCGAGGCCAAAATGGCATCGTAATAATTAGTGCAGTATTGAAATGGATTTTGAACCAATACAGGAACGTCACCCAAGATGGGATACGGACCGCAAGAGCCACATTTTGCCAACTGCGAGGTGAACTGCAGCTCCCCCTGACATTGCGGGCAACACAACACATCCCGACACGAGTGACGTTCAGTGCTTCTCAAGCGCTTTGAATCTGCTTTCTTCACCGTCGAACCGTCTTGCGTTGACGGCGCTTACTCAAGAACGCAGCCATGCTTTTCATCCACATAGCGCGCAGCGGCCGCCCAACTGATAAATGCCGAAGACTCAACCCGTTTCCCTTCGACGTCGAATCTCAGTTTGGCGACGTCTGGTGAGGCTTTGACCCAAGCGCGACAGTACGTCTCAGACATTTCCATCACAAACATGCACGAACAGCCCATGCGCGCTGAATTGGCAACCGCCAATTCGAGATCATTATTCGCATAGGTGCGGGGGCTGCCGTCTTCATTGGCGCAACCGAGCCCAAACATCAGCATCGCACCCAAGGCCATCACGTGTTTCATCGCGCCACCGCCAGTGCCAATCTGACCATTTCATTTGTCCGCATGCCGCTACCCCGATCGTCACCAGTACGCACTACGATCACGTCTTCTGAGGGGATTACCATTACGTATTGCCCCCAGTGACCCTGCGCCTCATACGCGTCGTCGGGAATGTCCTTCCACGGCTTCTCTTTTCCTTGCGCAGCCGGTTGATTGAGCCACCACGAATAGCCAGACGGAACAGTCTCGTCTTCACCTGCTGATGCCACAAACACATCAGACGGCGTAGTACTGGCAGTCACCCAGCCCTCAGGCAACAAGCGTTCACCATTCCAACACCCGTCATTCAGAAACAGAAAACCAAACTTCGCAAACTCGCGCGGAGTGGCAAACATCATCGCCCCTCCGATGGGAGCACCTAAAGCATCTTCTTCCACCACGATGCGCTTCATGCCGGCGGGCTCAAAAAGCAGCTTCCAGAAGGCATCATTTCCATGACTCTTAGCCAGTGCGCGCTTCGCCAATGCCGCAGCCAACCCCGCATCACCGGTTGAATAGGACCATCGCTTACCGGGCTCTGCGACCAGCTTGTGCGTCAGTACATGTTTGAGTTGGTCACGATGACCAACTCCGAGCAACATCGCAATGACAGACGACACTTGATACGTCTCATTTTCGTACTCTTCTTGCCATTGCAAACCCGTGCCAAAAGTAATCGCGTCTTTGACAGTAATGGCGCACTGAGGCGTGCCTTCGTACTCAGTCAAATGCATACAAATAGAATCACTTAAAGTCAGCGCGCCCTGTTTGACCGCGACTCCAACCAGTGCACTCGAGATGCTCTTGGCGACGCTCCAGGAAAGGTGACGTTTGGTTTCGTCAAAGCCCCGACCATAGCGCTCGTAAATGATGGTTCCATTTTTGATAATGATGAACCCATCAGTCCGAACGCCTTTTCGTTGTGCGTCGGTGCCCGTCAAAGTGAACGCATAGTCTTCAAGCGCTTTGATTTCGGCGGCCTTGGCTTCTGCGTCGACGAGATTGATAGGCCATTCATCAGTGGGCCATGAAGCCCGCGCCGGGCACTGCGCATTTTGAGCAAAAGCCAACAACGAACTGCACAACATCGACAACACACATATTTTTCGCATCACCAATTCACCTTCACCATCGGCACCATGGTGGTTTCAGAGATGCCCGGAACAAAGGAAGTCACCGTTTGCGTCGGCTTTTTCTCGGTCAAATGCATGATGCCGACTGAAGCTCCACTCATCAGTACTCCGTCGACCAAACTGTAGAGCAACAGCGCTAAAGGGTTGGTCCAAGGCACCACTAAGAACAGACTGGTGATGACATACGCCGCAGCGTTGACCACAAACGCACCCGCTAAAGGTAGCCAGAAACCAAACCGCCCGGGCGACTCTAAATTGCCAATGAGCATCGCTGCCAAAACAGTGAGCACTGGAGGGACAAACAAGTTCGACAACAGCACGGGGATGGCTGCGCCAATAAGATTGTTCGAAAGGGAACCCAACGCCGCGCCCAGAAGCACTCCTGACGCCGAGCCCACGAAACCGATTACGGAAGTCTTCACCAGATGTTCGCCGAAGCCCATTCGCACCACCGCCGATTCTTTGACATCATTCGCGCCCAACGCTGCCTCAAGCAATCGAGGAGCGGCGGCCAGAGTCATCTTCGGAGCGTCATCTAATAAATGTGCAGATCGAGCCTGCGCTTCAGCGCTTCCCGCCCACAGCATGAGCACGGCCGCCAGCTGCAACAACGTCCTCATCTCGACTCCTTCAAAGAAGCAATAAAGTTGGATTCCTAGCGCTCAAAGGCAACGAGTGCGAGAGCGTTCTTCCCGAGCATTCGCAGCTCACGCGGACCCAGCTCTTCTATTGGCATGTCGATTTCGAGGAGAAGCGCAAAGCGATTGGGGCCAACCCAGCGCCAATGAAGCTGAGTTCTGAAGTTCATACCCTACGGGTTCGATACAAGCGCGTGCCTCTGATTGTTACCAGCGTTCAAATCGGGCACGTCGCGCGGCGCTCCAGCGCGCACGTCGCAAACCACATCGAGGATGCCTTTGGGGAATGACCCAGGTGTTGCAACCTCGACTACAGCATCTTCACCGGGTTCTAAGCCGCGCAGCCACTCTCGGTCTTCTGATGCGCGGGACCAGTTGCCGTAAAATGTCGTTTGCTCCCCAGCAGTCAGCCTCGCGTTACACGACACCTGGACCGCAAACACACGCATGCTCCCCACATTCTTGACGCGAACGCCGAACGCAATACCGGGAACGGAGGGGAGCGGCACATCGCGCGTCGGGCCGACCTGCTGTGGCGCGGCAACCCTCGTTGGACGAGTCGACGAATCGACCGCGTCAATCGCAAGATCGTAGTGCCATCTCGATACATCCCCGACCTCGAATGCAACCTCGAGCGCATTGTTAGATAGATCTGCTTCCCATGCTGGCTCGGGAGCCGTCGTCGTGCATCTCAAGATGTGGTGTCCCTCGCTGAGGCGACCCAAAAGGAACGCGCCCGAATGATATGGCCCCGGCGAGTCGTGAACGAGGTGGCCATCAACCGTGCACCGCACGCTCTGAGCACCTGCTGCCGTAGTCCGGCCCAAGTCATGAGACTCGAATGCGACGCAGGTGTTACGGGTGGCGATGGGTGGTGCGTAATTGTCACAGTCAAATGCGCCGAACGGCAGCGAACGGACTGACGAGAATGTGAAATCCGGCAGGAGAGGCGGTTCAATGACCAACTCCCTCGTCACAGTTATTGCCTCACCTAACCCCCCTCGGACCCAAGCCCGACAACTCACCTGCTGGGGACCCTGCGGTACCTGCGAAGTCGTAGAGCCTGCAGGCAATGTGAGAAACACGGTGCCGGTCCCCACGCAAGGAATCTGCCGGCGCGCTCCCAGTCATGGTTACGGAACCCACGGTGCACTCGGCGTCAACGGTCTCCCCGCCGTTCCCGCTGTTGTGGATGTCGACGGTGAGAGGGGCGAGCCGGCCGGCGCGAAACTGCGCCCTCGCCGTTACCGCGCGAACGCTAAAGCCATCAAGTCGGTAGGTCGCGCAACTTGAGGCGCAAATCGCCACCGCACTCAGCGCAAGAATACGCCTCAATGACATCGCAGCGATTCTCAGGCCCGCCACTCGCTCCTTCAATCAATAATTTTCATGCGCCAACGATTCCATCAAACGGGGATCGTTGATGCTCACCACTCTATTTCGATTCAAGAGCACGCCGTACACCGCCAAAAACACCCCCGTCATGCCCAACAGCGCCGTGAAATCGAGAAAGCTGGGAGCCAAATGTGGAGTGTGATGCCCCTCACCATGAGCCCCATAGTTCGGCATCACCAACCAATACATGTCAACGCAGTGCATGACCAACGTCCACACGGCACTGAGGGCGAGCAAGGTGCGGTCGCGCTTGATACCGCGGGAGAGCATGAACAAGAAAGGAACAAAGAAGTGAGCGATGGGCAAACCATACGAAACCCATTCCCACCCGCCTTCCATGCGCACCATAAAGAATTCAGTCTCTTCAGGAATATTCGCGTACCAAATCAATACAAACTGACTGAACGCAATGTATGCCCAGAAAATGGTGTAGCCGAAGATGAATTTCCCCATGTCATGAAAGTGCTCGATGGTGATGGCGGTCTTGAGCACTCCAGCCGCTTGGGCAGCCATGGACATCAAGGTGACAAAGGCAAAGAAGGCAAGAATTGAAGCCGAGAAATAATAGACCCCAAAAATGGTCGAATACCAATGCGGCTGCAGTGACATCAGCCAGTCGATGGCTCCGAAGGACAACGTCATTCCATACAAGAAGATGCCGCCTGCACAGACTTTGCGGATCAAATGCACCAGTCGTTCCCGCTCAGCCGTGTTTTCACCCAAGGTGTCTTGTTTGATTGAGGTGCTGTACAAAAACCAACCCAGCCCCGACCACACCGCTAAATAGATGAATGAGCGCGCGTACCAAAACCCAGGAGAAAGAAACCAGGTCTTCTTCGCCAAGATGGCGTCTGTCTCATGGCTCCAGGGGAAGAGTTCGTGAAACCCAATAAAGCCAATGGGCAACCACAGCACGATGAACACAGGCAAGGTCGCTGAGGCGGTTTCAACCAACCGGCGCACCACCACGCCCCAACCCGAGCGCACGGTGTGGTCGATGAGCAGCCAACCCAGCGCGCCTAAGGCCACGCCCAGCACGGTCTCAAAAGCCCACAGGTAGCTAAACATCGCCCGGGCCTTGTGCTCGCCGAATGCTGACCCAAGTGTCGCACCCAAGCCACCCACGGCGAGAATGCCGCCCAAGATGGGCAACTTCGCCAGGAAACTCGAGGGAGGAACCTGAATGTCTTCCGGTTTCTTGATTTCGCTGTGGCTCACGGTCGTCCCTTTAAGAATCACTTCAAGGTCTGCAGGAACAGCGCGATGCTCTCGATTTCGAGGTCATTGAGCTGCTGCGGTGGCATGGCTGGCGGGTAACCCGTCACCACTTTGGCCATCGGGTTGGTGACGGACTCTTTGAGATAAGCCCCATCGACAATCACATCACCCGCGCTGGTATTCTCGGTCTTGCCCCAGAGCCCTTTGAAACTGGGCCCCACCAACCTCGAGCCGTCGATGGAATGGCAGGCATTGCAGCCTTTGACTTTGTACAAACTGGCCCCGGCTTCAGCATTGGCCGTCTTCACTTCAACCGCAGCCATGCCTCCTGGTTCCATCACTACTGAAGTGTCTTTCTTCATTTGGGCGGCTTTCACGTAGGCCACAATCGCCCAGCGATCAGCCACGGGAATTTGAGCGGCGTAGCTCGGCATATTCCCCGAATTCACTCCATTGCGAATGGCTGAATAAATCTTCCCCACCACCATGTCTTTGGCGATGCGTTCCAAATGCAGACTGGGCGGAGCCACCGACAGCCGAGGCCCACCATCAAGGGCAGTACCCGCAATCGTTCCTTTGCCATCGAGTTGTGGGCCGTGACAGGGCGTACAGTAAATCTCGTACCGATTCTTCCCGCGCAGCGCTTGAACGTCGAAATCAGCCTTCACCGCCGCAGGAAAAGCCTTCGTGGCTTCGCTTGCGTCATCAAGCCCGTCTTCCCAGAGCGTATCTTCGCCCAGCTCACCCTGAGCGACGGTGCCCTCAACCGGCAAGCGCATCGCGCGGCCGTCTGCAAACAACCCTGTCGAGTCGCGCCGGTACGCCTTGGCCTTCTCTTGGGTGTCCATATTCTTGATGAGGTGAATCGGTCGTTCTTCGGTTTCCCACCCGCGACAACCCGCGAACAAGACGACGACGGCCAACCCTGAAAGCAGAGAGGTCTTCACGGCTCCAGCTCCTCGACGAGCGTCGCGCCAGCACCCTGGAGCAATGCCTTCGTCTTTTCCAAATCAAACACCGGGTCGCTCGCCTCAACCATGATGAAGAATTTGTCGTCAGTGACGCGTTCAAAAGCTTTCGAAGCGAACGCCGGGTGATGCGGGCGAGGCAGCCCATTCATCACCCAATTTGCAAAGAAGGCCCCCAAGCAGCTCGAGAGCACCGTCATCTCGTACCAAACAGGCACGAAGGCCGGCAGCGAGAACAACGGCTTTCCGCCGACGACCAAAGGGTACATCGAGCCCATCGCGTAGGACTCGAAGAACAAAGCCAATGTGCTGCCCGTGAGGCCGGCCACCAGCACGACCCAAGGCAATTTCGACGGCTTAATGCCCATCGCCTTGTCGAGCCCGTGCACAGGAAAAGGAACGCAGGCATCCCACTCGCTGTACCCGGCGTCGCGCACTTTTTCGCACGCCTTATAGATGGCGTGAGGGTTTTCATAGCGAGCCAACACGCCCCACAACAAAGGGTTTTTGCTACTCATGTCAGTGTCCCCCCGGGGAGGCGACTGCCGGGTGATGGTGCTCGCCCTGCTGGTACCCTTCCCAATGTGGGTTCGCTTGCGGCATCACTGACTTCACTTCAGAGATGGCGATGACGGGGAAGAACCGAACGAAGAGTAAGAACAAGGTGAAAAAGAGGCCAAAGGTGCCCGTCAGGTAAAACACTTCTGTCACCGGTACGAAGTAGTCCCAACTCGAGACCAGCGCGTCGCGGTGGAGCGAAGTGACGGTGATGACGAAGCGCTCAAACCACATGCCGATGTTTACAAAGAATGCGAGCGCGAAGCTCCAGCCGACAGAGGTGCGAATCTTTCGAAACCAGAAGAGCTGCGGCGTAATCACGTTACAGCTGACCATTATCCAATACGCCCACCAGTACGGTCCGCCCATGCGGTTGAGGAAGGTGAAGCCTTCGTAGTCATTGCCCGAGTAGGCCGCGACGAAGAATTCCATCGCATACGCGTAGCCAACCAATGAGCCCGTCACCAAAATAATCTTGTTGGTGTTCTCAATGTGCTTCGACGTCACCAAGTCTTTAAGACCCAACCAGTGACGCGCCGGCAACATCAGCGTCTGCACCATCGCGAAGCCCGAGAAGACGGCGCCCGCCACGAAATACGGAGGGAAGATGGTGGTGTGCCAACCGGGCAGTTGAGACACGGCGAAGTCGAAAGAAACGATGGTGTGCACCGAAAGCACCAGCGGAGCCGAAAAGGCCGCCAGAATCTGGTACGCCTTTTCATACACCACCCAGTGACGCATTGAACCGCGCCAGCCCAATGACAACGCTCCGTAAAACACCTGGCGCCAACGCACCGTGGCTCGGTCGCGCAAGGTCGCAAAGTCGGGCACCAAACCCGTGAACCAGAACAACAGCGACACTAAGAAGTACGTGTTGACGGCGAACACGTCCCATTCCAGCGGGCTGCGGAAGTTGGGCCAGAGGCCCATCTGATTGGGAATGGGGAAGAGATAGAAATCGAGCCACACGCGGCCTGTATGGAGCACCACGCAACTGCTGGCGGCGATGACGGCGAAAATAGTCATCGCTTCGGCGTATCGATTGATGGAAGTGCGCCACTTCTGTCTAAACAAATACAAAATGGCGCTGATCAACGTACCGGCGTGGCCGATGCCAACCCAAAACACGAAGTTGACGATGTCCCACGCCCAGCCGACGGGGTTGTTGTTGCCCCAGATGCCTGGGCCTTCCCAGAGCAAGTAACCGATGTAGCCGCCGAACATGGCCAGCCCAGCGGAAGCCAGCGCCAACCCAAACAAGAAAGGCTTCGGCGTCGCTTTCAACGGCGCTTCATTGACTTTGCACACCATCTCAGTGACGGAGTGGAAGTCGTGCGGGCCGCGCACGAGCGGTTCTCGACCTTCGACTGGGTCAGGCAGAACGACGTCGCCACGAACTTTCGGGTCGTCGGGCAATATCACGGCAGTTGCAGTGGCCATATCAGGCGAGCTCCTCGTTCTCGTTGCGGACGCGCGCCAAGTACGTCGTGCGAGGCCGGACGTTGAGTTCTTGCAAGAGCTCGTAGTTGCGCTCGCTGAGTTTCAGCTTTGCCACCCGCGACTCGAGGTCATTGATGTTGCCAAAGGTGATGGCCTGCGTCGGGCACGCCTGCGCACAGGCCGGAGTCACCGCGCCATCAGCCAATTTCTTTCGGTCATGCCCGGCGCGTTTCGCCGCCATCTTGGCCTCTTCGATGCGCTGCGTGCAGTAGGTGCACTTTTCCATCACACCGCGGTAGCGCACGGTCACGTCTGGGTTGCGCTGCAGCTTGAGCGTCTTCATGCGCTCTTTCCACTCGGGCTCGACGTAATAATCACCCGTATGAGAGAAGTCTAAATAGTTAAAGCGGCGCACTTTGTACGGACAGTTGTTGGCGCAATACCGAGTGCCGATGCACCGGTTGTAGGCCATTGAATTGAGCCCTTCTTCATCATGCACCGTGGCCGAGACGGGGCACACCGGCTCACAGGGTGCATTCTCGCAATGCATACAGGTCAGCGGTTGATGCAAGGCTCGCGGTTGCTCGACGTCGCCTGAGAAGTAGCGGTCGATTCGTATCCAATGCATTTCGCGGCCGAGCAACACCTGTTCGCGGCCCACTACGGAAATGTTGTTTTCTGCAACACAAGCCACTGCGCAAATGTTGCAACCGATGCATGAGGAAAGGTCGATGACCATGCCCCACTGCTGGCCTTCGTAGGTCACTTCAGTGTGCGGCTGAATCGGTTTACTGGGTCGATTTTTCGGCGTACCCAGCTGCACCAAATTGTCCGGCATGTCGCCTTCGCGAGCGAACTTGCCACCGTCTTTTTGATACGTAGCTGCAGTCGCAGAGCGAAACAGCGGGCGGCTGCCCAAACCCAAGGTTCTGTCAGCTGAACCTGGGGCTTCAGCGGACTTCTGCGCGAAGCTCAACTCTTTGAGCGGGTTTCCGGGAACGCTGAAATGGTCTTGCGTGGAAGCCAGGTTTGCCGTCGCACCCGTCTTGGCCAGCTTGACCCCTTGCACCACACTTCCCCGGGGCCCCAGCAGCGCATTGACATCAACACCCACGCCTTTGGCGACGTCACCCCAAGTGCGGCCATACCCGCGCGTCATCACCACGGTGTAATTGGCCAAACCAGGCAACACGAAGGTGGGCGCCTTGATGCTCCGCCCTTCAACCGTCAGTTCTACCACTTCAGCGTCGTAGCGATTCTTCACCACCCCGCTGAGCAACCCCATCTCTTTGGCCAACACGGGTGAGACGAGGGCCGCATTGTCCCAACACAATTTCGACATCGAATCGGGCAATTCCATCAACCACGAAACGTTGGCCAATCGGCCGTCTTTGAGGTGCCCTTCAACCGCGATGAATTCGAGCGCGTCTTTGCTGGCAGTCACTCGCTTGACTTGGTTGACCGCAGCCACCACGTCAGCCGTTTTAACTGCAGGCGAAATTCCCTGCCGCTTGGAATCGGGAATGAGACCGTCATGCAATGCTTTGCGCCACGCCTTGCCGTCGGCCAAGGCTTTGCCAACCCAGGTCGCTTCGACCAATTTTTTGTCGGTGGTGTCGGCTTCGGCCACCATCTGAGCGAGCACCGAAATGCCGGCTCGACCACCGTGCAGCGGCAAAATAATGGGTTGTACCAAACTGGTGGTGCCGT
>JAYUVR010000008.1:0-9863 GCA_043753955.1 Archangium sp. | reverse complement strand
GGAGGGTTCCTCCTGTTAGCCCGAATCAAAGACAACACATTTTGTTTTCGAGAAACGACTGGCGGTCGTCGAATAGACAGCGGTTGCCCCAGCTGTCATTCATTCTTACGAAACCCCAGAATTTGCAGGCTGTCCTGTGCGAGTTGGTTGCTGGAGAGATGAAGCAGTTTCGTGCTGAATGAAGCTTGGCGTGACGGTAAGCGCTCGCATGGAATCCGGGGTTTTGGCCATGAATTGAGCATGCCTAAATTCGAAATTAGACCAGGCCCAATTCGAGCCCTTTCAATACGGCGCGGGTGCGATCGCGCACCCCCAACTTGTTGATGATGCTGCTGACCTGATTCTTAACGGTACCTTCGACAGTGCCGAGTGCCTGAGCGATTTCTCTGTTGCTCGAGCCGCTGGCGAGCAGCCGTAGTACTTCGGTTTCGCGAGGGGTCAGCGCTTCAGGCAGGGACGAAAACTCGAAATGGGTGGGTGCGCGTTCGAGCCCTTGCCGCACTCGTTCACTCACTGCCGGAGTGAACAAGGTCTGACCAGAGGCGACGGTGCGGATCGCCGTAGCGAGCTGCTCAAGGGTGACGTCTTTGAGCAAGAAACCCCGCGCCCCCAGCCGAATGCCCTGTAACGCTACCGAATCGTCGTCGAAGGTCGTGAGCAAGATGCAAGGAGGAGACGGTGCATTGGTGCGCTGCAATGACTCGAGCACCTGCAAGCCGGTACGTCTGGGCATTCGCACATCGAGCAGAATCACGTCGGCAGGAGTGGAAGCGATCACTCCGAGAGCTTCATCTCCATCGCATGCTTGCGCGACGGCGCGCATGTCGTTGGTCAGCTCGAGCAGCGATGAGATGCCTTGCCGCACCAGTGTTTGATCGTCGACCAGAATGACCCGAATCATGTGCGCCTCTCAGTCAGTGGAATCGTTGCGCGCAGAGCAGTTCCCTCTGGCGTCGCTGGCTCGAGTCTCAATGTGCCACCCAAGGCTTCAATTCGCTCGCGTAAGCCCGTGAGGCCATTACCCGCCTGAAAAGAAGCAGCCCCCAAACCATCGTCTCGTATTTCTACTTTTAATAACTCGCTTGTCGATTCGACACGGACCCAAACACTGCTCGCTTTCGCATGGCGAACCACATTGGTGAGCGCTTCTTGCACTACGCGAAAAATCGCGTGAGCGACCTGTGCATCGGCAACTCTGAACTCATCGGGAAAAGCGAGGTCGGTTTTTAGCCCCGGTAGGCCTTGCATCATGACCTTCAGCGCCTTGTGCAAATCGAGCGGGCTTTCTTTGCGCATGGTGCCCACCACGTTTCTGACTTCGTCAAGCATAGCTCGGCTGATCTGCTGAGACTTCTCGATGGCGGCGTTGTCGGGTGCGGTGTTCCTGGCCACTTCAAGATGCAATGAGAGTGCGGTCAGATGATGCCCCAAGGTGTCGTGCAATTCTCTCGAGATGCGAAGCCGCTCAGCATCGCGTGTGGTGTCTTGCAAGAGCAACTGTGTAGCCATGAGCTCGGCATGCACGCGCAACACCTCGGTTCGGGCTTGCGCTTCGCGTTGAGCGAGCCAGCCGGCGGTCGCGGCGAACAATTGAAAAGCGAGATAGGTACTCATGGTGAGCGCGGCTGGAAGGAGCCCGCGGGAAGGCAATATCAATAGGAACGCGGCAATCGTCTGGCCGCCGAGCCACACACTCAACACGCGCCCCGATTGCGCCACCCCCAGTTGACCGGCGATGACGACGAAGAGTACGCCCGCGTGAGCGATGTGACCTTGCCACACCAAGAGCAACGTCGAGACTGCTTGCACCGCCTGCAACGCTGACTTTGTCAAACTGTGGTGCCGGGGGGTTGCAGACACCACGACGAAGCTAACGGCGAAGAGCACCCAACAGACCGAGGCAGTCACTACCCGAGCCGTTGATTCGGTGAGCCCACCGGCCAGCGCCCAGCCCATGAGCATCACTCCCCACGCGAGTAGCCCGGCGACGATGAGAATCTGTCTTTCCATGGAGTGCCCAACTTAGCGGGCTTCGGGTTGGCAAAGATGTGCCGAAAGTCACTGATGACGTCCGGTACATGTGCGCAAAAAAAGGCACGGTATTTTGTCTCCAATCAACGACATGGAGGCAGGGAATGAGATGTTTTGAGGTTTGGAAATGGCTGCACATCGCGGGGGGAATGGCGGCGTTGGTCACATTTTGGTTGCCGTGGCTAACGGTCAAAGGCAGTCGTCTGCACCGCACGGTTGGCTGGGCATACGTTGGTGCAATGGGGTTGATAGCGCTTACCGCCCCCATCCTTTGTGTCTATCGATTGAGCGATGGCATTTTGAGCAATGATTCGGCGTCAATCTTTTTGATGTACCTGTCTTTGCTCTCTGTAAGCAGCACTTCTCTCGGAGTACGAGCGCTACGAGCGAAGCGCCGAACTCACCATCACCGGTGGGATCTCAGTCTCGCTGCGGCTTTGGACTGAGTGGAGTGGCACTGGCCGTGTATGGAATTAGATGCGACAAATCGCTTTTCGTCGTATTCGCAGGTACTGGCATTGCGTCAGGCGTGTCTCAACTTCGTTTCTGGTTGCGCCCAGCAAAATCAAAGGTTGATTACCTTGTCGAGCACGTCGGCGGAATGGGCGCGTCGTGTATTGGGACGGTGACTGCGTTTATGGTGGTCAATGCTTCTCACCTGGGGTTGGGCCAATCTTCATTGCTCGTTTGGTTGCTTCCCGGAATGCTCGGAGCCATCGGCATTGCACTTTGGCGACGCGTCTTGAAACCAAAGCTTTCCATCAACGCTCGCGCCTCAGGTGTCTTGAGGTACTGAACAAACTGCAACGCTGTCGCTCGTTGTTTCCCGCGATGACAGATGACCAAGGTTTGCTCGATGGGTGAATACAATTTTGGGTCAACTAGAAGCGTAAAACCATGGTTGTCATTGATGACGCTGGCGTAGGAAACAAAAGCAATCTCTGCATTTCCTGTTTTCGCGAACTGAAATGCTTGGCGTACATTTTCAGAAAAGACCAATCGAGGCTTGAGGCGTTCCCAAAGCCCCGCGTTCTCAAGTGCTTCTTTGGCCGCTCGCCCATACGGCGCATGTTCAGGGTTGGCCAAAGCGACCCTTCGGTTGGCTTCATTCAACAAGACATCGAGTGATGGAAGAGGCGTTGATGCGCTCCATGCGGCCAGGCGGCCGCTCGCGTAGCCCTGTATTGTTTGGCCATCACAAACTTGCTCTTTCACCGTGTCGTCGACGAATGCAGCATTGGCCGCAGCGAAGATGTCGAAGGGTGCGCCCTCGATGATTTGTTTGGCGAGCAACCCTGAAGAGCCGAAAGAAAGAGACACTTTAATTTTTGTTTGCGCCTCAAAACGTGTGGCCAGCTCGGTAAATGCCTCGGTGAGATCAGAGGCCGCAGCAATTCGAAGTGGCGCAGGCGTTTCCGAGCGAAAGCAACCGCACATTATAAGAGCCACGAACAACCGCTTCATGAAGAATTCTCTGGCGGAGATTTCCAGCGTTGATGAATCCACACCCATTGCTCCGGGTGCATTCGAATGTGTGTCTCGATACCCAAAGTGAGCGCGGCGGTCAGCTCTCTCACCGCAGCTTCACCTTCAACCGCAGGCAAGGCCATCTCTTGCATCGTAATTCGATAGTGCAGCGGCCCTACTCGGGTACAAAAACCCAACATAGGTACAGCGCCAGTGCGGAGGGCTAAGTCAGCTGCAGCGCGGGGCGTCTTGGCCAGCTTGCCAAAAAATGGCACCCACACTGACTGCACCTTGGTGTCTTGGTCGATGAGAATGCCGAGAATCGAATTGCCTTTCAGTGCGCGCAACATGTCCTTAGCGGCGCCCTGAGCACCTCGCCAAATGACGCGCAATTTCCCCGAAGCACGAAATCGTTCCACCAAACTCGTGGTGCGCGGGTCGCTCATCTCTTTACCGATGACCGCTGCAGGGTAATTCTCGAGCGCTACATATCGAGCGAGAAGTTCCCAGTTGCCCACATGGCCGGTAACGAAGACGACTCCCTTTCCTCGTTGCAAAGCAGAATCAAGGGCATCGCGGGCCTCTGGTACCCATTCCACCAGCTCGTGCCTTCGAGCATCGAACTGATTGATACACACCATTTCCAACACAGAGCGACCGAGATGGCGAAAGCTCTCTCGTGCCAGATTCAGTCGTTCATCTTGGCTCTTTTCAGGAAAGGCAATCGCCAGAGAAGTGAGTGCTTTGCTGCGTTGCGTACTCAAGAAGGTGAAGACAAAAAGACCCAGCTGCTCACCCAACCAAGACGCCGCCCGAAGCGGGAGCCTTTGCAGCACCATCAACCCCAAGCTGATGAGCAGAGAACGACTCAAACGTTTAGTGCGTTTGAGAAATGGCGGCTTGGCACTCACGAGTCGTTCGTACTCTTCCCTTTGAAGCTTCAGCGCACTTCTAAATCGAAAGTGATAACCGACAGAAATAGCCCTGTTGCGCTGGTGTTGGTGAGTATTTGTGCTCGATGCATTCCTGCGGTGACGCCCGGGCAGGTGAGGGTCAATGGGTTTGCAGAACTGATGCCGCAATGTATGCCGTCAAGCGTGATGAGAACGTACCGTGAAGCATTGTTACTCAATTGAAAGCTGACAGGCGTGTCTGCAGTGACAGCGCCCACCGGAGAAAGCAAAGTCAGCCCTTGACGTATCATTCCAGGTCGAGCCCGAGTCGAGTTGAGAAATTGAGCTTGTGTCGTGGGTTTCATCTTGAGTTGCCAACGCGCTTTATTGGGCAAATGGTCGAGTGCAGCGACCTGCGGAGGAATAAATAGATAATCACTGCGATACGCGTCTGACGGGCCATCTCCGCTGATGGTCGGGTCATCAAAAGTCGAATCGACCAAATACCATTGGCCATCGATGAGGACGGCATTCCAAGCATGCCAAGCGGGCTTGGAGGCGCCTTCTTCCAAAGCGAGACCGGTGATGTATTCGACTTTCATTCCTGCAGCAGCGCACAAGGCGTAGAACAGTCGTGCATACCCTTCGCATTTCGCTGTTTTGCGCTTAAAGACAGACAATGCATCTTGCGACTGAACGTCAACATGGGTGTACGTCAGGCGCGTCACCACCACGTCGTGTAAGGCTTTGACCCGTTGAAATGGGTTTTCGACCTCGCGAAGCACATAGCGAGCGATGGAATTGATGCTGAGCCCCTCTTCTCCTTTCATCGCCAACACGGCTGGGTGAACGTGATTGGGCTGAGGCCATAGAGCGGTTGTTGATTCATCTGGCTCGGCATTGAGCTCTGGTTCGGGCCCTTCGCGCTCGGCGTGGGCAAAGGGTTCAGCGCCATGCACGAGGGAAGAGCAGACGACGATGGCCAGGAAGCCTGAACGCAAAGTCATGCGGCCAGAGAGACCGGTGGCCCAGATGAATTCAATACACCGTTGTGTAGAGGCCTTAAGGCAATACAATCAATCTCCCTGAAAACCCAAGGTCTCGCAATGCCCAGAGGCGCTCAGGTACAGCGTCAAGATTGACCAATTCTACGCGAGGGCGCACTTGGTGCTCCCAGTACAGGGCAATGCTTTCGGCGAGGTCTTCAGTGCTCCCGAGAATGCCGGCGTGGAGTGTGAGGCCTCGCCACACCAACTCGGCAAGAGAAAGGTCGACTCGACCCGCAAGACTGGAACCGACGAGCGCGAGATGACCTCCTGGTTTGACCAGTCTCATCGCTTGCTGCAGCGCTTGTGCGGACGGCGTACACACCACGGCTGCGTCAACCAGCCCACTGACTTTGAGGGCCCCGAGCTCAAGACCGAGTTCAATTCGCGCCGGGTCGACGTCGACGGCGAAGACTTCATGACCGAAAGCCCGAGCGACTTGTATCGACAAATGGCCCACACCTCCTACGCCGATGATGACGACTCGTGAGGGCTTCACCAAGTTCAGCGCTCGCAGTGCGCCGACGGCGGTCCACAGCGAACCTCCACACAGTGCCAGCGAAGGAGAAAATGGAATTGCGGAAGAGAGTGCAACCACCGCCGCCGCAGGCACGACTGCGTGTGTCCCCAATACACCATCGACATGCACCCCTCGCCACCGGGCCTGGAGGCAATGACGTGCGCAATTGTTGCGGCAGACCGTGCATGCTCCACAGCTGCTTGCCAGAGGCGTCACCAACACGCGCGTTCCGACCTTCAAGGTGACGTCAGGGCCAATGGCCTCAACGATGCCTACAGCCTCATGACCTGGCACCAAGGGAAGTCGGGGTGGCGCGTCGAGCGTGAGGAGATTCCAATCGAGTTGCCCCAAGGCACACGCTTCGATGCGCAGAAGTACTTCGCCTCCACCCGGGTCTTGAAGTGCGACTTCGACCACTTCAACCGCTTCGCGGGCTTTACGCAGTTGAATGACTCGAGGCACAGCTGGGTGGTGTGCCTGAGTCGAACAACGAAGACAAGCCATTCTGCTGACGGGAATCTGTTAAGTCTTTAGGGCGCGAAGACCAGGGCAGCACGTATCGACGCGTCGTGAAACGAGCCCTTTTTAGTCTTCACACGAGGAACTCACTTTGGCGAACGAATCTGTTTGGCACACGTTGTCGTCGTTGGAAGCGCTAGCAAAACTTGATGCAACTGAAAAAGGTCTAAGCCAAGCCGAAGCGGCAAAGCGCTTGACGCAGTTTGGGCCCAATGAGCTCCAAGCAGCAGACCATGTTTCAGCGTGGCGTATTTTGGCCGGGCAGTTCAAAAATGTTCTCATTCTGATTCTGCTGGGAGCGGCTTTGCTCTCAGGTTTTTTGGGCCACGGGCTTGAATCAGTAGTCATCGCCGTCATCGTTCTTTTCGCGGTGTTGCTGGGCTTCGTTCAAGAGTACCGAGCCGAACGCGCCATCGAATCGCTCAAAAAGTTGGCCGCTCCCAACGCGACGGTGCTGCGCGATGGTGACGAGAAACGAATTCCAGCTCGTGAAGTTGTGCCCGGTGACGTGCTGATATTGCACACGGGAGATCGCGTGCCTGCTGATGCCCGACTGCTCGAAGCCATTAATCTTCAAGCTGTCGAAGCGGCGTTGACCGGTGAGTCTGTCGCGGTCGAAAAGCATACTGAGCCGCTGACGGGCGAATTGCCGGTGGGAGACCGCAAAAATGTCGTGCACGCAGGCACGGCGCTCACCCACGGGCGCGGGAGAGCCGTAGCCGTCGCAACGGGAATGCAGACTGAGTTTGGTCGCATCGCGCAGCTGCTCCAGACGGTGGTGCCGGGAAAGACGCCTCTGCAGGAAAATCTCGATCGAGTCGGCTCGGGTTTAGCCAAAGTGGCTTTTGTGGTGGTGGCTGGAATTGTTGCCTTAGGTTTGATGCGCGGTCAGCCCTTCGTGGAAATGCTTGTCTTTGGTATCGCTTTAGCGGTGGCAGTGGTGCCCGAGGCACTTCCCGCAGTCGTGACCATTTCTTTGGCGCTTGGTCTGCAAAGAATGGTGAAGAGAAATGCACTCATTCGCCGTCTTCCGGCTGTCGAAACGTTAGGCAGTACTTCAGTCATTTGTTCCGACAAAACAGGCACCCTCACCAAAGATGAGATGACGGTGCGACGCCTGTACGCAGGTGGGCAACTCTTTGAGCTTTCCGGCGCTGGGTACGAGCCTGTTGGAAAGCTCAACCACCCAGAGACAGAACCAGTGCGCGAGTTGCTGACCGCAGCGGTGCTGGCTTCTGATGCGACGTTGGTGCGCGACGAGGGCAAGAAGTGGACGGTACGCGGAGACCCCACCGAGGGCGCGTTGGTCGTCGCCGCCGCGAAAATCGGGCTTGAGAAGGCGTCCCTCGACAGTCAGCACCCGCGTTTGGGCGAAGTGCCGTTTACTTCAGAGACGCGAAGAATGGCCACGCTGCATCAGATGCCGCAGGGCCAGCACGTTTTCGTCAAGGGAGCTCCCGAAGTGGTGTTGATGGCGTGTTCTCACTTTCAAGGCGCGCAGGGTGGGGTCGAGTTGGGTGAGTCTGAGCGCAATGCCGTACTCGAGGTCGCGAAGGGTTTGGCTGGTGAAGCGATGCGCGTGTTGGCCATCGCCAAGCGAAATGATGGAAACTTAAAAAATCTCGAGGCAGAGCTGACGTTGTTGGGTTTAGTGGGAATGATTGATCCGCCTCGTCCCGAAGCCTTCGACGCCATTCGAAAGTGTGAATCGGCAGGCATTCGCACGGTGATGATTACGGGAGACCATCCCGAAACCGCCAAAGCGGTCGCCAAAGAACTGGGCCTCTTGCGCGGAGGTCAAGTGGTGAGCGGCCGCGAACTCGACACTTGGGACGAGGCGCAGCTTGCGGGCAGCATCGATAACATCGACGTGTTCGCCCGCGTTTCTCCGGCACATAAACTTCGGGTGGTGACCGCACTGCAGGCGCGCGGTCACACCGTGGCCATGACAGGCGACGGAGTCAACGATGCTCCAGCCTTACGAAAAGCAGACATCGGCATCGCCATGGGCATTACCGGAACCGATGTGTCCCGTGATGCGGCCGCAATGACGCTCACTGATGACAGTTTTGCGTCCATCGTCGCCGCCGTCGAAGAAGGGCGGCGCGTGTTTGGGAATATCAAAAAATATTTGATGTATTTGTTGTCTTCAAACATCGGAGAAATGGGACTGATGGCGGGTACTGCAGTCTTGGGGCTGCCGCTCCCTTTGACGGCGGTGCAGATTCTCTACGTGAATCTGGCGACCGATGGGTTGCCTGCACTGGCGCTGGCGGTGGATCCTCCAGAGAGCGATTTGATGCAGCGCCAGCCGCGCAGCGCAAAGGTTGGCATCTTCACTCGCCCGGTGGTGTTCCTAATGATTCTGGGTGGAGTCTGGTCGATGCTGGTGAATGTGAGCCTTTTCGCTTGGGCTCTTCAGTCGGGTCGAGGAATACCTGAAGCGTGTTCGATGACCTTCACTTCACTGGTACTGATTCAGTTTTTTAAGGCGTACAGTTATCGCTCTGACCGCCAGTCCATCATGCATAAGCCGTTTGCCAACACCTGGCTGAACGCGGCCGTGGGGTGGGAACTGGTGCTGCTGGTGCTCATTTTGTATGTGCCATTTTTACAGAAACTCTTTGCCACCTTTCCCCTTTCAGGCCACGACTGGTTGGTAGTGGCCGGAGCCTCTTTGTCAATCGTTCCAGTTCTTGAATTAGGAAAATGGATAGAAAGACGTGGTTGGTTTGGCAAACTCGATTAATGATTTGGAAAAACAAACCGTTATGAATTGACAGAAATTGTATTGAACCTCAGGCCCAACACTTCTCTCGATTCTCTAAATTGACGCCTGCGTTTCAAGAAAGAAGTGATGAGACTCGTCGCCAAGACACTCACGAGGATGCAAGCGCCAGCAATTTTGTATCGGTCTGGAATGCTGCTCTGTGAGAAAGCCATAATGCATACATACACAGAAAATATGTTTCCCCATCGTTCCGCGCTCCGGGCTTTTTCCGCCAGATTTTTGGAACGTTCAAGCAACAACAAGTATCGATACGCCTCTGCCTGTCGAGCGACGTCATGCTCAGCCGCCATCGAGATCACCTGGCCGTGATAGCGCCTGGAGGCAAACTGGGCCTGCCCGCTGACAACGCAGGCCGAAATGAATGCGTCATGTTGAATTTCAACCGCCCAATCGGCGAGCACCGCTTGCCACATGCGCTCGAGCTCAATCAATCTCCGCTGCTTCGCTCCCCAAATACCCGCCATCGATGTCCCCTCAGGCCGCTTGAGCTTTGTGTTGTGTCGGCGCCCTTTCTATCCGCTAGGCTCGCGCGCAGCACTTAAACTTTGTCACCGCAAGGGAGCACGTATGCAGATGCAGAGCTGGAGCGGCTGGAC
>JAYUVR010000007.1:0-9751 GCA_043753955.1 Archangium sp. | reverse complement strand
GCGTATTGTTGTCGCCATGTCTGGAGGGGTTGATTCGTCTGCTGCGGCAGCTTTGCTCAAGGAACAAGGGCACGAAGTCATCGGCATGACGCTTCGGGTATGGAGCTACGAAAGCACCGCTCAATGTGGCAGCTGTTGTAGCCCTGAAGACATCGACGATGCCCGAGCGGTGGCCGAGAAGCTGCAAATTCCATTTTACGTCGCCAACGTCGAAGAGCTCTTCAAAGACAAAGTCGTCTCTCCATTCGTGCAGTCGTACCTGGGGGGGCGCACTCCGATTCCGTGTGTGGCGTGCAACCAAGACGTGAAGTTTGGTTTCTTGTTGAAGCGAGCCCGCCAGTTGGGTGCGCAGTTGGCCACCGGCCATTACGCCCGAGTCAGAGAAGTTGATGGAAAGTACGAGCTCCAGCGGGGAACCGATGCCGCGAAAGATCAGTCGTACTTTCTTTTCACGTTGGGTCAGGAAGAACTGCGTCACTTGATTTTCCCCATAGGGGAGCTCACCAAAGCCGAGGTGAGAGCGATCGCCGAGCGTCATGGTCTGCTGACCACCCATAAACCTGAGTCGATGGAAATCTGCTTCGTCCCCGATGGAGACTACGCGCGATTCGTCGAAAAAGTAGCTGGAGCGCAACCCAAAGGGGACATCGTCACTGCAGAAGGTGAGGTGCTGGGCGCGCACGACGGCATTCACAAGTACACCATTGGTCAGCGCAAGGGTTTGCAGGTCGCGCACTCGGAAAAATTGTATGTGCAGCGCATCGAAGCACAGACGAACCGAGTGGTAGTCGGCCCTGCTTCAGAAGCCGAGCGAGACAGTTTCCATCTGTTGAAACCGCATTGGGTCGATGGCGCACCCCATGCTGAAAAGCGGGTGACGATTCGCATTCGTCATCGCCACCAAGGCGCTGCGGGCCGAGTGAAACTTGAACTCAATGGGCACTTTAAAGTGATGCTCGATGAGCCGGCGCGCGCAGTGACTCCAGGGCAAGCAGCCGTGGTGTATGAGGGTGAACGCGTGCTGGGCGGCGGTTGGATCGTCTGATGAAATTGACGAACTGAGGCGGCGAGCTACTTTGGTGGTGCACCATCAGCACAGCTGATTGCAGTGCGAGGAAGCCATGCGCGATACACACCGACTGAAAGAAAAGTACGAGCTCTCGCTCGATAATAGGCAGATCGTCACCGTGACTGTGGCCTCGCTGGTCGTGCTGGGCGGGGCCTTTATGTTGGGGGTGGTGGTCGGCAAAAAGTTGTCAGCCGAAGCCGCTCATCAGCAGATCGAGCAGAAACCAACAGATCTTTTGGGGCAGCTCGATCGACAAAATGACGTGCTCGACAACGTAAAAGCCGACGCCGCGTTCACTTTTCAAGATGAGCTCACGCGTCAGGTTCCGGTCCCTGTGATTCAGCAGCCCGTCGCGGTGAAGGTCGAAGAAGTCAAAGCGCTCGAAACGTCAAAGGCCGCAGAACCTGTTGCCGCGATTCCAAAACCTGCCCCTGAGCCGAAGTTGGCTGACACCCCCAAGGCAGAAGCCGTTGCGACGCGTACCGTTGACGGTGGAGGCCTCAAAGAGGCCTTCGGCAAAGCCCAACGGCCGCCCACTCAAACAGCAGCGAATGGCGCTTGGACACTTCAGCTCTCGGCGTACCAAGACAAAGCAGAAGCAGATCGCTTCATGGGTACCCTCCGTAACAAAGGGTATGCACCGTACATTGTGGAAGCCACGCTCCCCGGGAAGGGCACCTGGTATCGCGTGCGCATGGGCCGCTTCGCCAACAGAGAAGCCGCCGCGCGTTATATGGAAGACTTTCGTCGCGAGACGGCGATGAATGCGATGGTCACTTCGGTGAATTAAGACGCGATTAGCCTTCGGAATCGGGGTTTTTGGTCCACTTGTCGACGTTGCCGTCGCCATCGAGATCTTCCCCGATGCGGTCTACTCGGTTGTTTTCCCAATATTCCCAGTAGTCGACTTTGCCATCGCCGTTGGTATCTCGCTCTTTTCGAACGAGTTGACCCTTTTCATAAAAAATCCACATCGAGGGTTTGCCGGCTGAAGAGAGATCTCGCTCTTTTCGGACTACTAAGCCCTTTTCATAGAAAATGACTTCGTCGATTTTTCCATCGAAGTCGAGGTCGAGTGCCTCACGAGAAATTTGCTCTTTCTCATCGTACTGCCGCGCAATGTCGACCCGGCCGTCCCAGTTGATGTCGAGATCTTTACGCGAGAGACGATCGATGGCCTTTCCGTCGACGCCTTTGCCGGCGACCGTATAGGTCCACACATCGGCCTTCTTGTCTTTGTTCAGGTCGAACTCGGTGACCTTTTCGTTCCCCGCCTGCTTTTGATGAATGTTTTCGGCGATCTGCTCGCCATTGCCTGAAGCGCCGTCTTTTTTGGTGGCATCAGTTGTAGCGCAGCCAACGAGCACCAGAGAGGCACTTAAAAGGGTACTTCGAAAGGTTTTCATCAAGGTCATTTTTTTGCCCTCGGCCAGAGTCGACATAGCGTCACATACGTCCATGGCGCGCAAGAAGATCAGTACGACGATCTACATCACGCCCGAGCAGAATGAACAACTCAAGCAACTCAATCAAAAGACCAAGGTCCCGGTTGCTGAGTACATTCGCCAGGGCATCGATCTCATTCTCGAGAAGAACAAAGAAGAGCTTCCCGGCCAACAACGCTTCGATGGCATGTAGCAGCGCCTTTTGTACCCAAAAGAAAATGCGCTCTCTCTGGTAGACCAAAGAGAGCGCATTTCACTGTTTCTTCAGGCGCGAATTTCGGCCTTAGGTTCTTCGACAACAGTGGGAGGAACAACCACAAAGGGTGTGCGATCAAGAGCCAGTTTGAGCACATCGTCGATGTGGGACACGAAGTGAAACTCAAGTGCATTGCGAACCACATCAGGCACATCGATGAGATCTTTTCGATTCTTCTCGCACAACAGCACCCGTTTGATGCCCGCTCGGTGAGCGCCCAGCACCTTTTCTCGCACACCGCCGATTTGACCGACGATGCCACGGAGCGTGATTTCGCCCGTCATCGCCGTATCGGCCCGCACCGGAATGCCAGTGAAGAGTGAAGCGAGTGCCGAGATGATGGCTACACCTGCTGACGGCCCGTCTTTGGGAGTCGAACCATCAGGGAAATGCATGTGCAAGTCAGTCTTTTCGAAGACCGTCGCCGACAAGCCCATGCGTTCTGCATTTGCTCTCAGCCACGAGAATGCAGTGGTGACCGACTCTTTCATGACGTCGCCCAGCTGACCCGTCAAGGTGAGCGTGCCCTTGCCTGGCATCTTGGTGGCTTCGACGAAGAGAATGTCTCCGAAGCCCAGCGAGGTGTAATACAGCCCGACGCTGACCCCGGCCTGAGAAGTGCGTTCGGCCACGTTGAGCTCGTGGCGCTTCGGCCCGAGGATCTCTTCGACCCGTTCTGCGTTGATGGTTTGTTTGTCCATCTTGCCGGAAGCCACGCCCACAGCCACCGAGCGACAGATTTCAGCAATTTTTCGCTCAAGGGTGCGGACGCCAGGTTCAATGGCGTAGGCGCTGATGATTTTATCGAGTGCATCAGGCAACAACTCGATGTGCTCGTCGGTGATCCCGTGCTCTTTGATTTGCTTAGGGATCAAGTGATTGCGCGCGATGTGATCTTTTTCGATGAACGTGTAGCTGCTCATCTCAATGATTTCCATGCGGTCCCGAAGCGGCGCGGGAATGGTGTCGAGGCGATTCGCCGTAGCGATGAACATCACTTTCGAGAGATCGAACGGCACATCGAGGTAGTGATCAGAGAATGTGTTGTTCTGCTCAGGGTCGAGAACCTCAAGCAAAGCTGCCGAAGGGTCACCGCGGAAATCAGAGCCCAACTTGTCGATTTCATCGAGCAACATGATCGGGTTGCGCGAACCGGCCTTTTTCATTTGCTGAATGAACCGACCCGGCAGCGCTCCTACGTAGGTTCGTCGGTGCCCGCGAATCTCGGCTTCATCGCGCACACCACCCAAGGACAAGCGAACGAACTTGCGACCGATCGCTCTGGCGATCGATTGGCCCAGCGACGTCTTTCCGACACCCGGAGGCCCCGAGAGACACAAAATGGGCCCACGCATGTCATTCTTCAACTTGCGCACGGCCAAGTATTCGAGCACGCGCTTCTTCACCGTCTGAATGCCGTAGTGGTCGTTATCGAGCTGCTTGCGCGCGTTCTCGATGTCGAGATTGTCTTCAGTGATCTTCGCCCACGGCAGATCGGCGATCCAATCGAGATACGTGCGGGCCACCGTATATTCGCTCGAAGCAGAAGGGATGGTCTTAAGCCGATTGAGTTCTTTGTTCGCCACCTTCTCTACATCGGGGGGCAGGCCGGCCTTCTTCAGCCGCTCGCCCAACTCGTCGAGCTCTTCTTCGTCTTCACCCATCTCGCCGAGTTCTTCCTTGATCGCCTTGAGCTGCTGGCGCAGGTAGTACTCACGTTGGGTCTTCGACATTTCGCCTTTGACGGCCGAATCGATCTTATTCGACAACTTCAGAATCTCGCGCTTGCGGTTGAGCAGCTCGAGCACCAACTTCATGCGTGCCTTCAAGTCGACCGTTTCCAACACGGCCTGCTTTTCTTCAATGGGCACATCGACGTTGGCAGCGATGAGATCAGCCAGATGGCCTGGGTGCGTGATGCTCTCGACCAGCTCGGTGGCCGCGGCGGGGAGTTCCGGCATCATCTCGATCACTTCGCGCGCCAACTTCTTCAAGTTGATGGTGAGCGCTTCGATCTCAACGTTGTCGGGTGCGGTCTTGTCGTCGACCGGCTCAATCCGTGCCTTGAGGTAGGGTGATTCTTGTACCAATTCCATCACTCGAAATCGGGCGAGGCCCTGCACGACGAGCGAATAGTTGTCTTCGCCCATCTTGAGCAGCTTCACGATGCGAGCGACGGTACCCATGTTGTATAGATCAGTGGCACCAGGGTCTTCTTCTTCAGCTTTGCGCTGAGTGACGACGCCGATCACTTGATCGTCTCGCACTGCGTCTTTAATCAGGGCGATGGTCTTTTGACGACCAACCGCCAGAGGAAGCACGCCGCCAGGGAAGAAGACAGAGTTCCGCAACGGAAGGATGGGAAGAACCTGGGGGATATCGTCCTTGTTGATGACGCCCGGTGGCGTCATCGTCGCCGGCAGCGCTTGTGCGCCTACTGCCTTCTTCTTGTCATCGGACATGTGGGGGATCTACCTTTTCAATGGGTTAGGAGGGGTCGCCCTCCCGCGGGTTTCTACCTATTGAGGGTAGCAGCGAAAATTCAGGCCGCAACCGATGGTTACTGAAATTTCCGGTTCCTCGCCCTCTCTGAACGTTCGGTACATGATGGTGGCAAGATGAATCACCTCACCAATGCGCGAGTACGAAGCCGCCGTCATTTTTTCACCACCCTGATTTTGGCGTCAATCGCAAGCTGTCAAGGGTGTCTCGGGTGCAAAACCTCTCCCGTAGACAATGACCAGCTGCTTTTGCCTCGGGCCTGTGAATCGGCTCCGCCGCTGATTGAACCTCCCAAACTCGACATTCTTTTCGTCATCGACAACTCAGGCTCGATGCGCGAGGAACAAGAAGCCGTTGCACGCGAGCTCACCGGCTTCGTCGATGAATTGAAGAAAGGAGGAGGTGTGCCTTCGGACTTCAATGTGGGCGTCATCACTACGTCTATCTATTTAAATGGGCTGGTCGGAGGTCGTTCGTTCTTTTTCAACTACCCAACCCAGAGCGGAAAATTGCGACCGGTGCCAGGCACCTTCCCTGATGGTGGAATCGACTTAGATCCTCCTGATGGTGAAAAACTGCTCACGGGAACTGACCCTGCGTTTCTCACCAAGTTCGCCCGCCTGGTGCGCCAAGGAACTTTGGGAGCCGGCCAAGAGACCCCTTTCGAAGCTGTTCGTCGCGCGTTGTTGACCCAACTCATCACCACTCCGATGGACGGCGGTGGTAATCAAGGGCTTCTGCGAGATCGCGCCCGTTTGCTGGTGGTCGTCCTCACTGACGAAGATGATTGCAGTGAGAAGGCAAATCCTCCGACAGTAGCCATTTCAGACGACCCCGCCGTCGCCGATTGCACCATCAACGAAATGAATCTGACTCCGGTGAGCGAGTACCACCGGCTTTTCACCGAGGAATTGAAGAACAGCGACGGTACGGTCAAAGAGGTGATTTGGACAGCGATTGCCCCGGTCGGCATTGGCACCAAAGCGGCGCTGGCTCTCGTCGACAACGGCCAGGTGAGAAACATTGATTGCCCCACCTCGAACCAGGGCGGCTATCGACATCGCCAGATGGCAGAAATGTTCGACAACACCTTGGCCAATCTCGATTCTATTTGTCGCTCGTCCTTTCAAGACACGTTGATCGCCATCGGCCAGTTGGCTTCGGTGACTCAGACGATTGAGATTCGAAATGTGCCTGACGAAAAGCTGATGCAATTTGTCATCACTCGCCAAAATGGTGACAAGCAAATTTGCACCATGGCGAATCAGGGCATCGTTTCGTTCTCGCGCAACGACGAGGCCACCATCGCCAAGGTGCAGTTTGGGAACCAATGCCGCAGGCGCGCTGACGACCAGTCGATCGTCATCAAGATGCTGTGCGCGACGTAAAGACTATTTTTGGTAAAAAATTTGCCAACTCAGCATGCTCAGGCACCATGGCCTACGCATGCCCAGCCAAAGCTTTACTTTCTTTTTTGCCACCGACATCCACCGAGCGACAGATCGCAGTTACAACATCGCTTGGTCGTCGCCGAAGAGCACCAGCAGTGCGCCACCACGGGCTTTTGATTGGGTTTCGTCGAAGCCCAGTTGAAGTGCAGATGCTCGTTAAGCGAGCTACGGTGGCGATTTAAGTGCGCATCGCTTTTTTTGATCTCGATAAGACGCTTCTGTGTGTCAATTCCGGAACGCTCTGGGTTCGACGAGAAGTTGCGTTAGGGCACATCAGCAAGCGTCAAGCACTGCGCGCCATGGCCTGGTTGGGCCGCTATCATTTGGGTTTTGCGTCGGCAGAGGCGATGGTGATCGAAGCCGTCGCGGAATTGACCGGCACGTCAGGCGAAGCGCTTCAGCAGCGTACCGAGCGCTTCTTCCATGAAGAAGTGCGGCAAACCTATCGGCCCGGAGCGCTCGAAGCATTAGAGAGCCACAGGCGCGAGGGGCGCCGATTGGTGATGCTCACTTCGTCGAGCAACTACCTGTCAGAATTGGTCGCTCATGAGCTTCGTTTCGATGCGGTGTTGTGCAATCGACTCGAGGTCGATGCCCAAGGCGCACATACCGGGCGCGTTGTCGGCAGAGTGTGTTTTGGCGCTGGCAAGTTGTCTCATGCACAAGCAGAAGCCGATCGGCTGGGCGTAGCGCTCCACGATTCAGTCTTCTACACCGATTCTTTTAGCGACCTGACCGTCTTGGAAGCCGTGGCAGAACCAGTGGCGGTCAACCCCGACTTTCGATTGCGGCGGCTGGCAAAGCGTCGAGGGTGGCGCATCGTCGATTGGGGTGAAGCCGTTTAGAGGTGTTCTTTTCGTCTCGCGTTTCGAAAGGCACGCAGACGAAGAAAGTTTTCGAAATCTCGTTGAAACGTATTCACTTGAAGGCCAAGCGCTTGCTCAAAGGCACGCTCAAACGGTGCGCCTCGATGTACTTGGGTTAGCACCTCAAGCACCGCTTTATCTCCGTAGCGCTTTTGCAAAAAACCGAAGGCTCGCGCCGACGTGCCATAGGCGTTTGCAACGTTGTCCGCGAGCGCCGCATCGCCGTCACCAAACACATCAAGCTGTGCGTTGTGCTCGAGCCACAAGGCGTTGTCTTCAAGGCTGGGGTAGTGGTGAATTTGGTTCGCCGTAAAAACGGCCATGCCTTCTCGAAACCAAAAAGGAATCTGGTTGCCGCGCCATGTTTTCTTCTCACTGGAAAGTTGAAACATCAAACAATGCGTGAGCTCGTGAAGCAGCAGCTCTTCCACCTCAGCATTATTTTGAGCCCAAGTTGAGGGCGCCTGAAAGATGACTTCATCGTAGGTGCCCCACGCCTTGAGCCAGCTCGACCCGTAACGCCCCGTCGCGGCTTCGAGTTGTTGGTGCGTATTCACGACTGAGATGATGACCGTCGTCTTCAACGTTCCCCAACGGCTGAGTTTCGATGATGCCGTGCGAAGGGCGGCCTCGACCCGCGAGACGTCGGCGCTGAGAGTTCCATCGCTACGCACCGTAAATTGATTGACGTCGGTCTTGACTGACATCGTGGTGCGCAACTGGCCCAGTGGGCCGGTACAGCTGAGGCAAAGAAAGAGAAGGAGAGCGAACTTCATGTATTCAGTCCGAGCCACGAGAGCGCCGTCTTGCCGACGTCAGCAACGGTGTGCATGGGGAGCGGCTGCGCTACTCCGAAGCAGAGAACGGCGACCGCGTTGCGAGTGTGGGAGCGACTTGAAAGATCTTCCACATTCCCGTGATCGCTGCAAATCAACAGCTGCGTTTGTGCCGGCATTTGTTCGATCACTGCTCGGGCGAAAGCGTCGAAAGTACTCAATGCACGCTGCGCTTCGATGAAGTCTTGCGCATGGCCCGCTTCATCAGCCAAAAAATGTTCAAACAAGGTGAAGTCGACAGACAGTTTCCAAAAAATGCCTGCGGCTTCTGATGGGCTTCTACGCGGGACGATCAATCGTCGCCCAATTGCGCTGGAACCGTCGATGTCATGGGTCAGCCCTTCATGGTTGCGCGCGTCGTCGAGCGTGCGCAGAGACACGCCTGCAGCAGCCATTGCCAGCGTGCTCGCCGATGCCTTGAAACGCCGCTGAAGACGCTCAGGAAATTCGATGTCACGTGAGAGTGAGGGGCGGTGTTGAAGCCCCAATGCATCGAGGTATTCAACAGGGTACGAATTGGCGAAGGTGGCGCTTTTGCCAGCATCAGTGATTCTTCGAACAATGGAATCTTTCGCCAGGAGTTCTCGCAGCGTCTGGTTTGGGTAGCCCAAGAGATGTCGACCCAACAGTGCGGGAGCGGGTTGGGCAGTGAAGATTGCTGTTTGATTGCTGGCTGATTGAGGTCTGCCGGGAATGCCGAAGGTGGTGTCGACATCGTGACGCGATCCACCTGACGGCAGCAGCGTTCCAGTGCCATCAGCAAACTGAGAAAGAAGATAGTCAGCGCGTGCGAGTGGGTTGACAGAAGGGTCTCGGGTGCCAACGCCGACGCCATCAGTAAAAAGAATCGCCACCCGCATGCTCAAACCTCAAGCACTACGTCTCAAGCGGGTCGCGATAAATCTCAGCTACAGAGAGCTCGCACCCGATTGACTGAAGTTCCGCCACACCTTGAGTGTGCTCGTGGGAACGCCAGCCTCGCTTCTCGCGTCTCCAAATTTCAACTCGCTTCGCCGAGTGCGAAATCAAAACAATCTCCTCGAGGGAAGGCACCTTTTTGTAGTGCTCGAGTTTTTCTTTGCGATCGTATTGTTCTGTCGACGGGCTGAGCACTTCGACGACGACGCGAGGGTTGATCGCGGTTGTCTTTCCTGCGTCTTGTGGGTCGAACTGCACTTTGCCACAAATGACTGAAGCGTCGGGGTACGTGCCGAGCCCAGTAGCGCGTACTCGAAGCCGGAGATCTGAACCAAAAACTCGGCAAGGCTTCCCACGCAGTTGGTTCGACAGCAGCGTCGTGACATTGACTGCAACCGCAGCATGTTC
>JAYUVR010000006.1:0-6388 GCA_043753955.1 Archangium sp. | reverse complement strand
ACGGTGCCGTTGTAGTGCACAATGGCCCCAGCTTCGCCGACAACAAAGACATTGTCTGGCCCAGTCCCCCACACTGAATACAGTATTAGTTCGTTATCGACGACCTCTTGCGGAATTGTCGTCATAAGCGACCAGGCCCGGCCGTCGTAATGATAAATAGTGCCATTGCCGGCAGCGAAGACATCCGATGGCGATGAACCCCACACTGAATACAGCCTTCCGGTAGTGGTGGAGTCCTGTGCTGTCCACACTCCATCGCCCCCTGAGTGCAGTATCGTTCCCCCGCGCCCGACGACAAAGACTTCGCCTTGGGCTGATTTCCAGGCTGCATTGAGTTGCGCTTCCGTGCCGGAATTCTGCGCTGACCACGTGGTGCCATTGTAGTGCAGAATTTGTCCTTGGCGTCCCACTGCATAGACGTCATTAGGGCCGCTGCCCGACAGACCGTAAATATTATCGATGGCGACGCTTTCCATCACTGACCAGGTCTTGCCATCCCAGTGCGTGATTTCGCCTCCGAAGCCAGCGGCAAAAATCTCTTGAGGCCCGGCCTTCCACATCACAAAGATGGACGGGCTGATGCCATTGGTTGACATGGGGATGAAACCCAATCGCTCACAGCCAGTGAAGCTGGGGGTGCATAGTGAGTTGCAGTACAAATTTCCCATATCATAGCCAGACTCAAGACAACTCTGAAGGGGAGGTAGGCCATCGCAGAATTCCGCCCCTTCCACTTGCCCATCGCCACAAGAACCGCGACACATCGCTACATCAGCGCGGCATGCAACAGAACAGCCGAGCGTGCCTTTATAGAAACCTAAAGAAAGGCAACTCTGCTCCGTTGGAGGAGCACCGTCACAGTCTTCCCCTGAGCGGTCGTCCACCACCCCATCGCCGCAGCGCTGACGGCGACAATCAGAACGGCAGTCCGCATTGGGTGTATTTGCATTAGAAGCACCGTCATCGCACTGCTCAAGGCACTCAACAAGGCCATTACCGCAGCCCTCAATGGTTCGACAATCGGCACTGCACCCATCGCATGCTTGCGTGTTGCCGTCGTCGCAGACTTCTCCAATCATCAAAATGCCATCGCCACACAACACTGCAGTGCATACTTGAGAGACACATTGGGCGCTCAATACCCCTGACAACGCACAGCCATCGCCCTCTTGGCGCTCGCTACAAGCCGAAAGCTGCCCCGGAGTCGCACAGCGCGCTCCATCTGGCGCACACACCAGGCCCGCAGGGCAGTTGAGCTCACCACATGTTTTCGAGCGCGGTTCGAGGCAGGCGCCTGAAACGATGCCGACGAGGGCAACGAAAACGCTTCTTGTGTGCGTATTGCGTAGGCCCATGTGGAAGCCTTCAGAGCGCGGGGATGATTGTCAACGCAAACTGCGTTACTCGTAATTAGACTTGAAAGTTACTGCCGGTGTTTATCCATTCACCTGCACCACTCACAGGTAGCGCCGCTTTGGGGGCTTGAGCCAGGTTGGGGGAGGAATAACGGTGAATTCCATGAAGTCAGTCTCTGTTCGTGGAGAGGCCTTTCGCCAGGCCCTGGGGGCTGATGCCGATTTGGCAGAAGAAACGGGTGAAAGCACTGAGGGGAAAGCGAGACTACCCGGTCGAGCCATGCCGAAGCCGGGCGATGTCATCGGCCATTACGAGCTCATTCGATTGCTGGGGAAAGGCGGCATGGGCGAAGTCTTTCTGGCTCGTGACAATGAGCTGGGTCGACGCGTCGCCATCAAATTCCTCAGTGCTTCTGACCAAGAGGTAGGCCGTCGTTTCATCGCCGAAGCCCGGGCAACGGCGGCCTGTGGCCACGAGAACATCGTCGTCATCTACGAGGCCGACGTCTTCGCTGATTGGCATTTTATGGTTTTGGAATATCTCCAAGGCCACCCTTTGTCTGAGCTTCTCACGGGCGGACAGCAACTCTCGACCAATCGCGCCGTCGAATTGATTATACCTGTAGTGAAAGCACTTGGTTGTGCACACAAACAAGGCATTGTTCACCGCGACCTCAAACCAGACAACATTTGGGTCACCGAATCGGGAACGGTCAAAGTGCTCGATTTCGGCATCGCAAAAGTGATGCACGCTGAGCCTGAAAGCACCGAGAATAAAGACGTCATCGGGACCATGAGTTACATGTCTCCCGAACAATGGGGGGTCGGTGAAGTCGACCATCGCACAGACATTTGGGCCGTGGGCTTGGTGTTGTTTCGAATGCTCGCGGGGCGGCACCCACTTCAAGGCAAACACGGGGCCGAGCTGGGAGTGACCGCAGACCGCAATATTGCCATGCCCAGTCTTTCCACCATGGCGCCCGGAGTTCCCGCGGGGCTGGCGCAAGTGGTCGACCGGTGCCTAAGGAAAGTTGCCTCAGAGCGTTACGCAGACGCCGAAGCACTTCTCCATGCGCTTGAGCCTTTTGAAGTCGGTCGTGTCAGCAAAGAACTCAAGGAAGGCGAAACGCCGTATCGAGGGCTGGCCAGCTTTCAAGAAACCGATTCGGGCCGGTTTTTCGGGCGCAATCTAGAAATAGCAACAATGGTAACGAAACTGCGCGCCCAGCCCTTGATTGGGGTGGTCGGCTCTTCCGGTGCTGGAAAGTCGTCTTTCGTTCGCGCCGGCGTGGTGCCTGCACTGAAACGCTCGGGCGAACTCTGGCAAGCCATCGTGGTGCGCCCTTCTCGCAGGCCGTTGGAAGTTTTGGTTGATGCCTTAATGCAAATCAATTTGAGCGTCAGGTTCGACCCCGGCGACCTCGAACAACGAGAGCAGCTGGCCGCGCGACTCAGAAGAGAACCGGGTTATGCCGGGGCAGCCTTTCGCTCTCACGCTCGCAAGGCGGGCGCCAATGTTTTGTTGTTTATCGACCAGTTTGAAGAGCTGTATACACAAGTCAGCGACCCGACTGAGCGGCTCACTTTTACGACCTGTTTGAGCAGTATTGCCGATGACGCCGCGTCGCCTGTTCGAGTGGTGCTTTCGATTCGGGCAGACTTTTTGGACCGCGTTACCGAAGACCCGCGCTTCATGGCTGAGTTGAGTCAGGGGCTCTTTTTCCTCAGCGCTCCGCATCGAGGGAGCCTTGCTGAAGCGTTAGTGCAGCCCGCTGAGATGGCTGGGTATCGCTTTGAAAGTGAGGAAATCGTTCAAGACATGCTGGCGCATTTGGAAGCAACCCAAGGCGCTCTGCCTTTGCTTCAATTTACAGCCAGTAAATTGTGGGATGCGAGGGACACTCGCAATCGTTTGCTCACGCTGGCTACCTATCGGGCCCTAGGCGGCATCAAGGGTGCGCTTGCGGCGCATGCCGACAGTGTGCTGCGCGACCTCTCTCCTTTGGCTCAAACGCTGGCGCGTACAGTGCTGCCCCGGTTGGTGACGCCGGAACACACTCGTGCCTTGGTTTCTGTCGAAGAACTCCGCGAACTCTCTCACAACACCAAAGCGGTAGACCAATTGGTGAATCAATTGGTGAAGGCCCGATTGTTGATGGTTCAAACCAGCGGCGGCAGCACCACGGTTGAGTTGGTGCACGAATCGCTCATTTCAAGTTGGCCGCTGCTGCGAAGATGGCTCGACGAAGGGCGAGAAGACCAGGCCTTTCGAGAGCAATTGCGAACTGCAGCTCGGCAGTGGGAAAGCCGACAAAACGCGCAAGGGCTGTTGTGGCAAGGCGATGCTCTCGAGGAGGCGCGTTTGTGGCGCAGCCGCCACCCCGGAACCATTGCCCCACGCGAGCAAGAATTTCTCGACGCGGCCTTTGCTTTGTCCACCCGGGCTCAACGCACGCGCCAGGCGTTGGTCAGCGGCATCATCGCAACGCTGCTCATCTTACTTGCAGGTGGAAGCGTGGCGCTGATTCGAGTGCAACGCGCAGAACAAGGTGCCATCGAACAAGCGCGCGTTGCAGAACATGAAGCTTCTCGCGCGAAAACGGCAGAAGGCCGAGTCAAAGAGCAACTCGACCTTTTACGAAAAGAGGAGGCGGCGAAAGCGCAGGCCGAAGCAGAAGTGCAACGAGGCCGAGGCAATTTACAGGTGGTGAATCAGCAACTTGAATTGGCACTCGAAAAGGCGCGCGTTGAATCGGAAAATGCGCGCTCCTCGGCGAATAAAGCCAATGAATTGGCTGGGTCGCTGCAAAATGTAAACACCTCACTGTCTAGGTTGCTGGCTGAAGAGCGAGCTCGCACGGCTCGCCTTGAGCAAGAACGAAAGAAAATCACTACCGAGCTGCGCTAGTCGACCCTCTAGTTTTCGGGAAATGCGGTCCATTCCGTCGTCCAGTCAACGACGCCGACTGCACCCACAAAGGTCACGGTAGAGTCAAAGAAGCCATCATCAGGAGGCGCGGAGCCGCCCATCAAGGCGGGAGACTCTGCCAAAGGTTTAAACGATGGCGTCAATAGCGAGGTAGGCGCAGCCAACTTTGGGTCAATATCGAAACGGTTGCTCAAGGAAAGAGCTCCAAGCTCAACGACTTCATCAAACATATTGTCTGTCACGCCTCCATCAACCCGCGGTGCGCTTACATAATCAGTCACGCCGTGGGTGGGGTTGGTGAAAAAAAGACTGTTGTGGATCGACAGTGCACCGCTGGCCCATTGCGTCTTCGAAGGGTTTCCATCAACCAGCACACCCTTGTCGGTAAAATTCATCACTATCAAATTGTGCAATTTGCCCGCGGTGCCAGCACGCAGAATGAGCCCTCTCGACGGCCCTTCAGAAGCGGCGGTGTCTGGGTTTCGACCGACCAGAGTGACATTGTAAATGGTAGGCGAACTGCGTGGAGTGAGGTCTGCATTTGACGCATCGTTGTCGGCTTCAATACCGTGATTGCCTCGGCCGGAAATTTGCGCCGCGATGACAAACTGTGCCTTACCTCGCCATCCTTTATCCCAATCAAGACCGTCGTCGTCGCTGGCGGTGATGACGATGTGCTTCAAATTCACCGTGCCACCAAAAAGTTCCACTCCATCGTCGACACCTCGATGCACTTGAACGAAGTCAACGGTGGTAGCGCTGCCGCATGCATTGAGCGTGATACCATTGAGCTCATTATTGGCAGAGAGAGGTCGACCTGCGAATTCGACGCGAACATATTTCAGAGTGCCGCAATTATATGCATCATCATTTCCTCCATACTTATTGCGCGCTTCATCAGCCAAACCCTCAGCGTTATTTTCTCCACCGAGTGTATTAATGGTGGCCCTTCCTAAAAATACCAGCCCGCCCCAATCGCCTTGAGGGCTCCCACGTTGTCCGACGGGCAAGCTGCTGGTGAAGACAATGGGCTCAGCTGCGGTTCCAGCGGCGATGAGCTTTGCATCGCGAGAAACGATGAGCGCCGACGCCGCGTCACCCATGATGTGTGTGCCTGGCTCTACGGTGAGCGTGGCCCCATTGACGTAGGTCAATTGTTTAAGCACATACACATTGGCTTTGGTCCACGTGGTATCGACAGTAACATCTGCCGTCACTTCGACGACTTCAGACTGTCCCGTGCCTCCGCCTGTCCCTGTATTGACACCGGGAGCAACCGAGCAGCCCGCACACAAAACAAACAATACAATCAGTACACGCATATTTACTTCCTTTCGGGGTTAAAGTTCCAAGACAGCGTTGCGGTGGCCTGTACACCTTGAGGGTTCACCAGAACGTTCATCCCTCCCTGTTGCAGACGGATGGCCTGATTGAGCAGATTGCTGGCGGTGAGTTTGAGTTGAAACCCGCCTCCAAGAGACTGACTCACTGAGGCGTCGAGGCGATGAAATGGCTGCTCGACTACATCTGGTAAACCTTGAATACCTACGTCTGAAATGCGCGGGCCGTAGACATTGTAATTGATTGCCGCATCGAGGCCCCACTGAGGTCGGGACCAATTGATGAAGGCATTGGCCACCCAGGGAGATTGGCCTTGAAGCGGCCGCTGATGATTGGTTTGCGGCGAGATAGAATTGAGCTGAATGCGAGAGACGATGAGCGAGAGGTTTGCCCCCACCTTAACCGACGAAAGAATAGGGAGGAGTCGACCTAACGAGGTGCGCGCTTCCAGTTCGAGGCCCACCAACGAAGCACTTGGAGTGTTGGTATAGCCAATATCCCCCACCCCATTATTAGCACCCACGATGACCCGCTCGATGGGGTTCTCGAATTGCTTCCCAAAGGCCGTAGCTGCAATCACTTCTTCTGTTGCTGGGAACCATTCGGTGCGTACGTCTGCGTGATGAATTCGCGTATTCACTAGACTCGGGTTGCCACTCACATTGCGGCGACGAACCATGTCAAAGAAAAGAAATGGCGCCAGTTCGCGAAAGGTGGGGCGGGCCAATGTGTATGAATAGGCGAGACGAATGTTGAAATCTTG
>JAYUVR010000005.1:0-2837 GCA_043753955.1 Archangium sp. | reverse complement strand
GGAAACCTCGGCTGGCAGCTGAAGCGTAAAGGCCAGCGCTCCGTGCTCTCGACTCGCGAAATCAAGTTCCAGCGCGGTGACCGCAGCGGTGAAATTGGTCGCTGATTGAGGCGTGGTGGCGCACGCAAGGCCCAGCACCGTTACCAGTACACCAAACCGCATCGTTTCATTCTCCGAGCAAAGGCTTGAGCGCGTCGACGTCGAGAGGCCACCCGTTACGACGCGCCAAAATTTCGAGCACCCTCAAAAAATCGGTCGCTGATTGAAATCGGCGGGTGCGATCAGGTTGAAGAGCCTTTCGCACGATGGCTGACGCCATCTCTGGGAGCGCCGGGTTGTATTGAGAAACAGGAGGCACTCTACAATCGCGAACCTTGTGCATCATTTCCATCTCAGCATTGCCTGTAAACAATCGCTGCCCGGTGAAGACTTCCCAGAGAATGACTCCCGCTGAAAACAAATCAGCGCGCCGGTCGACGGTATGGCCCAACACCGCCTCAGGCGCCATGTACGACACAGTGCCACGAAGGGCTCCCGATTCAGGGTGAAGTGCGCCCTCGATTTCAGCCACCCCAAAGTCCGCCAACTTCACCTCGCCGCTAACAGAAAGGAGCACGTTCGCCGGGTTGACGTCGCGATGAACAATGGTGGCATCAACTTCTCCCACTTTGGCCCGGTGGAGGTAATCGAGGGCCTTCAACAGACTGCTCACGATGTATGTCGCCGCGGCCGCCGGTATTGGAGTGCCGACCTGCGCATAGGCTTCCTGCATGTATTGAAGGGTTCGACCACTCACCAATTCCTGCACCATCACGTAGTCACTGCCGGCTTTGAAACAGCGAAAAGTGCGCACAATGTTGGGGTGACGAAGCCGAACGGTCAGTCTGGCCTCATCGACGAATTGCTTTACCCAGCTGGCGTCATTGCGCATGCTCGGCAACAGCCGCTTGATGACGACGTCTTCAGGTTCCCCGGGGCTGCGTTGTGCAGGAATGCGAGCTCTGGCGTGGTAGACCTCCGCCATCCCGCCGACGGCGAGACGACCGATGAGTCGGTAGCCTCCGAGTTCAGATTCCGACGGCACGCTGAAACGACACCATAGTCGATGGTCAACACCGCTCGTTGAGCAAAAAACAGTCAGCGCGCTGTACTGAAAAGCCGCTCATATTCAGCGGCGGCTCGGGACCACCCGAAATCGTTCTTCATACCCTGCTGTTGAACGGCGAGATACGCCTCTGGGTTTCTGAAGAGTTCTACCGCTCGCAGTAGCGCTTGGTACAAACCTTCGGGAGTATCTGAGTCAAAGACAATGCCGTTGGCGTCGGGCTCTTGAAGGTCTTTCACCGTATCCCTCAAGCCGCCTACACCATGAACCACCGGTATGGCGCCGTAGAGCAACGAATACATTTGGTTGAGACCGCACGGCTCAAAACGAGAGGGCATCAGGAAAAAGTCGCTCCCTGCCTCGATGCGGTGGGCAAGCGAATTGTCGAAACCCAATCGAACCGACACACGACGAGGGTATTGGGCGGCTAAAGCAAGCCAGGCCGACTGCAAGCGCTCATCACCTGAGCCCAGTACCACCGCGCAGGCGCCCTGTTCCAGCAGCCGAGGCAGTGCCTGATGAAGTAAGTCAGCCCCTTTTTGTTCCACCATACGGCCGATGATTCCGAACACAGGCATTCCGCTCGGCGGCGCGGTAAGACGTGTCGAAGCCAGCAGTTCTTTCCTGCACAGGGTTCGGCCTGAAAGGTCGGCTGCGGTGTATGGCTTAGGCAAAAAGACATCGGTCGCGGGGTTCCATTCTTCGACGTCGACTCCGTTCAAGATTCCGTGAAGGGTGTTTATTTTTCGCCGAAGTAGCCCATCGAGACCTGCACCAAACAGTGGAGTACGAATCTCTTGGGCGTAGGTGGGCGAGACGGTGGTGATCAACTGCGCTGAAACCAGACCCGCCTTGATGAACGACAGTTGATCCCAAAACTCGACTTCATCGGCGGTGAAGTGTTTCCAAGGAATGCCCAAGGCTTCCATCTCTCCTTTCGGGAAAAGCCCCTGGTACGCAAGGTTGTGAATGCTGAAAACGCGAAGCGCCTTTCCCAAAGGCGTATGGGCAAAACCGGTGCGCAGCGCCAACAGCGCAAGGCCGGCTTGCCAATCGTTCACTTGCACCACATCGGCCCAGAAACCATCGCGCTGAGCCGACGCCAACGAAGCCATTGCAAACACCGCAAAGCGATGCGCGTCGTCAGGAAAACCGTAGTACCGCTCTCGATCGAACAACGCCGGCGCATCGACAAACAGCAACTCGCCCTTCGCAGGCGCTCGATACAAACGAACGTCAACGCTTCTGAAAGGAAACTCGAGTTTTAGAGGCGTACCCACCAGATGAAGATTCGCTCTCGAAACACCTCGGTACAGCGGGCTGACCACCCGAACGTGATGGCCGCGCGCTGACATCGCCCAAGGCAATGAGCCGGCGACATCGCCCAGCCCTCCTGTCTTTGAGTAGGGCGCCACTTCAGAACTGAGGAAAAGAATGCGCATACCCACGGCTTCCCCACGGACTACTCTGTCTTCGAGCTTGAGGGCATAGACTCAAAGCTCATCGCCTCGGAGCTCAATCGAATGCCAATCACAGAATGGAATGAGCCTTTCACCCGCTTTCGCGCCATTTTTGAAGAAGCCAAACAAGTCGTCAGCAAAGATCCCAACGCGGTGTCCCTCGCTACCGTCGACGAGCGAGGTCGACCCAGTGTACGCATCGTATTGCTCAAAGACTTCGACGAGCACGGTTTCGTTTTCTACACCAATCAGCACTCCGCCAAGGGTTCAGC
>JAYUVR010000004.1:0-12504 GCA_043753955.1 Archangium sp. | reverse complement strand
TCACCGATTCCCCCTGTGCCCAGGAGAGGACTCGAACCTCCACACTGTTGCCAGTACTAGACCCTGAATCTAGCGCGTCTACCAATTCCGCCACCTGGGCAGGACAGCGCGCTCAATACAGTTGAGCCGACGCCGGTGTCAACGACGGCCTTAACTCAGGTGAACTTCTTGAGCGGCCATTTCCCTGCGGCTTCGAGCTGCTTTCTGACGACAGGGTTTTCGTCCATATACGCATTGAGTGACTCCTCGGTGATCCACACCTCGAGGTCGCCTTCGGTCACCTTCGACTGGCAAGCCAGACGGGACTGGGGCTTCACGTCGTACGCGAGATCAAGACGGTCAAGTTCCATGTCGTCTTGCTCTGAGAGTGTCTCGAGCCCTTTTTTGACCCAGACATGACAGGTGCTGCACGCACAAACTCCGCCGCACGAGTGACCGACTTGAGCTCCACCGCTCTCAGCGGCTTCGAGCAAAGTGGTGCCGGCCGGAACTTCAGCGGTGACTTCAGCCAGAGGGCTGCGAAAGGTAATTCGAGGCATTGTGATTTAGAAGTCTTCCATTCGGTGGCCAACAGCCGCTTTGCCGATGGCACGGTCCATAATGCGTTCCACAAATGGGCGAGCCAGCTCGTCGACGTGAGTAATCGCCTTTTTGAGCGCCTCGTGGTCGGTCTCGATTTTCGCCAATGCCTGCAGCTGTTCAAGTTGCTGTTCAAAAGCGCTGCGTTCATCGGGCGAAAGCAAATCGCCATTCTCTTTGAGCTGTTTGGCGCCGTCCATCAGCAGCCTGTCTGCTTCGACTTTTTGCTCCGCAAGCAAACGTCGTCGAATGTCGTCTTCAGCGTGGTCGATAGAATCGAGCAACATCTGCTCAATTTCTTCGTCGGTGAGCCCGTGGGTGGGCTTGACCGTAATCTGCTGCTCAATGCCAGTGGTCTCTTCCTTCGCAGCCACAGACAAGATGCCGTCTGCATCGACGCGAAAGGTCACTTGCACTCGACCCATGCCGGCGGCCAGGGGTGGAATGCCCGACAATCGAAAACGCGCCAAAGAGCGGTTGTCGGCCACCAACTCTCTTTCACCCTGCACCACATGAATGTCCATACCCGACTGGCCATCTTGAAAAGTGGTGAAGATTTGGGCCTGCGCGATGGGAATGCTGGAATTGCGGGGTATCAATTTCTCGACTACGCCACCCATCGTTTCGAGGCCCAGAGACAAGGGAATGACATCGAGCAACAGCACTTCATCTTTGCGCTCTTCATTGGTGAGCAGGTCAGCCTGAATGGCCGCGCCCAAGGCCACCACTTCGTCTGGGTTAATATCGTCAAGGGGAGGCTTGCCGAAGAGTTCTGCGACGTAAGAGCGAACCGCAGGGACTCGAGTCGAACCACCTACTAGCACGACGCCTTTGATGTGCTCGGCGGTCACTCCGGCATCTTTGATGGCCCTCCGTACGCTGAGCCCAGTCTTCTGAAGCAACGGGTCAACCCACGCGTTGAAATCAGTTCGAGACACTTCGAAGGGGCCACCTTCGAAATCAATGGTGGTGCGTTCATCTTGCGTCAGACGTTCCTTGGCGAGTTTGGCCAGCTGGAGCACCGTCGCAATCTGCTGAGCGGTGGGAGTCGTCAGTCCCCGTGCAGTCATGAGCTTCTGTGCAATCGCGCGATCAAAATCATCACCGCCCAACGCTGAATCGCCTCCGACTGATTTCACCTGAAACACGCCATCGATCAATTCAAGTATGGAAATGTCAAAGGTGCCGCCTCCGAGATCGTACACCGCGTAGAGACCTTGAATCTTTTTGTCGAGCCCGTACGCCAAGGCCGCGGCGGTCGGCTCATTGAGCAAGCGCAAGACTTCAAGCCCGGCCAGACGGCCCGCATCTTTGGTGGCCTGGCGCTGCGCATCATCGAAGTACGCAGGTACGGTGATGACGGCTTGTTCAACTTTGCCAGCGAAGTGCGACTCGGCTTTGCGTTTGAGTTGACGCAAAATTTCGCCCGAGACTTCGATGGGCGTTACCGGTTGCCCGCCTTTGACTTGAAAGCGAACGACGCCGCTGCCTGAAACGAATTGGTAGGCTCCGAGTTTTTTGGTTTCCAAATCGCCCAGCGATTTGCCCATGAAGCGTTTGACCGACTTGATGGTGTCTGTCGGAAATTGGGGCAGCACTTCAACTGCCCTTCGCCCCACCGTCACGCTGCCGTTCGCCGCGTAGTGTACTACCGAAGGCAACAGCACTTCGTTGTTGTCATCGGCGGGGAGGCAAGTCGGTTTGCCATGTACCACCGACGCCACCAGAGAATTGGTTGTGCCGAGATCAATACCAACCACCTGGCCCTTGGGCTTGAGGGGGTCGTGAATCTGCAGGTAACCCTTCACGAGATGAGCTCCTCTTCGAATGCGTCAACCTCTTCGAGGAAGCGCGTGTAGTAGCGAACTTTCCCCAGTGCGAGCGCGGCGGAGCTCACCTCATCTTTGCGCAGCGCTTCTTGAGCCGTCGTCAGATTGGTGTCGCGAGCGTTACGAATCTCAGCCGCCATCGCTTGTGCCGCAGTGAGATCTCGAGTTGCTTTGGCGCCCTCAAGCGCTTCGCGGCGTTCCATGATTTCTTCTAAAAAGGGCAGCGGCATTTTGAGTTGGGCTGCAGCTTGGTCGGTGTCGAGTTTTACGCCCTTGAGTTCGAGCAGATAAAATGCACGGCGGAGAGGGTCTCTAAGTGCCTTGACTGCCTCGTTGAGCGCCGCCGATTTTTCTGCCGCCAGTCGCCGTTGGTACGCGTCGGCTCCGCTTTGGCGATCAGGGTGCACTTCAAGTGACATTGCTCTGTATTTCGCTTCGAGCGCAGCCACATCGACGTCAACCGAAGGCGTGAGCTGAAAGAGTTCGAAGAAAGTAGCCACGACGTCAGACGGTAAAGGAGTCGCCGCAACCACAAGCGCCCTTCACATTCGGGTTTTGCAGCTTAAAGCCTGACGCCAGCAGGCCTTCTTCGAAGATCAATTCCGTGCCCATCAGATACAAGTAACTCTTGGGGTCGACGAAAATGCGTACGCCTTCGCGCTCGAAAATCTTGTCTCGCTCTCTCGCCTTTTCAGCCCATTCCATATGGTAGGCGAGGCCGCTGCAACCGCCTCCCTTTACCGCGATGCGGAGACCTGCCTCAGGCGTATTGCGCGCTGAAAGCAATCGCTTGAGCTGGCCCACGGCGCTGTCTGTCAAACCGATGCCTTTTCCCGCGGGCTTTCCACCGGGGAGCGGGGCAGGGCTCGACATGGGCTGTGTTTCAGCGGCTGTCATGATGGTTTTCCAGTTCCTTACACTGCAACCGGTGTCGAACGGGCTGCGCGCTTGGCGCGGAAGTCTTCGATGGCTGCCTTGATGGCGTCTTCAGCCAGCACCGAGCAGTGAATCTTCACTGGCGGCAATGAGAGCTCTTGGGCGATGTGTTTATTGGTGATTTTCATCGCGTCATCCATCGACTTCCCTTTCACCCATTCAGTGACGAGCGAACTGCTGGCGATGGCCGAACCGCAACCAAAGGTTTTGAACTTCGCGTCTTGAATGACACCTTCGTCGCTGATTTTAAGCTGCAGGCGCATCACATCGCCGCATGCAGGAGCGCCGACTAGGCCTGTGCCCACATTGGGGTCGTTTTTGTCGAGCGTCCCGACGTTTCTGCTGTGCTCGAAGTGTTCAATGACTTTTTCGCTGTAGGCCATGATGCGTCTCCTTTACAAAACTCAGTGTGCTTTCCATTCGATTTTCTTGAGGTCGATGCCTTCTTTGGCCATCTCGTACAAGGGGCTCATCTCGCGCAGCTTGGTGACGGCGCGCACCATCAAGTCGATGACGTAATCGACTTCTTCTTCGGTCGTAAACCGGCCCAACCCAAAGCGAATCGAGCTGTGGGCCATTTCTTCTTCGACCCCCAAAGCGCGAAGTACGTACGAGGGTTCAAGCGAAGCCGAGGTGCAGGCAGAACCTGATGAGACCGCCACATCTTTAATGGCCATCATCAACGCTTCACCTTCAGCAAAGGCAAACGAGACGTTGAGGTTGCCGGGAAGCCGCGAATTCTCCGAGCCGTTGACCGTGAGATAATCGAGCTTGGCAGAAACACCCTTCCACAGCCGGTCGCGCAGAGTACTGACGCGTTGTGCTTCGGCTTCGAGTTCATTCTTGGCGATTTCCGCAGCGGCGCCGAAGCCGACGATGCCGGTAACGTTCAGCGTGCCCGAACGCATGCCCCGCTCGTGACCTCCACCGTCAATTTGTTCGCGCACACGAACTCGGGGTTTACGCCGTACATAAAGAGCGCCAACACCTTTGGGGCCGTACATCTTGTGCGCTGACAAAGAAACGAGGTCGGCTTTGGCCGCTTCGACGCTGAAGGGCACCTTGCCCACGCCTTGCACCGCGTCAGTGTGAAACAGCACCCCTTTTTCGCGGCACAGCGCACCGATTTCGTTGACCGGCTGAACGACGCCGATTTCATTGTTGGCGAGCATCACGGAAACCAGAATGGTCTTGTCGGTGATGGCCGCACGAAGCTGTTCCAAATCAATCAGGCCGTCTGTCTTAGGCGTGAGGTAGGTGACGCGCGCCCCGACTCGCACCTTGTCGACCCACCGCTTGAGAGTGACATCGGTATCGAGCGAGTACTTGATTTCCAGTGCGGCCAAATTCTCAGGGTCGACGTCTTGTTCGGTCAATTCCATCAAACGTTGGATCTTCAGCTCGTCGATGCGCTCTTGGCGCTGCCGCTCAAGGCGCTTGCAGGTATCGAGCACCGCTTTGTGCTCGGTCGCCAAAGTGATGATGTGGTCGCCTTTGTCTTTGTAAAAGTCGACCACGCCTTTGATGGCCAGGTTGTTCGATTCGGTGGCGCCTGAGGTGAAAACGATTTCTTTGTCTGAAGCGCCGATCAACGCGCCCACTTGTTTGCGCGCTTTTTCAACCGCGGCTTCTGCTTTCCACCCGAAAGTGTGATTGCGCGACGCGGCATTTCCGAAGCTTTCAACGAAGTAAGGTTGCATCGCCTCGAAGACCCGCGGGTCCATCGGGGTGGTTGCGTGATAATCCATGTAAATCGGCAGCTTCAGCATCAGACCCTCGAATGTGGACTAGATTGGTCCTGTATAGCTTTCCTTTAACGGAAGAATGATGGACTGGTCAAGTCCACTTTCAGTGATTTCGGGCTGTTGGCGCTGTAATTGCGAGTGGTTCTCAACTTGAAAAGCGAGCCCGCTGTGAGATCCAGCAGTTAGCAGACTGCTCCTCAACTCATTTTTCTTCTTTAGAAACAGTTGACCTACTCAGCGCATATTGGGGCCATGAAGCGTTCGACGGTTTTTCTTTTGGCCGCGGTGTCGGCGGTCAGCTTGGTTTTCCTGCCGTCGTTAATACCGACTGGCCCCAGTTCAACCCTTGATGCGTCAACATTGCTGGCTTCAGGGCGGCTCTTTGTAGCAGCCGGAGTCATCTTTTTGGGTGGCTTTCTCACTTCGTTGACGCCCTGCGTATACCCATTAATTCCCATCACCGTCGGCGTTTTCGGAGCTCGTCAGGCCGAATCAAAAGGCCGAGCCTTGGTGTTGACCACAGCCTACGTGGTGGGCATGGGTGCAGTGTTCAGTGCGCTCGGAGTTTTCGCGGCACTTTCAGGGCGGGCTTTTGGCTCGGTGCTGGGCAATTCATGGGTGGTGGTTGGCCTCGCAGTATTCATGGCGGTGTTAGCCACTTCGATGTTTGGCGCTTTCGATCTCGCATTGCCGTCTGGTTTGGCCACCAAGTTAAGCGGAGTCGGCGGCGGTGGCATTCTCGGTGCGCTGTTGATGGGGAGCGTAGCTGGGTTCCTCGCGGCTCCATGTACGGGGCCAGTGCTGACCGGTGTGTTGGCCTGGGTTTCACAAACTCGCGACCCGGTACTCGGAGGAGGGCTACTCTTTATTTATGCCCTGGGCATCGGGGTTCCATTTTTTCTGATTGGCGTCTTCACCGTGCGTCTGCCGAAAGGAGGCGTATGGATGGAATGGGTCAAGAGTGTGTTTGGCATTGCTTTACTCGCTATGGCGGTGGCGTACTTGCGCGATGGGTTTGATGGTTTTGGCGCACTCGTTAACGCCAGTGCTTCTCGCTTGGGCCGAAGTGGAGCCATTGGTCTAGGAGCAGGGCTCGCTTTTGTCGGCGTTCTGGCAGGTGCCATTCACCTTTCCTTCAAGGAAGGCCGGCAGTGGGTACTGAAGGGGCTCGGGGTGACCGCGCTGTTGGTCGCATTTTTGGTACGCATGGCGGCTCCGGTTGATGGCTCTTCGCCTGGTACGGTTCATGGTTCCGAATTCGCGTGGGCACTGACGTACGACGCGCACCAAGCGGAGTCATTGAGACCTTTTGAAAAGGTCTTGGCGGAAGCGAAAGCCGACTGCAAACCGGTGATGATCGATTTCTTCGCTGACTGGTGCCAAGCCTGCAAGGAACTCGACCTGCACACGTACTCATCACCTGAAGTGGTGGCTGAGTCACATCGCTTTGTCTCTGTGAAAGTCGATGGCACTACAGATCACGATTTGCTCGACCAGCTGTATGCGCGATTTGGAATTCAGGGGCTGCCAACGGTGGTGTTCTTGGATCCTTTAGGTGAAGTACTCAAGAGCCCTCGGGTGACGGGCTTTATGGCAGCAGTTCCTTTTCATGCAGAAATGCAAAAGATTGGGCTCGCCACGTGTTCACGTGGACCGTGAAATGGATTTGATCGCGCTTTGACTTCCAGGCTCCTCGTGCCGCGCGAACACATCAGGGAGCAGCCGTGGGGCGCCACTGAAGTCGTAATTGTTTTCGCTGAACAGCGCAGTCCTTGAGGTACATATTGATGAGGGTCTGGTAGGGGATCGCGGTCTCGCGGGCGAGGTTTTGAAAATAGGCAAGCGTGCCTTCCTCGATTCTGATGGTGATTTGTTTCTTGATTCGTTTGGCATAGGGGTTCCGACTGCCATTTGTGAAGTCGTAGTGCTTTCTCATGGTTTTCTCCTTTGGTTGTAGAGCAGGCGTTCACGACGGTCTGCTTTGCGTGCCGAGATGAGCCGGATCACTTCGTCTCCGCCTCTGTAGCAATGACAGACAACAAGGGCTCGCAACGATGAACTGAGCCCTAGCAGCACAAAGCGATCTTCGTGTCGGAATGATCAGGGTCATGAATAAGGAGGCCCTGCTCGTCGGCGAAAGCTGTCTGTGCCTCCTCAAAAGAAACACGATGCTTGCGCTCGTTTGAACGCGCCTTGTCTGTATCCCATTCGAGGCGGAGTCCGTGCATGCCTACAGTGTAAATACGTTGTAAGTCATTATGCAACCGGCACAGCGAATAGTGATTGCCGCCTCGCTCGCCTTCGATTGGTCCAAGACAGTCGCGTGCGAACCCCCTCACGCAGAGTCACGCATCGCTTTGTGACAGGATCGATTTATGTTCATAGTCTTCAAAAGATGCTCACCATGAATCCTGAAGGTGCGAAGCGAGCGATGCTGAAGTGGGGTGTCCTGCTCGTGCTGCTCAGTACGGTTCAGGGCTTTGGGTTGCAGCTTTTCGCGAACCCACGTGTTGGATTATCCGCGCATGTTGATGGCCTCATGAGTGGCACGCTTCTGATCGCGCTCAGTGCTGCTTGGCAGCAAATTCACCTTGGGCCGCGCGCGACGGGAAGAAGCATCTTCTTGCTGGTGTGGGGGCTCTACGCGATCTGGGCTGCCCTTGTGCTCGCCGCTGTTTTCGGGACGGGCGCCTCGACCCCCTTGGCAAGCCAAGGTTTACGAGCACCTCAATGGCAGGAAACCTTCGTCTCTGTTCTCTTGATATCTGGATGTGTGGCGATTCTTCCCCCGCTCGTAATGGTTCTTTTGGGTCTCAGAGGACGCCAGCAGCACCGCGATGGCGACAAAGTCGAGTAGACGGTGCGGTTCGCCCCCCTCTGCTTCCTCAGGAGGGCATCATTTACCTATCTCTCGCGGCTTCGAAGCGCCGATGCGAGGTCTATTCTCGGTTCGGGGTGCGGGTCTTACCGATACCGACGGCGGTATTTTTTGGAGCCGTTAGGTGAAGTGCTGAAGAGCTCTCGCGTGACTGGATTCATAGCTGCAGTTCTATTTCATGCAGAGATGCAAACAATTGGGTTGGCCACCTGTTCGCGCGGACCGTAAAGCGGTTTTGTGCAGCACCTGCCCGCGCCGTCGATCCCCTCAATATTTCCGATACACCTCACGGCGGTGGCCGACCGTGATGACCTCAATCAGAAGAATATTGTCATCAATCGTATACACGATGCGGTAGTTGCCCTGACGTATTCGATAGGCCGACTCGGCCCCAGCAAGCTTTTCACTGCCTTTGGGGCGGGGAATATCAGGCAATGCTTCAATTCGAGCCAGAATACGAAGGCGATCTTTCTTTGAACCAATCGATTCTAGTTCTTTCACCGCCGACGCCTTCAGCCGAAGCTCATAGCTTGCCATTGCGCTTCATCGTGGCCAGCACCTCAGCATAAGAGAATGTCTTCTCGCGTTTGCGAGTTCTAATCGCGTCAAGATCCGCCGCGTCTTCCGAGAGACTGAATCGAACTGCATCGTTGACCAGTTCAGACAACGTTCGCTCGACATCAATCGCTTTGAGCCGAAGTGCTCGGAACAGCTCGCTTTCAATGTAAAGAGTTGCCTTTTTAGCTCGCTGCATAACGAATCTATAGCGTCGTGACGCTATGACGGCAAGACCGGTTGACTGAAGACATACGCCTGTCTTGAGCCACGAGTTGGTCATTACTCATTAATTTTGAAAGACCTCGTCAGGAATTCATTCTCTAGGCGTAGAGCAGGGTATGGTCTCGGGCCCTCGCCCATGCTCAACGACGACGAGTTGTTCGCAGACATCGCCCAGCGCAAGGCGCAGGGACAGGACTTTAAGCGCCCCTTGGGCGAACTGGTGTTTCGCTGGCGTGACACCGCAGCTACCGTCGTTCGACGTGTGCAAGGTGCTTTCATGAGAGGCTCGCCAGACGACACCGACGAAATCTTTCAAGATGCCGTGGCCAAATTCATGACCAAGGGCATTGATCAATTTCGTGGAGTTTCAGAACTGGTGCCTGGCAAAGCTGCTTCTCCCAAGACGTTTTTCTTACGCATCGTTAAACACTGCGCCATCGATCGCTACCGGCGGCAACGCGAAGATCTTGATCGCGGCGCGCATCAAGAGGGCGACGAGCCAGAGCTTTCTGCTCCAGAAAATCAGCGGTCGCTGGCCGCAGCCAGAGCGATGAATGAGCAGAGCGAAGCCCACGGAGAGTACTGGACCGCGTGGGAACGACTCAAAACCGAGCACCCCAATGAGGCAGCCGCTTGGGATCTGTACCATCACCATGATCTCGATGATCACGAAGAAGTCTCGCGCCAGTTGGGAATCACGGTGGTCAATTCATACAAGCGAGTCAGTCGAGCGCAGGCATGGCTCAAGCTCTACATCCTCGAAGCGCGGCAGCGTGACGAGGGTTTCACAAAGGAGTCGTGATGATGGGCCTTTCGTCAAAAGAGAAGTACGCCGCTCGAGTGACCGAACTCGAAGCGCTGCATCGCGAACTCGAAGAGGGAAAGAGACCTGGCGACGGGGCGGTGATTGCGGGGTTGTTGCTTGAAGCCGCGGGTGACGTGCTCCGACGAAAGGTAGCCTTGGGCATTGAGGCGTCAGTAGCAAGCGGGCCGCTGGCAGCGATTTCTCAGACGGCGCTTCGCTCGTGGGGTGAAGGAGCGCAGGTGCTGGAACTCGAAAGTAAACTCAAGCGCGCTGCGGATCATGCCGTCGAAGCAGCAATTGCTGATGGGCCTGAGGAAAGCAAATCGATGGAGCAGTGGGCTTCTGAAGATCTCCGAGCTCGAGATCAACTTGAGTCTGCCGTGGTAGCTCTGGAAACGTTGGCCCAGACAGGGCGTTCAGATGCTCACGCCCTAGCGTCACACCTTCGCGTTTCAATTGGAAAAATCGATCGCTCAGCTCGAGGAATGGTCACCAGTCTCACCGCGCTGAATACAATTCGCCGAGCCGAAGCCGCTTTACTCGACTCAGAATTCCGAAGCCTCGCGTGGTGGTACACAGAGCGGATCGGCATTGAAGATGATCAGCTGGTGAAGATTTTAGGAGGGCAGATCAAGGGCACCATTCCCCTCGAATTTCAAAGTGCCCATGAAGAAGTCGATCAACCCCGGCGACGGCCTGTCAGTTTCGATGATCTGTTGCGCTTTGATCTCGGTCTTTCCAGTGCTGCTGAAAAGAAGGCCATCGCCCTTCAAGCCGAAGCTGACCCCGAATTAAGACTTTCGCTCTCGGCGATGCGCGTAGCCGATGAAGTGATTGATGATGCGACAGAGAGCAAAGACGCCGGGTCGAATGTCCTACCCCCGACTCCTGATCGCATCATTCCCTCCGTTGTTGCTGAACGAGCAGAAGTGAGGGTGTTGCTGTTTCGTTCGAAGCAGCATTTGCGAGTGGTGGTGCAACCCAAGCGAGGCGATCGATTGGCCGCAGCCGCACTCTATCGAAGCGATGTCCCCGATAGACCTTTCCCTTCTTCACCAGGCGAGCTGGGGCTGCAGTTTGATCTCGGAGACCCGCAGCCCTTGATCGGTCTATTGGCGCGAATCGTAGTGAGATTGATCGATGGTCAAGCCCACGATTTCGAGTTCCGTTTGTGAGCGCTGAAGTCTGCGTGGTGTTGATGAGCGCTCCAGATGGTGAACAAGCGGCCACTCTCGCGCGCACTTTGCTTGAAGAGGGCCTCATCGCTTGCGCGAACATCACAGCTCCCGTGCGAAGCGTGTATCGCTGGGAAGGGAAAATGTGTGACGAGCAAGAGGTGTTGGTAGTGATGAAGACCGCTGTCGCGCGCTTCGAGGCTTTGGAGGCGCGCATTCTTTCGCTTCACTCGTATTCGGTGCCCGAGGTGCTGCGCCTTGACGTCGCGCAGGGGCACCAGGCCTATCTGCAATGGGTTTTGCTCAATACAAAGTGAGTTTATACCGCCTCAAAAGTGGCAGCGATGCCCTGGCCCACACCGATGCACATGCTGGCCAAGCCTCGTTGAGCGCCCCGTGCATTCATGGCGTGAAGCAGCGTGGTGACGATCCGCGCTCCGCTCATTCCTAATGGATGACCCAAAGCAATAGCTCCGCCATTGACGTTGACGCGTGACTCGTCGAGCTGCAACTCGCCGATACAACCCAGTGCCTGCGCAGCAAACGCTTCGTTGAGCTCGATGAGATCGACTTGGGGAAGTTTCCAGCCGGCGCGCTCGATGGCTTTTCGGGTGGCCGGCACGGGGCCTAAGCCCATCACTCGAGGGTCAATGCCTGCAGTCGCGCTCGAAATAAAACGCCCCAGCGGCTTTTTTCCCCAGTGCATCACTGCTTTTTCGCTCATCAAAATCACTGCCGCGGCCCCGTCATTTAAGGTGGAAGAGTTGCCTGCAGTGACGCTCCCGCCTTCACGAAAGGCGGCCTTGAGGCTGGCGAGCTTCTCGAGGGTTGAATCACTTCGTGGTTGCTCATCTTGCGACACCTTCTGAGGTGGGCCCTTTTTTTGCGGCAGTTCGACGGCCACTGTTTCTGCAGTAAACGACCCGCTGGCCTGAGCGCGGATGGCCTTTTGATGTGATTCAAATGCGAAACGATCTTGTGCCTCGCGAGACAGCTTCAATCGATCGGCTACATTTTCTGCAGTCTCACCCATGGCTTCGAGGGGAAAGCGAGCGGCGAGCTTTGGGTTGGGGTAACGCCAGCCCAGCGCGGTGTCCCACGATTCGAGTTTTCCGCTTGGGAAAGCTTCACTGGGTTTGGGGGTGCTCCACGGTGCGCGGGTCATCGACTCGACGCCGCCGGCGATGACAATATCGGCCTCACCCAGTCGAATTTGCCGTGCACCTTGCACGATGGCTTCAAGGCCACTCCCGCACAGCCGATTGACGGTCGCTGCTGGTACGGAATCAGGCAGCCCCGCCAGCAAGCCAGCCATGCGTGCAACGTTACGGTTGTCTTCGCCCGCTTGATTGGCACAGCCGGCGTAGAGTTCGTCGACGCTGTCTGCGGGGACTTCCGTTCGAAGAATCAGTTCTCGAAGTACCAATGCCAACAAATCGTCAGGGCGAACATCCTTGAGTGCTCCGCGCAATTTTCCAATGGGAGTGCGAAGCGCTGCAGCCACAAAACACGCGCTCATGGAGTCAACACCACGTTGCCAAACGTCTTTCGATCGCTCAGTAATGCGTGCGCCTCAGCGGCGCGTTCAAGTGGGAGTACTCGGTCGAGGACAGGCTTCAATTTTCCGCGTTCAACCAATTCGAGTATCGAAAAGAGTTCGGCTTTGCTTCCCATCGTTGAGCCCAGCAGAGAAATTGATTTGTAAAAAAGAGTACGCAAGTCGATGCGAACGTCGTGGCCAGTGGTGGCGCCGCAGGTGACGAGGCGGCCGCCTTTG
>JAYUVR010000003.1:0-3921 GCA_043753955.1 Archangium sp. | reverse complement strand
TGCAATGACCGGTGTTCACCCAGACTGCTCCGACCGGCGGCGACCCTAGCACAGCGAAGGCCTACATGCGTTCTTCGATGGCCCGGTTCGACATTTCGTCAGCGGCCCGGTTCATTTCTCGAGGCACATGCACCAATTTCACCCGCTCAAATTCCTTGAGCAACCGCAGCGCTTCTTCATACAGCGGCCGCAGCGTGGGCGACTTGACTTGGTAGCGCCCACCCAACTGGCGAATCATCAATTCTGAGTCAGCAAACACTTCGACTTCGCTCACGTTTAATTCTCGAGCGCGCTTGAGGCCCAGCAACAACCCTTGGTACTCAGCAAAATTATTCGTTTGATGGCCCAAAAACTTGCCCAACTTGTCGACCACCTGGCCTGAAGGTTCGACCAATACTGCTCCGGCTCCAGCGGGGCCTGGGTTCCCTCGAGCCGCACCGTCTGAATAGAGCCTCAGTCGCAAATATGACGGGGCGAGCTCAACCTCTTCAACAGGCCCGCCTTCAAGCAATCTGGCCGCCTTTTCAAGCGCACGCTGAAGCTTGCTTCTATCGAGTTGGGGGAAAGCCCCCAAGGTCGCGACCAATGGTTCTTCACGAGCGATGAAACGCAACACGGCCGCTTGAATCGCGCGACCTGTCATCGTCTTTGAGCTTTTGGTGACCATGTGCGACGGCAACTACTTCGCCGGCGGTACCTCGAGCGTCTCAGAAGCGTAAATGATGCGCGTGCACGAGGGGCAGGTGTCAACGCCGCGCGTGGCGACCAGCGTATTGAAGCGCTGAGCGGGAATGTTCATACGGCAGCCAGAACATGTTCCCGGCGGGTTTACGGGAACGACTGCAGGCATACGTTTCTTGCGCACGACGTCGTACTGCCGCAACAGCTTTTCTTCGACATCGCGAGCGGCTTCAGCGCGCTTGACGTCGATGATTTTCACTTTGGCGTCGACTTCCGCCAATTTGCCTTTGAGCACATTGATGCGCTCGATCAAATCTTTTGTCTTGGCGGCAAACTCAGCTTCCTTCGTCTTCACCAGTTCGCGCTGCACCAACGCTTGGCGGCCCAATTCTTGGACTTCCTCCGCCATGGTGAGCTGCCCTTTTTTGGCGATGTCGATTTCTCGAGCCAGGGCTGAGTATTCACGAGTGGAACGTTGCTCGGTCAACCGAGCTTCCCACTTGCGAACCTTGTCCTTGTCTTCGGAAATGTTTTGCTCGAGCGTTCGCCGCTGCTGCTCGAACTGCTCTAGCTTGGTGCGTTCAGCGTCGACTGACGCCTTCGCTACATTGAGTTGTTTTTCCAGCTCGGCCATCTCGCGTGGGTACGTCTCGCCATTTTTTCTAAGTGCGGCAATGTCGAGGTCGACCTTCTGCAACGAAGCGAGAGCCAGCAGTTTGTCCCGCAAAACTTCCTCCAACGTAAAAGACGAAACGGCCCATAGCTGAAACGCGATCGGCGATCCACGACTTCCATTGCTGCCTTGATTCTGACCCGAAACCTGCGGTGGTTTTAACAACGACACCGCCAGGTAAACAAAGAGCTCACCACTGCGGCCAATGACCGCAGAGTCGCTTTGGTTTTCGAGGCCTTAGAAGCGTTATTAAGGCTCTTCTTCCTCTTCCACTTCTTCCTCGACGTCTTCGATTTCTTCCCCTTCGGCTTTCTCGACAGGCTCGATAGCCTCGATGATTTTGGGCACGGCCGACAATCGACTCCGTCGCCCTTCGGGTTTGGTGGTGGCCTCCCGTTGGTCTGCCCCGCATTTCGGGCAGAGGGGGTCAGGCTTCTTCAAGTCGTAAAACTTTGCGCTGCACTTGAAACAGACGTGCTTGTTGCCGAGATCCTTAGCGGGCATGGGCCGCGCGACTTAGTGGCGCTGAGTTTCCAAGTCAACGCTTGACCGGCTAGTGTCACAGATGTCGTGAAAAGCGCGCCGGTTCAAATGAGCGCATAAGGTAAGGGCCGGAAGTCACCGTGAACGTCACCTGCGAGAAGTGCGGAAAACGCTATGTCATCTCTGACGAGAAAGTCGTCGGGAAGACGTCCGTCAAAATTCGGTGCAAACAATGCCAAAACCTCATCTCGGTGGCGGTCACCACTCACGCGCACGTTGAAGAACAGAAGGCTGACCTGCATGCGGCCAACACCTCAGCAGTCGCGTGGTTCGCGATGTTGGGCGGCAAACAAGTAGGGCCCTTCGACATTCAAGAGCTGCGCCGTCGAACGGCTGCAGGCGAGGTGATGCCCCGAACCTACTTGTGGCATGCGGGGATGGACGGGTGGAAACGCGCTGCAGACCTCAGCGAGGTGAGTTCTATACTGGCTCATGCCACGCCGTTTCCCACTCGCGACGTCGCCGTTGCCAACGAAGTGCCTTCGCCTGAACTGACCAAACCCACGGCTCAAAGTGGCGCGGGCGCTGTGGTGTCTGTCGAGAAGAAGAAGCCGTCTCGAAAAACAGATGTCTATGCTGAGCACACCCCGCAGGCCGAAGCCATCGTTCGCGAGAAGGCGGCTCCAGCACCCAGTCATGAAGAGCACGATGCCCATGGGGGTGACCCGTTTGCGGCGCTCTCACACAACGATGGGAAGCAGGCCCCGCCTATCGGCGAAGCAACACGTTTCTTTATCGCTCAAGCCGGCGTCAACAAGCGAAACCCTCCGTGGAAAATTGCGCTCTTCGTGCTGGCCTTCATCGGAGGCCCGCTCGCCATCATCTATATTCTCAACACCTTTGAAATCGTCAAATTGCCCACAGTCACGCGCACTGACGAAGACGGCCAAGAGGTACAAGAAAGTTTCTTCTCTGCCGGAGGTGCAGCTGGCCTGAGAGACCTGCTGACCGGAAGCGAAAAGAAGCGGCAGGCAGATGCCGAACAACAACGACGCACCAAAGAGGCCATCGCGGCGCGCGCGCGGAACGATGCGAAGATGAAGGCCGGGAAAGACGATGAACCCGAAGTGGTTGTACCTCGCCAGCAAGATCAAGCATTGAGTGATTTTTACAATGAGTCACCACCCGGCGGCCGGCCCATCAAAATTCGCAATAAATATGAGAATGAAGGTGGAAATGCGACCGCTGTGAATACCTCAGGGCTTTCGCGAGAAGCGAGTTTAAAAGTCATCGCAGACAAGTCACGCGCGTTTCAAACGTGCATCGATAATGCATTGCGAAGAAACCCAAAACTGGCCGTGGGAGGCATTACTGTCACCTTGTCTGTGGGTCCTTCTGGGGCGGTTAAATCTGCAGGCATCGACCCCAAGAAGCATGAAAACAGCGACTGGGGTCAATGCATGATGAGCACCGGGCGACGCATCGTCTTTCCTCGTTCAGATGCAGAGACCCAGCTAGAGATCCCTTTCAAAGTGGGAGTTGCACTCGGGCTTTAAAGGCCACCCGCGAAAAAGGCTTCACATCGGGTCTTGCTATTGGGTCAGCCATGGGCGACTGCTCCCCCCTCAAGGTGACTCTATGCGATTCAGACCGGTTGTTATCTCTTTGGCCCTCAGTGTGTTGTTGTCTTTGCTGAGTGCCTTGAACGGGTGCGCTGAGCCCAATGTTTGTACTTCACAAAGTTGTCTGGGCTGCTGTGGTGCCGATGGCCGCTGCGAAACTGGAAATGTAAGCAACAGCTGTGGGAATGGCGGGGCAGTTTGCAAGAGCTGCGCATTGAGTGAGACGTGTCAGTTGGGCTCTTGTATCTCGTACCTTTCACCTCCATGTGAAACCACCTGCGATGGGTGTTGCACCGCATCAGGCATGTGCGTCAACCCAGCCACCAGTTCGACCGCTTGCGGAATCAATGGTGTTGCTTGTCAGTCGTGTACCGCTTCGCAGAGCTGTCTTTCTGGTCTGTGCACAGACCCAAGCTGCGATGGGTGCGTCGACACCAGCGGAGCGTGCTTGAATGGCGATAC
>JAYUVR010000002.1:0-4748 GCA_043753955.1 Archangium sp. | reverse complement strand
GCAAGCCCATCGCCGCGTTCTTCAGTTTCAGTGACGCGAATGACGTCGCCACGAGATACTTTGAGAAACAGCGCGTTTTGAGGGGTCTCGTGTTTTTCCTGCATGGCCAACCCGACTCGCCCATCGGGGCCGCAGCCCATGTAACGCCGTCGCCCTTTGCCTTCGAGCGCTTCAGAGACGATTCGAAAGAGTTTGCCTTCAGGTGGTTGGGCCCACGCTTCTCCTTTGGGGGCGAGCACCAGGTAGCTCATCTTCAATGATTCTTTGTGAAGCCCCGCGGTACGAGCGAGATCTTCAACCAGTTCAGGCATTCGCCAACTTCGCTCGGCGTGACACCAATCAGAAGGCTTCACCAAGGCGGGGCAGTGGCCTTTGAAAAGGCACGGTGCTCTGACGGCGTAGCCGCGTTCCACCAGCGCGTCTCTCAATTGAAGCAACGCTCGAGAGGTGTCGCGCAAGGCAGGTTCGATGATCACCAAGGAGCCTGCTGGGTTGAGGCGTTCAAGCACCTTTTCCAGCAACTGAACCCGAGGGGCCAGTTGGCCTTTGAAGAGCTCATTCACCACGTGGCCCATGGTGATGAGATCATATTTGCCGTCAGGCAAGGGCTTCTCGGGGCTCCACTCACGGGTGGCGATGCCTTCGCCTGCCTCCGTCGCCAAGGCCCGAGCGAGATCGAGTGCGGGTTTGCTTCGGTCAGCGGCCAGCGCGGTCGCGGCTCCAGCGTCGAGAGCGGCGAAAGCCAATGGCCCTGGGCCCGAGCCGAGATCCATTATGGCTCGAGGGCGCGCCCCCAATTCAGACAGCGTGCTGCGGCCCTGCGCGTAGCTCACCGGCCAATAGAAGAGCAGATAGGCCCCGAGCAATTTCGGGTCATCCATATACCTCGCACCAGCCAACGCTCGGTCGCGGGTGAGCCCCAACGAGAGCTGTTTGACGCCTGCACCGACTTCACGAAGTTCGTCACGGGTGAGGGTGCTTTCCGGTAAATCGTCTTCGAATCGGTTTCGGTGCTTGTTGGGTCCCGGCTTGCCTTTTTGACGGTGTAAACGCCACACCGCAATGAGTCGCGGAATCCACTGCTCTAAATCGCGGGTCAGGTCTCCCATAGCGGTGCTCGTAGCACGCGCCTTCCGGCTTGGAGCCAGTTACAAGGCCAGGTCATGATTCGAGTTCGCGCCCTCAAGAAGCACTATCGAGTTCACCAGCGCCCGCCTGGCCTCAAAGCCGCGCTGAAATCGCTCTTTAAGCGTGACTACCGCTCAGTCAAGGCGGTCGACGGCATCGACTTTGAGCTGGCCTCGGGCGAGCGCGTTGGTTTTTTAGGACCGAATGGAGCAGGGAAAACCACTACCCTCAAGATGGCCTCGGGCCTGCTCCACCCCACTTCAGGAGAAGTGAGTGTTGATGGCCACGTTCCTCAAAAACGAGAGAGTGCATTCTTAAAAAAAATCATGTTGGTGATGGGTCAAAAACAGCAGCTGATGTGGGACTTGCCTCCCGCTGACACGTATGAATTGAACCGAGCCATCTATGACGTGCCTCGGGCGGATTACACCAAGCGCTTGAAGGAACTCACCGAGCTGCTCGAGCTGGGTGATTTAGTGACGAAACCGACCCGTCAACTTTCGCTCGGAGAGCGGATGAAGTGTGAGTTGGCCGGGGCGCTCATCCACGGTCCGAAAGTGCTTTTTCTTGATGAGCCCACCATCGGTCTTGATGTCTCAATGCAAGTCTCGATGCGTGATTTCATTCGTCGCTACAACGAAGAATACGGCGCCACGTTGATTTTGACGTCTCACTATATGGATGACGTGGCGGCGTTGTGCCCGAGGGTCATCGTTATCGACAAGGGCGCTTTGTCCTTTGATGGAAAATTGGAAGACCTGGTGCAACAAGTTCGGCCCGAAAAGCGATTGACGCTGCGTTTTTCTCAACCGGTTACGCGCGAAGCGGTGGCTGGTTTGGGTACGGTGGTGAAGCATGAAACGGCTGAAACCGTGGTGCAGGTACCTCAGCACGCTGTGAATGCAGTGGTGGCGAAAGCGCTGGCTACTTTGCCGGTGAACGATCTGAACGTCGAAAACCCGCCTCTCGAGGAGGTCATGAGCGAACTCTTCGCCCGCAGTCGTGCAGCTCGGGAGGCCGCGTGAAAACATTCGGAGCATTACGCGCGTTGCCGACACTCCTTCGCATTGGGTTTTTAGAAGCCGTGGCCTATCGAGCAGAAATGCTGATCTGGGTGTTCGCCACCACCATGCCGTTGATCATGATGATGTTGTGGACCACGGTTTCTGAAGTCGCACCCGTCATCGGGCGTGGAGGTCAAAAGTGGGGAAGTGATGCTTTTGTTGCGTACTTCCTCTCAGTCTTCATCGTGCGACAGCTCATTTCCGCATGGGCCGCTTGGGAAATTAACTTTGAAGTGCGCCAAGGCATGTTGTCGATGCGGCTTTTGCGCCCCATTCACCCGGTGCTGTCGTTTGCGATGTCGAACTTGGCCTACATGCCGTTGCGCGCCTTGGTCACCTTGCCTGTGTTGACCATTCTGCTCGCCACCCATGCAGATCGACTGACCACCGACATTCGAATCTGGCTCCTGTGGCCGATTTCAATGCTGGGCGGTTGGCTCATCACCTTTTTCGCCAATGTGGCCATCGGCAGTTTGAGCTTCTTCATCGACAGTTCCATCAAAATTATGGACGTGTGGCTGGCGGCCTTCTTTGTCTTTTCAGGCTACCTTTTCCCTCTCGATGTTTTTCCAGAGTGGTTGCGCGCCATCGCGCAATGGCTGCCCTTTCGGTACCAGATTGGTTTGCCCGTTGAGTTGATGACGGGCCAACTCGATTTGGAAGCGGCGCTGCCTTTGTTGGCGCGTCAATACAGTTGGGCAGCCGCGCTCGTGTGCACTTCATTGCTGCTGTGGCGTGGCGGCATCAAACGTTTTCAAGCTTACGGAGGGTAGAGAAAATGACGCGCTACCTTCGTCTTCTCTGGCTTCAACTCCGCACGTCGGCGTTGCTGGCGGTGCAGTATCGATATGACTTTTTTGTCGATGCCATCATTTCTTTATTTTGGACGGCAACCGCCGTCATTCCCCTTTTCGTGGTGTACCGAAATCAAAGTGGGCAAGGCATTCCTGGTTGGAGTTTTGGCGAAGCGTTGGTGGTGATTGCCTGCTTCATCTTGCTGCAAGGCGTGCTCGACGGAGCCATCAACCCTGGCCTCCAGGCGGTCATCGACCATATTCGCAAAGGCACGCTCGACTTTGTATTGCTTAAGCCAGCCGACGCTCAGTTTCTCGTCTCCACTTCTCGTTTTCAGGTGTGGCGAGTCTTCAGCGTGGTGAGTTCTGGCATCGTCTTCGCCCTCGCGTTTCGCGCTATTGGGCAAGGTCCATCGCTTGGGGGTGTGATGGTGGCGTTGCTTCTTTTTGTCATCGCCGTGGTGTTGCTCTACTCGATGTGGATTCTCATCGTCAGCGCAGCCTTCATCGTGGTGAAGGTGGACAACCTGACCTATTTGTTCAGTTCAATCTTCGACGCGGCGCGCTGGCCCTCGAGCGTCTTCAAAGGCGGGGTGAAATTTTTCTTCACCTTCATCATTCCTCTTGCGGTGATGACGACCTTTCCCGCTGAGGCGTTGCTGGGTCGCCTGGCGCCCTCAACCTTGGTGTTGAGCTTCCTGGGGGCGTTGATTTTTTCAGCCAGCGCCCGTGCCGTGTGGTTGCGAAGCATTGGGCATTACACTTCAGCCGGGGGCTAAAGAGGCCCGGGTCGTGCATTAAGTGCCAGCTCACAAGGAGTGCGCATGTGGGCCTGGCTGCGCCGTTTTTTCGGGCGCAAGAAGACCGAGCAACAAACGCCTGAAAGGGTGACGGTACCGACCGAGCCGCCCAAGCTCCGTGTGATTTCTGGTGGCCTTGATACCCAGTCTCGTTTTGAGCAGCTGCTGTCGCTCACGGGTCAGGAAGAACCCTCGCCTTTGGTTTTGACCCCTGAAGAATTCGACCGCGAAGAAATGCTGGCTGAGCGGGTGCGAGAGCATTTTCGAGAAAATCGCCCTGAGCCATCGACCTTGCCGGCAGTTTCGCTGCAGGTTCTCAATTTGGTCGCAGAGCCCGAGGTGTCGTTATCGGAACTGTCCCGGGTGATGTCGCAGGACCCCGCGTATTCCGCCGCCATACTTAAAGCGGTGAACTCGGTCGCTTTTGCGGGGACCCAAGAGATTGAGTCGGTACGCGAGGCGGTAGCCCGGTTGGGGATAGTCGAAGTCAGCCGGGTGGCGAGCGTCGTGTCTGCGCAAACTTTGTTTCAACCGCAAGTGCGCAGTGAGTTCGCTGCGTTTGGTTCACGTTGGCAGGATATTTTTGCTGAATCGGTGGTGGCAGCGCGATGTGCGGCGTGGCTGTCGATGCGGGTTAAAGGCTCGCGGGGAGATCAAGCTTTTCTCGCTGGCATTCTGCATGACTTGGGGCGCTCGGTTGCGCTGCGCTCGATCGCTGCACTTTCGATGCGTGAGCAGTGCTTCGAAGTGGAAGGCACAGAGATAGATAGAGTGGTTGAGCGGGTGCATGTCGAAATTGGAGCCGATGTGCATGCCCATTGGGGGCTGCCGCGGTTCGCGTCGTTGGTTGCTGCTCGGCATCATGATCTCTTCATCTCTGGAGAGGATGATTTGGTCGATCTCCACAACGTTCGTCTGGTGAGCGCTTTAGTTCAGTTCCGCAGGCAACCGTGGAGACTGGC
>JAYUVR010000001.1:0-18324 GCA_043753955.1 Archangium sp. | reverse complement strand
TACACGGCCGTCGATGCACCGGTCACCGAGCTCCATTCCCTGGTCGAGGTGAGCGCCCGCGTTCCGCACGCGACCATCTGCCTGCTCAGCGCACTGCAGGTTCACGAGATGACCACTGAAGTTCCGCACGAGGTCTGGGTGCTCATCAGGACCCATGCCCACGCCCCAGCGCCTTCTTCACCGAGCCTCAAGGTGATTCGGGCTGGCGGCGTCGCACTCACACACGGTGTCGAGACGCGCGTCGCGGAGGGGCTTTCGATTCGGTGCACCAGCCCGGCCAAGACTGTGGCCGACTGCTTTCGCTACCGTCGGCACGTGGGGTTGGAAGTCGCTCTCTCAGCGCTGCGCGAGTATCTAAAGCCGTCGCGCAAGCGCCAGCGTCAAGACGCGAAGAGGTTCGGAATTGATGCGCTGGTTGCGGCGGCCCGCGCAGATCGGGTGTACAGCTTGATGCGCCCCTACCTCGAGGCCCTCACGTGACGAAGCCGCTGAAAAACATGGGCATCTCCGTTCGCACCAAACTGCTCCATCTCGCCAAGCAACGCGGCGACGACTTCCAGTTGGTTCTATTGCGCTTCGTGAACGAGCGGTTGCTCTACCGATTGGCAACCTCAGCACATGCGAACCGGTTCGTGCTGAAAGGTGCTGCGCTCTTCACCGTGTGGACGGGAAAGCCGCATCGGGCCACACGAGACCTAGATCTGCTGGGCTACGGCGAGTCGAGCGAGAACAACCTTCGCGTCGTTTTCAACGATGTCGCCACGATGAAAACCGAGGATGACGGGGTCGTCTTCGATACGAGTTCGCTCGAGGTCGGCCCGATTCGTGAGAACCAGCAGTACAGCGGAGTTCGGGTGACCCTGACGGCGCACATCGCCACTGCGAGGGTCCGTGTGCAGGTAGATGTCGGCTTCGGTGACGCCATCACCCCCGAGGCCATTGAGATCGACTTCCCGGTGCTTCTCTCCTTCCCAGCACCCCGCCTCCGCGCCTACCCGAGGGAGACAGTGGTCGCCGAGAAGCTCGACGCGATGGTGCAGCTGGGGCTGGCCAATTCGCGGATGAAAGATTTCTACGACCTCCGACTGCTGTCGGAGTTGTTCGACTTTGATGGCGAGCTGCTGGTGAAGGCGATTCAAGCGACGTTCACCCGCCGGGGCACACCCGTTCCCGAGGAGCTTCCCGTCGCGCTGTCCCAGCAATTTGTGGGCGACTCCGGCAAAACGAAGCAGTGGTCCGCGTTCGTATCGAAATCAGGCGCTGGTGACATCGGTGACTTCGCGTGGGTCATGGAGCACGTCGCGGAATTTGTGATGGAACCGCTCAAGCAAGCTCGGACCAGCGTCCCGTGGAAAGCGAGTTGGCCGAAGGGAGGCCCATGGTCGAGCTAAAAGGTTGCGCGGGGAAGCGCGTTGATGCGCTCCATCGCGTAGAGCTGCATCACCTCATTGAACGGTCGACCGGTCTGCTTGGCGAGGGTCAGCAGCCGAGTGTGCACCGACTTGGCAAGGTCTTTGATGGGCCGAGTCACAGGAGCGCCTGCAGGTAGGGTCGAATGACCTTTTCTACCCGAACGGTTCGCGCAGCGGAGAGCAGCTTCTCGGGGCGCGACCCACGCCGCTGATTCCAGGCACGCAGCGCCTCGACGGCGAGGTCGAGCCCGAGCTGATGTCGATACCTGAAAGCATCGGCGACGGAGCGCTCAGCACCGGTGACCAGCACCGAGACACCGCCAAACGTACGCTCCTCGATGCCCTCGCTGAGCGCCACCGCCGACCACCAGTACACATTGACCGGAGGGTGTTCGATGCGCGGTGCTCGGCGCCCAGACTTGAGCGCAATGTCGACAGCGTGGGGAATTTGCGTCGTCAACTTGTGAAGGGCGAGAGCAGACACCAGGCAGACGACAGCACCTGGAACCCGTTTGGCCACCGTCACCAGGTCTGGCTGCACCAGCGGTTTGCCATCGGTGATTCGGTACAAGCCCCGAGAGACCTGTTCGACCAGGCCCTGGTCGCGCATTGCTCGGAGCGTGTCGACTCTGACGTGTAGTTGTTAGCCTCGAATGAGCACCCAACTCCATGGAACTACCAGCGTTTTGGGAGGCACCTCTCTTCTCGAGCTGGTCCCCAATACCGCCCCGAAACTCACCCACTGCTTCAGTCGTACCCGCGGCGCAAGAAATACGCTGCGGATCAAATTTGGGGTCGCATGTCGAATGCCAGCTGAAGAGGCCGCCAAATTTTTTGAAGGTTTGGAGTTCAGAGCACGAGCTTTACCTCAAAACTCACCGTCGACTGTTCGCGGACCCATTAGGCTTCTTCTTAGGCGTTGCACACCGCGCCAAAATCACCTTCCACCCGTTTCGCGCAGCGGCCGCATCTTGAACGATGGCTGCGACCTCTTCCTCGTCGACGCGCTCCTCTGAGATTCGAACGCTTGAGGCGTATTCTGCGGCAAGGGCACGACGTGCCCCGAAATCGGGCGCAAGTTCGACGACCCGTGAATAGGCCTCACAAGAGTACGCAAAGGTCTCGCGCTTCTTGAACTCGATTTCGAGCAGCCACTCTCGTGTTCGAGTCTCCCGGAGCCCGATGGTGCGCCGCTTACAGTTGTGAAAAATGTGGGCGATTTCGTGAACGACGAAATCGGCGAAACGGTCATCGTGCACACTGAAATAGTCGGGGGACACGTAGCAGGTCATGTGTTCGCTCAGACCAACGATGTTCATGGCGCCCTTTCCCAGCAACTCCGCGCCGACGCTCCCGAGATACAGGTTTGCAAGGTCCCAAGCTGATTTGTCGTAGTTCTTCTCTATCAGCAGCGACTCAATCTTGTCTGTGGTGAGGAACACTACAGAACGCTCCAACATCGCGAGCACGGTCTCTTGTTCTGCCCGAGGAAACAGGCCTCGCACCATGGGCTCGACCTTTCTCCGCGTGAGCGCCACGGTGTCGTCGACCAATACCGGCTGATGTGATTTTTGGTGGGCGAGCCGTTTGACCTCGCGCACAAGGGCAGTTCGAAGGTCGGCGTGAGCGCGATCACCTCGCTCCATGATTCCGCCAGGCCAGACCCCGTTCAACGGGTCGGAGTCGCCGGTTCGAAGGTACCGCTCAATCTCGCCGGCAATTGTTGGTTTCTTGGCCATTGACGCCATGACGCTACCGCCCGCTTATTGAGTGCCCGGGGCATTTTTCAAAAGAGTGCTGATGCCGAACCTCAGGACAGCACGACCTGAAGGTGACCTGGACCTCGCCTGGAGCGGTTCTTGACGACGATCTCCACGTCTCGACCGAGGGCGTTGAGGAACTTGATGAGCCGCTCAGTGGAAAAACCCGTCAGCTTGCCCCGGAGAAGCGCCGACACCTTAGGCTGGTCAATGCCGAGGACCTTGGCGGCGGCTGCCTGGGTCAGCCCCTTGGCCTCGACGATCTCCGAAATCTTGGCGGTCAGCTCTGCCTTGGCCAGAGCCTCTTCGGGAGCATCGTGCCCCAGATCGGCGAAGACGTTGCCACTGCCGACCTTGTAGTCACTGTTTTTCATCTGCGTTCTCCTTCTGTGCTGTCTCGGCTGCTGCTGGGAGTGGATCTCGATCGCCAACTTCAACCTCGACTCCACCTTGTCGATGTCCGCCGGCGAGGTCTTGCTGCCCTTCTTCGACTTCTTCTGGAAGGCATGAAGGGCGTACACGACGCCTGCCAGCTTCACCGTGTAAACCGCCCGGTAGGCATTCCCATCGTAGTCCTCGACGACCCCCAGAACGCCCGCCCCACCAAACCCTTTCAGCAGCTTGGCATCGAGGTGCTTCTTACCGGCTTGAGCCAGACATAAGGCGTACCCCATGCTGCGCTGCACCTCGTCAGGAACCCTTTGAGGTCCTCCCAACTGGTCGCCACCCAGACGAGCGATTTGAGGATCTTGGACTCAACCACCCGATTATGCCCATTCTGGCATACAACATCAAGAGGCCGTGGCGGTGTTTGGTTGCACGCCGCCTTCTTTTCAGGCGCCGGCGAGGCGAAGCAGACTACTTCGCGGCCTTGGCGTCGTGGGTTTGATGTTTCTCAGGCGTCGCCAAAAAAACCGTACTCCAGCTGGCGTGTTTTCCGCGGGCACCTGCTTCACCATCACGCTTCGTCATTTTGCTGAGGTATTTTCTTCCAGTCCGATGCGGTGGCGCAGCTGTAACTCGCCTTCAACTCTTTCGCGCCGCCACTTCAGTTTTGAATTTTCGTACCGTCTACCCCAAATTACTCAAGGCCTACGCAGTCTTCCTGATGGGCATTCCCGTCGAAGCCTCCATATCTGCTCTTCCATTTGTGCGCTCTTCCTTCGCTTGGGTATGCCTGGCACCGCTGCCATGGCTGTTGCCTGCGCACGTCACTGCCCTCTTCAGCAACCACCTTCACAAGGTGGTCAACTTCCCTCAAAACACCTGGTCAACTTCGTTCAAAACGGGTGGTCAACTTCAGACCCAATCGACCACCTGCGCCGAGTTCGGCTCTGCCTTGACGCGGCCCGGAGGAGCTACAGCCTTTGGCCCATTCTGCTCCAGCGAACGCCGTCAGCTAGAGAAAATGAAAACCAGACCACAACCGCTCGACCAATAACCCCATCCCGAGCAATAGGTCCGGTGAAGCGACTATCCATAGAGTTGTCGCGATTGTCGCCCATCACGAAGACCTGATTGTGGTCAAGCGTGGCCGGACCGAATGACTGGCGATTACCATCGAAGCTCGGCATATGGATGACGCTGTATGACTTCTTCTCTGCTGTCGTTTCCTCAAGGCAAGACGCCGTGATCGACCGGGCCTGGCTGGAACCGGCCTCAGAGTCTGAGTACGTGAACCCGGATGCAGCACAGGGGTGCTGTTGGTTTGGCGTGCCATTCACAATGACCTGACGATCATCGACGGCGACCGTGTCGCCACCAGTTGCAACAACCCGCTTGATGAACACCGTCTTGTCGAAGTCACCAGAGGAAGGCTTTGCGTCCGGCACCGGGTAGACAATCAGGTCGCCATGCGCCCAGCTTCCCGCCGCTCCTACTTTCACGACAAATACCTGATCTCCCGGAAGAAGCGTCGGGACCATCGCCGAGGAAGGGATCTCGAACGGCTCGATGATGCTGTGCCGAATCCGCCGTCCAAGGAGGTTGATCGCAACCGTGCTGGCCACAAAAAAACCGATGTAGACCAGGATGCGATTGAACCAGCGCAGGCGATAGTCTGCTCCTGCCCTGCGGGCCATAAGCGAAGCCCACACAAGCTGCCCGGTCCAGATGCTCACGTACAACATGATGCCGGAGAGCGTGAGCGGGTACAGCATTCCGGGGTTGAACGCTCCAGCAACGATGAGCGCCCCAAACACCATCGGCGCCACGAAGACGAAGAACACGGCCACCATGGGCCTGCCGACATAGAGGTGACCGAGCCCAGGGCACACAGCCGCCAAGAGGCCAGCCAACCACCCACGGCGCTTCTTGATCGGGCGCTCCTTGGCCTCGGGCTTCACAACAGGAGAATCAATCATTTACGCCCGCATACTATGAACCTATGAACCTATGAACCCGCAACACTCGAGGGAGGTGCGAAGCTCATTGTTGACGCTGACCGCCGTGTTAGAAACCTGACCGAGGCAATGGCTAACGGTGGCTGGGACGAGGCCGTGGCGACTGCGCTCAAAGACGAACAGGTCAGGGTGACCACCTTGGAGCGTCAGCTCGGCGCTGCGAATCAACAAAAACCACAGCACGTGCTGCCCAGCGACGATGTCATCAAAGCGCAGCTCCTGGACCTAATGCGCCTCGTGACCGTTGACCCGATACGAGGCCGCGAGGCGCTTGTTCGGTGGCTGAGGCCGTTCGTGCAAAGGCTTCCGAAACTATCGGCTGCGACTTCTAAACGCGTGTGCCTAATCAGCTTTTTGCGGTTACCCACCGCGAATTGAGAAGAACCAGAAGAACCGAAACACTGCGGATTTGAAAAGAACCTAAAATAAAAATGGCCGGAACCACTCTTCAGTGATCCCGGCCTCTATCAAGTTGCGGGGGCAGGATTTGAACCTGCGACCTTCGGGTTATGAGCCCGACGAGCTACCTGGCTGCTCCACCCCGCGATATGTGCCTGCTACTACGTTGCGATCCATGTGACGTCAAGAACCTTGTCACATTGATTTCTCTCCCCGCATTCCGCAGGGAGAGAAACGAAGCCACTCACTTCAAAGTGAGACCCTTCAACTTATCAGCCAGCGAATTGAAACCACCCGAGCTGGTGACCTTCTTCGCCTGCTCTGCCTTCCAGGCATTCAGATCCGCTCGCTCTTCACTTCGCTCAGCCTGAACAATCGACAACTTCAACTTGTCGCCGTTCACTTCAACAATCTCAGCCTTGATCTCTTTCCCCATCGGGAAGACGCGCTTCAAGTCTGTCCCACGCTCAGTACCCGTCTCAGACGCCGGCACCAAACCCGAGAAACCATCCCACTCGATGAACACGCCGTACTGCTCAATGCGCGTCACCTTCCCCACCACCACGGCACCACGCTTCGGCTTGGGAGCGCGCACCACCTTCACTTCCGTCGCACCCGCATGCTGCTCTTCTGCAACTGCCGGTTGTTCAGAAGACGTAGCCACACCGTCACCCACCGCAACGCCCTCTTTCACCAACCGCAGGCCAATGCGCTTCTCATTCTCATCGACCTTCTCAACCTTCACTTCCACTTCCTGCCCAACGGTCAACACATCGCGCGGGTGCGCAATACGTCGCTCGCTCATGGCAGAAATGTGAACCAACCCGTCAACTCCCGGGGCCAGTTCCACGAAGGCACCAAACGGCTGCAAGCGAACGACTTTCCCCTTGAGAATTGCGCCTTCTTTCGCAATCTCAAGCATCGCCGTAAACGGATCTTCAAGCAGCGCCCGCATCGACAAGGTGATGCGGTCCTTCCGCTTATTCTTGTCAGGCGAAAGGGGTTCCGCATCTTCCATGCGAATCACTTCAACTTCGACTTCATTGCCCACGTCGACCACTTCATTGGGGTGGCCGATGCGAACATGCGACAACTCGCTGACCGGAATCAGGCCTTCCAGCCCGCCCAAGTCAACAAAGGCGCCAAACGCCTGCACGTTGACCACGCGGCCCTTCAGCACCTTGCCCACTTCCAACGTCTTCTTGAGCTCAGCCGACTTGGCCCTATTCTCTTCTTCAACCAGCGCGCGGCGCGAAAGCACCACATTCTTCTCTTTCACTTCCGTCACGCGGAAGGTGAGTCGCTGGCCCACCAATTCTTCCAATTTCACCGGGCGAACATCGACCTGGCTCGACGGGCAAAAGGCGCGCACATCGCCCACTGCCACTTCCAAGCCTCCCTTATTCACCGCAATCACCAAGCCATCGACGGGCAAGCCCGAGTGCCGTGCATCGACCAGCATCGACAACGAAGCCGCGCCCTTCGAGAGCTTGCGCGAGAGCTGAATGCCCTTCGCACCGGTCTCCATCACGAAGGCTTCAATCTCGTCGCCAACGCCGTAGCGCAGAATGCCTTCGTCATCTTTCAACTCATCGAGGTCAATCATCGCCTCGTGGCGACCGATGGTGGCGAACACCGTCTCGGCTCCGAGTTGGAAAATCTTGGCGGTCACCTTCTCGCCCACTCGCGGCAATTGTTTGCGCGTCGGCACTCCGCCTTCTTTGGCGTGTTGCTCGAACATCGAGGCAAATGACTCTTGCTCGTGCACCTCATCGGCTACCGATGATGAAGGCGTGGGCTTGACGGCAGGCGCCTCGTTCGGAGTCGCAGTGGACGTCTTCGTTTCGACCGGCCCTCCGGCGCGCTTGACCACCACCATGGGCCCTGGGCGCTTTTCGTCGCGCGGAGGCTTGCGTTCATCACGCTCGCTCCGACCGTTTTTGCGCTCGCCACCATTTGCAGTGGCACGACCCAACATCACGTCCCCAAACGTGGCCTTCGGCTTCTTCTGCTCAGTCATGATTCCTCGAAAGAAACAGTACATCGGGCGGGTTGGCCGCCGAACCCGGCGCGTCCTATCGGATCGCCGCCTACGAAACCAGCCCGGATGACCCTGCTAGTGCCCTGAAAACGCCTGAAATCGCCCAAAAAGTGCATTTTATGCCTGTTGGAACCACTTGAGCAGCCGCTCAAGCCCTTCACGGTCGATGGAATCGAAGGTTGCCGGCTTTTCAGAATCGATATCAAAAACCGCCAGCAACTCGCCCTTCTTATCAAAAACAGGCACCACAATCTCTGAAACACTTCGCCCATCGCACGTGATGTGGCCAGGAAAAACGCGCACGTCGGGTACCACTTGAGTCACCCCGCTCGCCGCCGCCGTTCCACAGACTCCCCGCCCAAAAGGAATTTCGAGGCACCCCAACTGGCCTTGGTACGGTCCCACCCGCAACAACTGACCTGCTTTAGACACTCGGTAGAACCCAGTCCACAAGTAGCCAAAGGCGTGATGCACCATACAGCTGATGGTGGCCATGGCGCATACCTCGTCATCGACGCCTTCCAACACCGAGCCCAGTTGGTGCTCGAGTTGACGCCACGCCAATGCCTTGGGCATGTCCCTTAAGTCGAGGGTCATTTCTGCCATTTTGAGCTCAGTTCCCCAGCCGGCCGACGCGCACTGTGCTCTTGGTACCACTGGGCACTTCTTTTTCAAAAGGGCCCTCTTTGGCACCCGCCTGAAACACCTGGACCGCGATGGTCGATTGATCCGGCGAAATGTCTTCGATTTCGAGGGCCATTCCCTCTTTCAACTCGTTCGAATGTTCCATTTCAAGCAGCACGGCCACCGACAACGGAGAGTCATTGGCGCGAATATCGCCTCGCAAAGACACCTTTGATTCCTTCACCGTCAAATTCAATGGAGCTGTAGAAAGCGAAACCTTCAGTGGCCGAGTGGCCAACTTCAGCAACCGCTCCTTCAATACGGTCAGCTCATTTCCCGCCAATACGCCATCGCGATTTGAATCCATGGCTTCACGAAGCAACAGACAGCGTTCTCCAGAATCGACATCCATCACCATCAGCACCGAGAGCCGGGTTGAAGTGAGGGTGATGGTCAGCCGCTTGTGAAAGCCCGTGGGGTGAGCGAACGCCGAAAACGCGACGAGGCACAGCACCAGGGCGGCTTTATTCTGGGTCACTGTGGAATGCATGGAACAGCTTGCGTACATCGGGCATCACGCGGGGAACAAAGGGTTGATCATTCGAAACCGGGAGCACCCGCTTCTTTAACGTCAAAGGCTGCTTGACGCTGCGGTCGACCCAGATGGGGTTGGTGAATGCATATGGAGTGACGACTTGTTTTTCCGTGGGTTGGTATTTGCCAAACGTCGAGGTAAAGCCAAACGAGGCGCCAATCACACCCACGGCATCACTGACTTGAAGCGAAGGCACTTCATGCGGAGTGTACACAGGCCACATCGACTCATCACCAGCGGCGTCAACAACGATGAAAGAGCTGTCTGGAATATCTGCGTACTGACGAGTGACCTCGAGTCTCACAACTTCACCCGTCTGCGGAAGCTCGATGGTTTCAAGGGTCACCGGAATTCGCGCATCTTTGCCACCTCTGCGCACTCGAACCCGGCGCACATCGATCCACGGAGCTGCGCGAACTACCACATGCACGTCGATGAGACCATCAGAGGCGACCACGGTAGTCCCGAGGCCTTGGCCGTTGACCGTGAGCTCAATCATTGGGCCGTTCGACACCACTACCTTGCCTTGGTGCACCGCCGCATACACTGCCGCTTGATCGAGGTGGCGCATGGTGCCGTCGGCGGACTCACCGACGTCGATATAATTACGCGGGAGCCCCGCTTCTGCTTTCTCGCTGTGTGAATCAGAGTTTCCGGTCGCAGTGACACGCTGCCCTTGAGACAACAAAATGAACCAATCGTCTTGAGCTCCGGGCTGAAGAGGCTGGAGTTCAAATCGATCGACCCCTCCGTCAACTGGCACGGTGACGACTCGATTGAGCACTTCACCAGGTGCAGGCAAACAGTCAGTGGTCGTGGGCTGACCAGGGCCACATCGAGCCACCGAAGGCTCAGGACCTGGCGGAGGCGTGGCAGGAACTCGATACGGAAACATGATGTCCATCCGCTTGCCGTTGAAAACTTCCAGGGCATCGAATTCTCGTGAGTAGTTGGAAGGATCGTAGGGAGAGAGAGACCCATCAGGCAACGCACTGGTATCGAGTGAAACAGCCGAATATTTCGGCAAAGGCTCACCGGTATACCCAGAAATATTAAATGCGTTGAAATAGCCCAGAATGGTGTCGCGCGGATGGTTGACTTGAACCACCGTCTGTTGCGCGTCTTTTCCGAGGGCTCTTAATTGGGCAAACAATTCGCCGGGAGGACGGAAGAACCAACGGAAGCTCCCGTGTTGAATGGGCCCAGGCTGTAATGCGATTGGAAAGCCATTGAAGTGGCCCATTTCAAGCGTGGTCAATTCAAGACCTACCGCACTCGCAAGCCAGTCATTGAGATTGAGCGCATCGACTGTAGGCCCAAGGTCGGTCACGTAATTGTGATCAGTCCCCACCACCAAATCGACACCTTCAACTGCGTAACTGGAAACACGAGCATCAAGTTCCATCGCGCTGTCGACGGACTTCACCGAATGCACATGAAAGTCAGCGCTAATCCACCCCGGAGTGGGCATCACCTGAGTCAAAACAAAGCCCAGTTCAGCAGTCTCTCCCGGCTTAATCTCGACTTCTTTGCTCTGGAGATCGTACTCAGGCCCGCGAGACGCAAAGACTGTGTATTTCCCTGGTCGCAGTGGAGTTCCGCCAATTCCCTTCGGGGCAAACAATGCCTTCTCGAGGTAGCGCCGCGACGAAGGTTCTGCGGAATCGTCGACCAAATCTGAAGTGCGAAACCGTTCTCCGATTTTCAAGTCATACAAGAATTGACGCGGCTGAAGATTAGCATCTTCGTTGTCATAGATGCCTTCGATTGAAATCTTCGCAGGCAGGTTGTTTCCCTCTTCATCGCGAATAACCACTCTCAAATCTCCCGGCTGCTCGAGTGTGAAATTCATCGAAGCGCTGCCGCCTTCAGTCACTTCGACGGAGCCCTCGCTGCTCGCGACATTGCGTATTCGGTCGACTGCAGAGCCGACGTAAATTCCCGGAGGCACCGGAGCAGTCCACACTCCGCTTTTCTGAGTGGTGGCCTGACTGATGTGATTGCCATTCTCGTCTTTCAGCACCACCGAGACGCCTTCCAATGGTGAGTTGGTTTTCGCCTCTCGCACGAACCCAGAAATGGTGCCGTGGGGCACTTTTTCTCTCATCACGAATTCTTTGCCATTGGGGCGAGGCAAGACATCGCGCATTTCGTAAACAATCTTCTGCACATCAGCGACATCGCCTCCCCCCACCGCCACGTATGCGCTGTAACTCGAACTCGCACCTGCAGGCAGGCTCTCAGGTGACTTCGCGAAGTAGCTACCTAAGAAACTCGAAGCTGCGATGGGAATGAGAATCGAGTCATTCTTGGCGGTGGGATAATACATCGGCTTGTTTTCGAGATAGCTGCCGTTGGGGCTCAGACCCGCCACAAAGGCATAACTCACCCCAGCGCCCTCGGTCGCCCACATCGAAGTGACTTCACCGGGAATGGCGTCGAGCGAGGCGGGACGTTTGTAGACATCTTCCAAATGAAACCGCATGTCGAAACCGGCTTGACCGGGGACAAACAGGCTCTGTCCTTCGCCTAACAAGGTGATGAAACCGAAGGGCACCTTCAGTCCCCACGACGCATCACGGGTGGTGTTATTGGTCACCGTCACAATGATTTTTAAGTACTGCTTGCCCGGCTCGAGAACGTAGTCACAGGTAAAATCGAGCGGCACGGTGGGGTCGATGACTTCAGTGAAACCCTTCACCAACGAAATAAAACTTCCGCTATGGCCTGACACGCGAATGGAAGCCGCTGCGCCATCACTGCCATCAGCCAAAACCTCAACCTTCGCAGGCTCGAGGGCCGTCAGAAAAAACGCAGGGAACATTTCGGTGAAGAAATCGTTCCCAGCCACTCCGGCAGTTGAACTCGCTTGGGCCGCACGCACTAAATCGAGGTCAATGAGGGAACCACCGAAGCTTCCAAAGCCACGACTGGTGCCCACGTTCTGAATGATGGCGTGAATCAAACCATTGGTGAGTTTGAAGTCACCGTTCGCGCCACTGGCGCGTTTTCCACCGATGAAATCACTCACGTCACGAGGCGCCGGGTCGACGTCTCCAAGCCCCCGTTTGCCACCGACCAATTCGACCCGGCTGTTGATTTGATACGCGCGCGCTGGAGCAGGCGATTTGGTGCACGCCAAACCCACACACAACCAGAGACAGAGTAATTTCTTCATTCGTTCACCACGTCGCGTGGATCATCATGTCCACACTCTCGTTGGCATACACTGCACGCTTCTCTTCGCCGCGATGGGTGTATTGCACCAACACTCGAAAAGGGAGATGGAAAGGCCGCCAACCCACCATTGCTGTCCATTCAGTAACTTGATCATCTCCCTGCGCGGCAGACGGCTCGTAGTACGCAAAACGAAGGGCGGCTTCGAGGCCAGAACGTTGATGAAAATAACGAACCTGACCCAATGCCCCCAGAGCAGAATCTGAAGGGAGGCCGGCATAACTGTAGGTCGAAGATTTTCCCAAAAATGCAGCGAGCGCACTGAAGCCGTAGATCTCGGCAGACAGGTCTGCTCCGTAGGCGACTTGGTTGGCGGTCAAACGATTGGGCCGCACTCCGTCTGCACGTTGGTTGTAATAGCCATTGAGCCCAAGCGTGACGTACTTCATAAAATCAATTTCCACGCGGGCCACAGGTTCGACTGAATTGTTGTCATTGAACAATTGATTTTGTCCATTGCCATTAAAGACACCCACCGCGTATTTAATGCCAAGCATTTCGCTGCCTAAACGTGAGCTAAACAATTGCACTCCAAGCTGACGATCAGGTGCCAGTGGATTGCGGGGCCCATACCCATCAGGTGGATTCAAACCAGACGCCAACACCGAGCGACTCACAAACGCGACGGAGCCGTCAGACTGGAGCATTTCGGCGTAGTACGGCGGCCGAAACTGACCCGCGCGCAATTGAAAAGCGGGCGTAATTTCGTACTGCACATACGCATCGCGCAGATCGACAATGCGCCTGCCTGTCAGTGGATCATTCGGGTCGACAAACGGAGCGGCAAATTCAATCGACGTGTACACGTTGAATCGCTCGATGGGGTGAAAGTCGAGGCCCAAGCGGAAGTCGGCCAAGCGAAAGCCTCCATTGCCTCCGACCAATTGTTCTTCTTGTTGTGGAAGCGCATAAAAGAGGCCCACGCGCGCAAAACCACTGAGCGTCACTTGCTGCCACCACGGAGTGGGCGAAACTTTGAGCGGCAAGGTCGACGAAACGACTTCAGCCGGTAAAGGCGGTGTTACCGGTTCAGTTGCTTCAGGAGCATCACTGATTGCTTGAGCGGCGATGATCGAGACAATGAGAGCGAACGACATGGCTGGTGTTCCTTCAGCTAAAAGAGTTCGTCGAGTGAATGGCCCTGAGCTGCAGCCGGGCTGGGAATGGAAAGCAAACGAGACATGGTGGGTGCCAAATGAATGGGTTCGGTAGTGCCGCCTTGCCCCTTCTTCACATTCGCTCCGAAGAAGAGCAGTGGGACTGCGCGATCGTATAACCAGGGCGAAGCATGGCCGGTGCGATCATTCGTTCCGAAGATCCAGTACGGCTTGGTTACCACGATGAGATCTGGTGAACGCCCCACCATGGCTCCTCGGGCATAGAGCGAACCGAGTGGCCCTTTGAGATCAGTCAGAGGAAGCAGGTCATGCACACCGGGCTGATTCCGGGCAATCTTCGTGAGTTGCTCAACGTGAGCACTCGCTTTGCGACGCAACGCGGGAGCGAAAGTAAAGCCAGGTGTCTTTGAGCCAGCAAACCAATCTTGTCGGCCGAGTTGATCATCGAGTTCTTGATCCAAAACGCCTTTCAACTTTGAAAGGTCAACTCGACCGGCATCGAGACCACGCGCCTTGGCCACTTCAGGAATGGGTGCGACTCCATGATCAGAAGAAAGCGCGAGTACGTATTTGCCCTTGCCCACGAGTGTGTCGAGGCCAGTGAGCAAGCGACCTAACTCTTGGTCGAGATGAAGAAATTCAGCCAGGCTCTCCGGCGAATCGGGCCCAAATGCGTGACCAATTCGATCATGCCCTGAGAAGCTGATGGTGAGCACGTCGGGAATTTCATCTTTGCCCAGCCCTAAAGCTTTCACGCCATCGAGAGCGACATCAACTTCTGCAGTATCAAGAAGGGCCTGAAGTTCTTTTCGTTCAGCCAAAGGTTCACTGTCATCATGTCGCGCAGGCAGCTGCGGAGACTTTCCTGTGTACCCTCCTCCAGGAAGACCCCAGACAAAGATGCCCTTCAGAATCATCTGTGCGATTCGCTCATTGACCGCATTGAGAAAGGGCGGAAGTTCTTTCGCGTAATACGTGCTGGTAGTGAAAAACGGTTTCTCAGCGTCAAACCAGACAGCGAGGCCAGATTGACCAGCACACAAAATCGCCGAGCGATCTTTAGCCGACACTGACAACGCCAATGCTTTGTCATCGGCCGACCTGGCTGCATCTGCGAGCGTCGGAGCGCGGAGCCAAGTCGGCGCAGTGCCATCGCGCTCGTGAGGCGCGCGGCCCAACACCGTGTATTTGGCATCTTGCGTCGACAGACACGACTTGCCCGTTTCAGCGTCTATCCAGTCATTCGAAACGATGCCGTGCACTTCACCGTAAGCGCCGGAAAGCAAGGTGGCGTGCCCCACCGAAGTGATGGTTGGCGCGGCCTCAAAGCGAGCTTCATGAAAGACATAACCCTCGTTTAAAAGCCGCTTTATGCCCGCAACTGTTTCCGGAGCACGAGCATGGAATGTATCAGCCGAAAGCTGATCGATGATGATGACTACGCCGAGGCGCGGGCGCTCAGCGAGACACCAAGAGCCCATTCCCAAAAGCGACAGAATGATGAGGCGATGCACGGCGAGTGCTTCTAGCCACATTCTGTTGAAGAGAGGTGACAAACACGCAACGTCTAGCCAGCTCAACTTCTAAAGAGCAGCCATGCAGCACCGCTGAAGCCCGAATGCTCACAGACCAGCCGTTCCCTTCACCCTTGTGGTTGCATCAAGCCGGCTCCAAACCACGACCGCGACGAAGTGACGATTACCCGTCGCGGGTATGAATGCCGCCCCTCGTCAGGGAAGAAGCGTCGACGTTTCTTTGACGAACACGTCGTCGTCATTGGGGTTGTGTCGCACCAAGTGATGGTACTCAGTGTATTCAGCCTTGGCGTCTGCAGTGCCCTTGCTCGCCTTCCAAGACCAATCGTAATGACTCACGCCAGAGTTCGCATCGGACATGAAGATCGATTGCCGCTGTGCGGTGTTTTCTTCAATGAAGTGGACAGATCCGGAATTGCCCAGAGCAATTCTATACAAGACTTTCTCGCCTTCAGTGATGAAGATCATGTCATGCCCCGCCCGTTGATAAGCGGGCTGCCCCGGCCGCAATTCCACGTCCCAGCCCTCTTTTGCCGCGACCAGCTTCACTTTTTCCAAAAGCCCCGCTGTGGGGGTGGAAAGGGACACTTTGAGGTCTGAATGGCCAATCTGAATGCCTTCGCGAACTTCAACGGGGACATTTGACTTTTTCACGCGCTCGGTCTCAATAAGCTGGGTCTTGCCTTGAAAGGAGTGCAGCCGCTGCGCGTCAACTCCGCCGCCGCTTTGCTTGATTGATCTCACTTGCCCGTTGGGGCCCGCTTCAATCTCGGTGTGTTGCCCATTCACCCATGCAGAGAGCGTCATGTCTTGATCGCTCTGAGTGACGATGGTTTCTGGGAACCCATTGGCGTCGAGGTCGAACTTGCTGGTCGTTTGTTTGATTTGCTTGCCTTCAAATTCCCCGAAATCGACCACGTCGGTGCTGACAGGCTTCTTGCCCTTTGTGATTTTGGCCGCTTCAGCGTCGAAATTGGCCCCGAGGGTGACTTTGGCAGCGATGGGGAATGGCCCGCGGAGCTTCATCGAGTTGCTCATGTTCTTTTGCCTCTGTGAGTGTGAAAAAAACTACTACCGACTCACACCGGAATGAACAAGACGCTGATTTAGAATCAATTGTTTCCATTTTGGAAATCTGATTTCAGTTGTCGTTCCCGAATCACTCCATGGACGTCCGAAGCAAACTTCCCAATGAACCTCGGTAGCACCGATGTCATAACTTCACGCTTCAGAGCGGCCGATGGGCTTTGTCGAGTCGGAAAAATCGAGGTCCACTTCATTCGGACCCATCTGACCGTCCTTTTTGAACATGCCAACGCCGGCCTTGCCGCTGAACTTGAAAACGTTACCGTCAGGGGCGATGGCAACGCCCTGCACTTCGGCCTCCTTCGCACTCCAGGCATGGTTGAGCTTCGCGTAGATGAATGTATACCCATTCATTCGGCCATTGACGATCTCGGCAAGCTTCGGGCGCTCGAAGAGACCCGCTTCGCGCAGCTCCTTCTGTAGCGCGTTGTTCTCAATGACCGTGAGGCGCTCACCGTCGGTAATTGACTTGATGCCCGAGAGGGCGCGATCAACCGTCATCGCTTTCCAAGAGGAGGGGGCTGCAGTTGTAACTTGACGGCTTTTGACAGATTCGGTGCTCATAAGTTACCCACCCTACCTCGCTCTTGCCGAGCAAAACAAATCGGGGTGAAGCGGATTGGCTGACGCCCCGCCGTACACACCATCAATGCGTTCGGCGATGGAATTGCTGGGCCTTGACTCGCTCGACGTCGTCTACCCTGGCACCAGAACGTACGTGCCGTGTCGCGCGCGCTACGACGAACTTGCCTCTGCACTCGGGTTCACGTCGCGCGACTACCATCCCCGCGATCTCAGCCATTTCGATAACTTCACGCTTCAGAGCGGCCGATACGCAGCGCGTGGGTTAGAGGCCAACGATAGAACCGGCGACCTCTGCCGCTTCTGAGCCGGTGAGGCTCTTAAAGACACAGACCTCTTGGCCGCTCTTGAGCCTCTCATCAAAAGACCACAGTCGACGACCTGCCACGCCGTAGAAACAGAGGATGCGATGCTCTTCGTCGGTCAATCCAGTTCGCATCTCGACAATCATAGAGTGACCGGACCACATCGCTTCCAGGGGCCCAAGGTACTCTGCTGAGGGCTTGACCATTCCGTTGCTCAGCTCCAGCACCCCTGAGGTGACGAAAGTGGTGAAGACGGGCGAGGTGAACGCGGCGCTGAGCTCCGGCTCGGGCCTGCTGATGAGGGAACGGTCAGCTGCGACAAATTGGCGGCCGAAGGCCCCGAGAACCTGAGGGAGAAGTGCGACCGTACTGGCGTGGTCGCAGGTCAGCTTTTGAGCGAGCGCGCTACACAACATCGCCACCGGGAATGCAGGGGCTAATGCGATGGAACCATTCTCACCAACGTTGACACCCAGGGTCGCCTGGCCGTCCTTCACAAAAAAGACCGAGAGCGACTGCTCCTCGAGTTCACGTGTGAGGATGCTCACGCGGCGTTGGGGCGACGCCAGCACCTCCACGGCCGTTCTCCACCCCGCTGCATTCTTGTCAGCGGCCAACGCAGGCCTGAGCCCCAATCGCTCAAGCTCAGCAGGTGCTTTTGACTGCGGCAGTTTGGCACTGGGCACTCGCCCCGCAAACAGGCCCAGTGCCCCAGGTGTGACGACGCGCTGATCGACCAGCCACTGCACCGAGTCAGACGAAAGCGAAAGCAGCGGATGCGCAAGTGGATCAAGCACTCACGGACTCTATCAAGGGCGCTTGAAAAAACTGGCGGCCCTCTCGAAGCCGTTCACCAATGTGCCGGAGAGACGGTCGCCGACCGAAAGGGCCTGCTGGTACGCTGCGCCCAGCTTCCCAGCCCGTGCATCTGCAGCGAAGGTGTTGAGGCCGACCATGTTACCGTTGAAGATGGCTTCGCCATAGGCAACTGCAAGTCGAGCCGGTGTGGTGACGGCATGACCCGCGATCCACCCCCCAAACTTCTCGGTCGTCCCTTTGCCGAACACAGGGTCGAGCACTTTTTCGCCAACCAAGTTGAGGGCCATGTCCGTCATGACGATTGGCTCGCTGACGGCGCCGATCAACAGCGCGGTGCCGCCCGTTGCCAAAGCGCCTTCCCAGTACTTCCCCGAGGTGGAACTCGCCAGAGAGTTTTGGGTGGCTGACA